>DASRZC010000081.1:0-13334 GCA_035686785.1 Kapaibacterium sp. (SeqCode)
GCCATTAACTCCTTCGCTGCGACTCCTTCCACTATCAATATCGGAGATTCCTCTGCTCTGAGTTGGACGCTCGACGGCACGCAAACGAGCGTATCGATCGACCAAGGAATCGGGGACCAAACCAACAATTCCAATGATTCCATCCATGTTTTCCCCGGCGCGACTACGACCTATACCCTTACAGCCAAAAACGGCACTGGTACGTCTACAAAGACCGTAACCGTAACGGTTAGCAACCCTGGCGATCCGAATTCGCCGCCGATTCCGACGGGACTGAATGCCTCGGCTGGCTCCAGTTCGCCGAGCACGATAAACCTTGCGTGGATCGAGCCGAGCGGAAGCGTGGCCGCGTCGCATTTTATCATCGAGCGCCGCCTTGCCGGGCAAACCTTCGATACCATTTCCGCGGCAGCCCCCGGCCCGGGGAGTTATAGCGATGCGCAACTATATCCAAGCTTCGCATACACGTACCGCATCAAGTCGGTCAGCAGCGCGGGTGCGGCATCGGGCTGGTCGAACAGCGCCACGGCGGTTGCGCCCGGCGTTGCGCCTAACATTGCTTCGATTACGCTTTCACCGGCGAACGTTCCCACGCTCACCCCGGGTGGCACACAGCAGTTTACGGCGACAGCCTTCGATCAATCCGGCAATGCGCTGCCCATTGCGCAGGGGTCCTTTATCTGGACCACTTCGAACGGTCTGATTGCCAACGTGAACGCCTTCGGGCTTGTCACGGCAGGGACGATGCAAGGCTCGGCCGATATTGCCGCCTCGCTGGCGCAGCAGGGCGATCTCACGAATCTGGTCGTGAGCAATTCGGTCACGGTTACGGTCGCGAATAAATCCAGCGCTAATACGGCTGTTCTGTTCTATGGTTCGGCTGCCTCGGACTTCACCGATTACACGGGCGCGCTCGCGGCCTCGGGGGGCGCGTTCGATCCCATAAACGATTTCAGCAACGGTGGACCTCCACAATTCACTATCGCGCAGCTTACGCCCTACAATCGGGTGGTCGTTCTGGTAGCTACTACTACCACCATCAGCGCCAGTGCGGAGTCGTATCTTGCCGAGTACGCTGCTCTTGGAGGAAAAACGCTCGTCATAATCGGCGGTGGCGGAGAGGAGCAATTAACTTCCGGCACACTTGCTAATTACGTCGGTGTCTCCCAAGATGGGTATCAGAATGTCAATAATATTAATCCAACGATTCAGGGTCAGAGCGGCACGGCATTCGCGGGTCTTACTTTTACGAAACAAGACGCTGTTACCTATGTTGACGATATTACGCTTACTGCCAACAGTACCTCAAAAGCTGCTCTTGTTGGTACTTTGATCCCCCCCGATAACTCGCAGTTCACTATTGCTATTCAGGGATCTGTTGCTGGCGCGGGCGGAAGTTCCCAATTCCTTTATGTCGGCGCGAGCATCGATGTCGTCGATGCTGCGGACCAGAATACCTTCGTGAGGGACTTTATGAATTTCTGAGATTGTCTCCAATTCCTGTCTGCCGAAGGACTCGCTTCCGGGCGTGTCCTTCGGCGCGTTTTGAGCACGAAAAGATTACGATACATATAAAAAAATCTCATGTTTATCACTGCGGAAGACCCGAGATGATTCCGTTGGAGAAACTTTTTAGATGCTAATTCAAATGGAACTCGATCTCATTAACCTCAGAGTCCAGGTGAAGATCGAGAAGAGTAGCGATTGAGAGTCGGTCATTTCGGTAAAACTCAGAACTATTAACACTTCGAACGAAGATGAAAAAATCAATTCTACTCGGAATTGCGATCGCGAGCATTTCGGTATCCCGCCTGGCCGCGCACAGCGCCGGGCTGCCGCATTATCAATTTACCTCTATGCTTGCGAGCCTGACGCCAAAGCCTCCGGCTTCAGTGGATGACGCGCAGGGACTGAGCGAGCTTAAGAGTAGGAACGCCGCAACAAAGAACCCGGGATATTGGGCGCCAGGCGAACAAGTTGTTCAAAACGATTCGTTAATTGGGCGCAAGGTAATGGAAGCGGCCGGAATGCTGCCCGCCTCCGGCGCGGCAACCTCGACGCCTGCAATGCCTGCCGGTATGGATCCTGATAAACTCAAGAAAATGGACCCGGCTCAGCAAAGCGCGTTTGCTCAACAATACATGGCGCAGGCAATGGCAGCGCCGCATCCCGGATCAGTCCCCATTCAGGAGGATCCGAAGATCCTGCCTCTCATTGGTAAGGCAAACAGCTTGATGATGATTCTTTACCAGCTACCAATTGAACTTAGCGGCGGGATCGATTCGCTGACGGCCATCTGCGACGCAAAGCACCAGAATATCGAAAATGATTATGAAGTTAAACAGAGTGCGCTGGATACCCAGGCTCAAGGCGGCTCCCAGCAGGGAGAAAGTCAGGGGATGTCCGATGCCCAAAAAGCGCTTATAAAACAGAAAGATGCCGACCAAAAGAGCGCCGAAAACGATTGCCTTAGCGCATGTTGCGCGTATATAGCGAAATTCGTTGGCCGGATTACTCCCATTCTCCAAAAAGCCGAAACGATTGAAAATCAGCTTCAGGATGGTAAAGCGATCCAAAGCGCGGCCATGCAGCACCAATATTCCTCCTTTGTGAGCACCGCATTGGCGCCGATTTCCGCCGTAATGAATGAGGCCGTGGTGTTGACGCAACATGCCGATAAATGGATTCCCGTCCCGCAGCTTTAGGCGCTCGAAGGTACGATCTATTTTTCGGGTTTTATGCGGCCTTGATTCAGGAATGTGCTATCTTTGTAACATCATGAATGACCCAGAATTCGGTCGGGTTCAATCGCTGACGTTGGAGCTGTTCGTTTTCGTTAAAATCAAATTTTTCAACTAATAACCCTAAACCATGAAAAACCTTACTTTCCGATCGCGCTTCACATCACGTTCGAAACGCGCTGTTATCGCTATTGCAGCATCTGCATTTCTTTTCATTGCGTTGCAGCACCCAGCCTTTGGGCAATGGACTCAGGTCACAGGATTTAGCAACTCGCTTGCAACTCCCAATATCGATAATGTTGACCAATTCCTCGTTTATGGAAACGATCTCCTTGCCGGCGCGAGATGCGCGTATAATCTGCCCGGAGCGACGGGTGATTCACTATTCATCTCTACCGATAATGGACAAACCTGGACTGACTTTGCACCGAATGGAGGCCCTCCGTTGCTTTCCGTTGGGACTACTATCATTGGGGGTGCCGATAGTGTGCCCGGAGCTGGCATCCTCGGCGAGATTCTCTCCTATTCGACAACCGCGGGCCAGACCTGGAAGCCGGACACGCTCGGATGGCCGATTGCGAACGGGTCGGCGATGGCACTCCTTGCGGTCGGCAACAAGATATACATGGCCTCGGCGGCGGGTATTTACCAGCAAACGGCACCCGGAATGCGATGGACGCCCGATACCGTTGGCATGACAGTTACGTCCAGTGGGCAATTATTTACCTGGCCGGTTACCATGCTGATCTCAGCAGGAAATGCTATGTTTGCGAGTGCCGGATTCGGTGCAGGCATGTATGTCTCCACTAATAACGGGGCATCCTGGTTCGCAGCGGATAACGGATTGCCATCCACACCTTCGGCAGGGTGGCTTCCGGCGTGGGGTTACGCAATTTCCGGTTCCTCGGTAGTGCTTGCAATTGCCCACGATAGCACAGACAACACCTACGACTTTTATCGCACCTCCAATAGTGGAGCGAACTGGACGAAGATGAATTCCGCTGTTGAGTATTGGGGCAACGTCCCCCCTCAGCTTGCTGCATCAGGTCAAAACATATTCGCTGCTACCGACAGTGGCTTTTATGTTTCCACGAATGACGGTGCTACGTGGACCCAGTGGAACACAGGCCTTCCGACCGCGAACGGAACTTATATGAATGCCGTGCAGGTCTCCGGCGGATATGTTCTGGTGAGCACGTTCGAAAGTGGCGTGTGGATCCGCAAGCTTTCCGATTTTGGCATTTCTGCGGTAACCCCGACTCCGGGTTCTCCAAACGGCCTGAGCCTTGCGTTAGCTGGGAACCCTGCCTCGGGTTCAACGGTACAAGCGATCTTTACCTTGCCGGAAGCCGGTGTTGCCCAAGTCTCGTTGATGGACGAGCTGGGCCGAAGCATTCGGGTTCTTCAAAATGGCCGCGCAGCGGCAGGCCAGAATAGTATCTCGCTCGATACGCAATCGCTCACACCAGGCACGTATTTCATCCGCGTCGAAGCCAATGGCACGAGCGTCATGCAGAAGTTTGTGGTTACTCGATAAACATTAGATCGAATTCCGCGAATCCTCATTTTGAATTAACCAAATCTAAAATTATGAAACACCTTGCTAACGGATGGTCCTTCAACGCTCGCGCGAAACGGGTTGCCATGAGCATCGCCGTGTGCGCCCTCATTTTTGTCATGATCCAGCCAGAGGCCTTCGGGCAAGTGACAGGCCAGTGGAAGTTAGCATCGGGGTTTTCGAATGCCAACGCAAGTCTTCCGAATGAAGTCGATGCTGTCTCCTCGTTCGCCGTCTGGGGAGATTCTTTGGTCGCAACTGCCTATTGCGCGGATGATCTACTTAATTTCCCGGGTTCCCTACCCGATTCCATCTTCCTATCCACCGACCATGGTGCCACATGGATCGACTTATCTCCCAATGGTGGGACACCGTTCATTGCTGTCGGGGCCGATCTCATCGGCGGCGCCCAGCCATCTTCCAGCGATCTTAACCTTGCAGATCAAGTACTGTCGCTCTCGTCAAACGGCGGGCAATCGTGGGCTTTTGACACAGCCGGCTGGAGTAACGCCGGCGGAGGCGGGATGCCTTCTTCGCTCGCGTCGATTGGGAGCACGGTCTTTATGTCAACCCCATTCGCCGTTTCGCATCAAACGGCTGGTTCCCAGTGGCAGACCGATATGAACGGGCTGGACTTAGGGGGAAATCTCTCCTCCGTCGGTAACGTGACGGCAGCCGGGAGTAATCTGTATGTGAATACTCTGTTCAACGGCGTGTACGTATCAACCGATCAAGGTTCGTCGTGGTCATCCGCGAATAGTGGGTTACCCAGCTTTACCTCTGGTGGCATGTCTCATTTGTTTCAGATTGGGGAATTCGCTTCTTCGGGGTCATCCGTATTCGCAATGACCGCTCATGACACCGATATCTTCGGCGGCGGAGATAATTTTGACACCGTCGATTTTTATCTCACCACGAATAACGGCCAGAGCTGGAACAAAATGAATTCCAGCCTCCAAACGTGGGGACAGGTACATCGTTTTATCGTGTACAATCAAAGCCTGTTTGCTGCAACGGATAGTGGTTTCTATTACTCCACGAACAACGGATCGACCTGGGCACCGGCAGACCAGGGACTCCAGCTTGTGCCCGGAGACCATCCCACCACCATCGAGTTCTCCGGCGAAAATATTGTGATGGGTACCAGTGCCTCTGGCGCATGGTATCGTCTCCTTTCGGATTTCGGAGTCTCCTCGGTATCTCCATCCCCTGCTCCGAATGGTGGTCTGAATCTCGCGTTATCCGAAAATCCGGCTTCCGGATCGGACATGAAGATCATCTATACGCTGCCGGTTGCCGGCGTTGCGCAAGTGATGCTGATGGATGAATTAGGCCGCAGCGTTCGGATGCTTCATAATGGCCGCGCATCGTCAGGCCAGAATAGTATTTCGCTCGATACGCAATCGCTAATACCGGGCACGTATTTTATTCGTGTCGAAGCCAATGGCATGAGCGCTATGCAGAAGCTGGTGATTACGCCGTAAATCGATTTGGGACAACGAGCCATCATCCTCGCGAACGGGCATGATGGCTTATTTTCCATAGACCGCGTTCGCCTGTTTCAGGGCATCTTTAAGCGGCGGGACGTGCCACTTGGCGCGTTCCGCATCGGTGATGCTTGGGTCCACAGGTGAGAGTTCGAACTTGCCGGTTTTCTCATCCTGAAACGATTGCGTGCCATAAAGCTGCGGCTTTCCTTTCTTGACAAGATAGCGGTCGAGCGTGGCGGCAGCGAGCCACAGCGCATTGGTATCTCCAAGATGGACCGCCCGCATCGCAAGTTCGTGCGCGTTCCAATAGTCCGTCGTGTCATCTCCGTGCTGGAGGATGAGTGCGGCTTCCTGGATGTCTTCGGTGCTGCGCGACTTTTTAAGATTAGGCAGCATGGCATAAATCTCTTGTTTGCGAATACTGTCATTATGGACCATGCGCATTAGGAGGGTCGTGTCATGAAGAAATTTTTCCATTCCTTCCTGGATCATCACCGTCCGCTCGCCTTGATCTTCCTGATAGATTTCATAGAGCTTTGCATTCTGATAACCCTTCGGCAGATGTTTCGACTTGCGGACGGCGTCGGAATGTACAGCGGCAAACATGCTATCGTAATTCACATGGGCAGGTTGGGTATTGAGACCGAGCATGAGCGCCGTTTGCGTATTGGGATCGTACCCCTTCGCGAGCGCGGTGTCATAATAAAGCTTACCTTCGGCCTTCTTGCCAGCCAGCGTGAGGACAACCGCAGTCATGAAATACATCGAGCTATCACGCGCGCCCATGACGATAATTTGCTTGGCTAAGCTGGCGGCGCTATCGTAATTGCCTGTATTAGCGTAGGTCTGTGCCTCCAGTGCCATCGCCTTTAGCTTTACGCTATCGATCTTCGGTTGCTGCGCCTTCGCGGCAACGGACATCAAGAGGAATAAAAAGCAGTACGCAAATATTCGCATGAATTCTCCTTATCCTTCCTTGAATGGATTTCGAATGGTCAGCGTGCCCTCGATGACGAGGCCATCGTGCATGTCTTCGCTGTAGAGAATGGAACACTTTGTTCGAAGTGCGGCAGCAACAATTAAACTGTCCCAGTGAGAAAATTTGTATCGCCCGCGAAGCTCGCTTCCTTTCAAAAAGTCTTCCTCGTTCAGGGTTACCGGTTGATAATGCCGGTAAAAGCTTCGGATAATAATTTGAATTTCGGGTTCCGTGAGCGAAACTTTTCGCAAAAGCGCGTTGCAAACTTCGCCGATGATCTGCGTACTTATTCGAATCTCGGATTTTAGGATCAATTCGTTAGCCCGAATATGCTTTGCATCGTCTGGGTTCGATGCAAAGGCATAGACCCAGACATTAGAATCAAGAAAATCGAGATCAACGGCCATCGTGCATTTCGTCTCGCGAAGGGGCGCGAAAGCCAGGAATGATGATCGGGTTTTCGAGATAGTAATCAATGGCGTCCTCGCCTTCGCGTCGTGCGCGGCGAGGTTTTGTCACGGTAACGTGGACTGTGCCATTGGAAGCCAACTCGCGCCGATATTCTTCCGGAATGTGAATTACACCCTCTTTTTCAAGCTGTACGTCAAATTCAATGTAGTCCATAAACGTTACAAAACTTCCATTTTGTCAAATTAGTTAAATTTTACAGCGCGTCCCCTTTATCTCCGGGCCCGACGACGGTTTCGGTTTTTGGCTCTTCTTTCGTTTTCAGTGGCTCGGCCTCTCCATTTTGTGGAATGGGTTTCCCTTCGGCGCCCGCTTTTTTCAGAGTCTCCACGGCTTTCGTGAGATTGAACGCGCGGTTCTCCTTGCTGAAGGGAGGAAGCTCGCCGCCGTTCATCAGGATGTCGATCTCGCCGGAATCGAGCGTCTCGCGTTCGAGCAATGCTTCGGCCATCCGTTTTAGAGTATCGACTTTCGCGCGAAGGATCGTCTCCGCGCGCTCGGCGCCTACTTCGACGATGTGGCGAATCTCTTCGTCGATGATACGCGCCGTCGTATCCGAAAAAGTTTTCTGGTGGCCGTAATCGCGGCCCAGGAAAATCTCCTGCTCGGCCTGGCCGTATTTCAGCGGCCCTAATTTGTCGGACATGCCCCAATCGCAGACCATCTTTCGTGCGATGTCGGTGGCGCGTTCGATGTCATTGCCCGCACCTGTCGTGATTTGATTGAATTCGATGCGCTCCGCCGCGCGCCCGCCGAGCGCATAGGCAATCACCGCTTCGAGATATTCGCGCGAATAGGTGTGCTTCTCGTCCACCGGCAGATAGCTTGTCACGCCTAAGGCGCGGCCGCGTGGAATGATGGTAACTTTATGCACCGGATCGGCTTCCGGAATCGACTTCGCGACGATGACGTGCCCGCACTCATGATAGGAGGTCGTCTTCTTTTCCTCTTCGCTGATGAGCACGGACTTCCGCTCGACGCCCATCATCACTTTGTCCTTCGCGTTTTCAAAATCGTACATCGTGAGCTTATCGCCGCCACGCCGCGCGGCGAGCAGGGCCGCTTCGTTCACGAGATTTGCGAGATCGGCCCCGGAAAGGCCCGGTGTTCCACGCGCGAGCGCCTGAAGATCGACATCGGCACCCAATGGCGTATTGCGTGTGTGTACTTTTAAAATCCCTTCGCGACCGCGAACATCGGGGCGATCGACGACGACCTGCCGGTCGAACCTTCCGGGCCGGAGCAGCGCAGGATCGAGCACATCGGGCCGGTTCGTCGCCGCCATAATGATGACGCCGACGTTTTGGTCGAAGCCGTCCATCTCGACGAGCAATTGATTCAGCGTTTGCTCGCGCTCGTCGTGGCCGCCGCCTAAGCCGGCACCGCGATGGCGTCCGACGGCATCGATTTCATCAATAAATACAATACAGGGCGCGTGCTTTTTCGCCTGATCGAAAAGATCGCGCACGCGTGAAGCCCCAACGCCGACGAACATCTCGACGAAATCCGCGCCCGAAATCGAAAGGAACGGCACGCCCGCCTCGCCCGCAACCGCGCGCGCCAGCAGCGTTTTGCCAGTACCGGGAGGGCCAAGCAACAGTACGCCGCGCGGAATTTTGCCGCCTAATTTTTGGAATTTCGCCGGCTCGCGAAGGAACTCGATGATTTCTACAAGCTCCACCTTTGCTTCGTCCGCGCCGGCCACATCATTGAAGGTGACTTTCGGCGCGTTCTCGGTAATGAGTTTCGCTCGCGATCGCCCGAAACTGAAAATTCCTTTCGGGCCGCCCATGCCGCCACCTTGCGACTGCATTCGACGCATGATAAAGAGCCATACGAACCCGAGTGCTATCCACGGAAGAAAGGAGATCAGAATATCGGTCACGCCGTTCGCGCTATCTGTCTTTGTGATCGTAACGCCTTTCGTCTGCCAGAGCTTATACTGGTCGTTCAGCGTCTCGGGAACCATGTTCACCACGATGTCATGCGCATTCACCGTCTTATCATCGACCGTTTTGACCTGCATCTCGCTTCGCAATTTGCCGTGGAAGCGGTATTCGTTCTGCCCATACTGTTCGAGCCGCCCGGAGATGAAATCGCCGTCATTCAAGAGTGTTTGATACTCTGTCACCGATACTTCCACTTCGGCCGGAGTATTGGAACGATTGAAAATCACGACTAAAAACACGACGCCGAGCAGCAGGACCACCCAGAGAAGAACGGTCCGCATAATATGGCCGAAGTCCATTTCTTCGCGCGGGCCGCCGCCCGCGGTTCGGCGCGCCGGCGTCCCAGCCGGCGACTTCTTCGCTTGTGGCTTTCCCGGTTGCGTGCCATTGCTGCTCTGTCCCTTTGAGACAGAGACTGGACGTTTTTTCGCACCATTGGCGCGCTTTGGCGCTGGGGCAGCGCTCCCCGGTTGTTCCTGTGAAGGAGCGGCTGACTGGTTCTCGGAGGAGGAACGAACATCTCCCGACGGCTCCTGCGCCGGGTCTTTCGCTTCTCTATTCGTGTTGATTGTTTCTGACATTCTATCCTATTCGTGGGTAAACCTTACGCGATACGCGGCTCTATTGAGACCGTTCCAAGCTTTGGGAGAACACCCATACGCCCAACGCCCGCCCCCTGGTGAGAGTTCGGTTTTTGCCGCGTATTCTATAAACGGATTCGTTCACCGGAAAGACGGTTTACCGCTCGATTTATTGGACGAGTAAGCCAGAATCAGATCGGAGTTCACGGCAACCCAATGAAGAGGCGCCCAAACCAATTCATTCTAAATTCTTAATTTTCTCTATACCCTCGGCACCGCCATCGCCCCATGCGTGATAAGGGCTACCCGCGCGTTAGAGCCTTTGCGGGAGAGCGCGGCATCGAGCGCGGCCTGGGCATGATCGCTTTGCTCGAATCCAAATTTTGGGGGATCCGCCATGCCGGGGCCATGCGTAACGAAGGTGATGCGCGAAGCGCGTTCGACAACTTCACGTATCGCCGCCAGTTGCGCCCCCATCGCCGGATGCCGCGAAAGCTCGCCCTTGCGGCTGCTGCGTAATATGGCATCGCGCGAATCGGATAGGTGCTTCGCGAGTGTCGCGGAAAGTGGCGAGATCGATTCGAGCAAAGGCGAAACGACGATAATCTCTCCGTCCTGCTTTAAAATACCGAGCGCGGCATAGAGCGCGTGCGCCGCCTGGAATATATTCATATCGAGCGGATGCGAATCGATCATCACAATATCCGCCGGTTCCGGAATGGGAAAGTTAAACATCCGCGCCGCGACATCCGCGCTGACGCGATAGACGCTGGCTGGCGCTCCCGTGACACAGGCCGTGATGTTCAGTGTGCGGTCCACCACCAAATCCACGCAAAACTTGAAGGCGGGCACGAACGGAAGCAACTCCCAAATGAGCGATCGACCGGGATTTTCTCTCCGGCCTAACACTTCCGAACTTGGCGCGCTGGCGCCGGCGAGATAGACCTCCCCAATCAAGTCCTCGTTTGCCAGGCCGGGAAAAATGAGCGAGCCGCCGCCCGTAAAGCCCTTGAACCGGTTTGGATACGAGCCGCCAATGCCGATGATGAGCGAAGCATCGCGAAGCCACTTATCCGCCGTGACCGCGATCGGTCCGGCCGGAGTATGCGCAGTGCCAAAGGTATGAAACGAGTCCTCGCGCTCGTTGAGCGCCGATTGATAAACGGCGTATTTCCGGTGCATCTCCGCGCCAATCTTGCGATCGACTTCCACGCTCGAACTCGCGCGGTGCATCGCGTTCGCAAGGAGAACCTTTATGTGCGAATCCGGAACGCCGGCCGCGTGCAGTTCCTGCACGATGTAATAAAAGGGGAAGACGGTCGGCGTTGGTTCGAGCGCATCATCGAGCACGATGAGGACGCGATCTTCCGCCGTGGCAAGCTCCGAAATCTGCGGGCTGTTGACGGGCGAGGCAAATGCATCGCGCAAAATTTGCTCGCGATCCGTGTGCGGCGCTTCCAGCGGGCCATAGACGCCGATAAGATTCGCGTCCGGAATTTCTACTTCGCGGACGGTGGGGTAGTAGGTATAGTAATAACGCATGGGTGCTTAGAACAAATTTAATTTCATTGTGCTCCCCTCCTGCGAACCAATGAACTTCCCCTCCTACGGAGCGAAGCGGAGTAGGAGAGGGCTGGGGGGTGGTAAACTCCCCCTCCAACGCAGTAAAGCGAAGTGAGAGGGGAAGTTCAGCCCGCCTTCGCCAATTTCTCCGCCCGATCGGCTACGCGCAGGGATTCGATCACTTCATCCAAATCGCCTTCCATCACTTGCGCGAGATTATAGAGCGTGAGATTGATGCGGTGATCGGTCAGCCGGTTTTGCGGGAAGTTGTAGGTGCGAATTTTTTCGGAGCGGTCTCCGGAGCCGATCATCGAGCGGCGCTCGGCGGAGTATTTTTCTTCCGCTTCGCGCTTCGCTTTTTCATACACTCGCGCGCGCATGACCTTCATCGCTTTATTCCGATTCTTCAATTGCGATCGCTCCTCCTGGCAACTTACCACGATGCCCGTCGGAATGTGTGTGAGCCGCACGGCGGTCTCGACTTTATTAACATTCTGCCCTCCCTTGCCGCCGGAACGAAAAATATCGGTGCGAATATCGTTCGGATTGATGTCGATTTCCACGTCCTCGACTTCCGGCAGCACCGCGACCGATGCGGCGCTCGTATGCACGCGGCCCTGCGTTTCCGTCTGCGGCACACGCTGCACGCGATGCACGCCGGATTCGAATTTCATCTTCGCGTACACATCCGTCCCCGAAAGCGAGAACGAGACCTCTTTGTATCCACCGATAGTACCTTCGTTCACTTCGATGACTTCAAGCTTCCATCGCTGCAATTCGGCAAAGCGGGAATACATGCGAAAGAGATCACCCGCAAAGATGGCGGCCTCATCGCCGCCGGTGCCGGCGCGGATTTCGATGATCGAGTCGCGCGAGTCGTTCGGGTCGGGTGGGATGAGAAGAAATTTAATTTCTTCTTCTACTCTCGTGTGTTCGGCTTCCAACGAACGCAGCTCGTCCTCGGCCATTTCACGCATTTCCGGATCGCGAGTGTCGCGGAGCACTTCGCGCGCGCCCTCGATATTCCGTGTTAGCCGATCATACTGATGGAATGCAGCCTCGACCGGTTCAAGCATCCGCTTCTCTTTCGAAAGCGTACGAAGCTTCGCCAAGTCCGTGGACGTGGCGGGATCCTCCAGCTCTCGCTCGATGCCCTCGAATTTCAGGTGTACCTGCCGCAGTTTTTCTAAAAGCTCCATCGCGGCGGGCTAAACGCGAGGAGGGGGGAGAATGTTTGCCATGTAGAGCGGAATTGTATTCCACTCGAAATCTGGAGGGGTACGGAATGCAATTCCGCACTATACGCCACTAATCTCATATTCAATCTCGAAGTCAACCCTACTCGAACCCGAAGCATATTTTGCAGTCCCGCTAATATCCTGAAGTTCGCCAGCTCCGGAGGCGGGAAGAATAGTTAGCGAGGCGTTCAGTGCCCCATTGTCGAATGTGCCGCGATCTTCCATTACGAAGGAGCCGGATTTGCCGTTCAGTGTACCTTCGAATCGCATCAGCCCGACAAACGAAGCGGAGGAATTGTGCTGGTCCTTTTCATCCGAATATTTATAAAACATGAGCCACTCGACCGTTGCCTTGCCGGTGATTTCACCATCCTTGCCGAAATCGAGGACGACAGATGCTTTTGTAATCTTTTTTACCGGCGAAATTTGGTTTACTGTATTCTCGTCCCATTTTGCGGGCGTGAAGGTGCCGTGTGCTTTCATTGGAATATTAGTAAAATGATTCCGTCAAAAGGCGAGGTACATCGGAAGAATTCCATGGCGCTCATCCAAACCGCTCAGAGAAAGTTTGAAGGATATACCAAGAAATAGTATTACCAATCGTATTTTTGTAGCGAATGAATAAGGAATTTAGCTTCGAATCGCGCGCGGAAAAGAAAAACTACGTCGAGCGGATGTTTAGCCAGATCGCGCGGCGCTACGATTTTTTCAATCATTTTCTATCGCTCGGATTCGATTATTCGTGGCGGCGGCGGGCGATAGAAGTG
>DASRZC010000082.1:0-2459 GCA_035686785.1 Kapaibacterium sp. (SeqCode)
GTTCCCGCTGGAACGTATTTTTGCGTCATCCAAACGGACGCCAGCGGACGCCAGGAGCGAGGCGCGAGGTGGTGATCGTGCGGCGGGAGCGAATTTTAAAGTAACCCGAGCTTGGGAAAGTTCGTCTAAACTATTTTGAGCAATATTAATGAAGCCGGAGCTTCATAAAAAATTTCGAGGCAATCAATCGTGCAAGCGCATTCGGTGGGGGTATGGCTTCGATCCCAGCTTCGGAAGGACAAATCTGGCCGCGTCGCTTTCAATCAGGTGCAAGCTCTTTCTTACAACAACTTCCTTCCGCAACAAATTTCTTTTAATTTCACGCGGGCTAACGAATTTTTCTATCTCGTTTTTCTGTTTATCCGGCCGCAAAACAATTTAACTCCCCATTATTATGGCACAAGAACTCAAAGATTCGGTCATGCACTCCCCTGCTACCAACGGTTCCTCCAATGGCGTGACAAAAGCGGCTCCCTCGAAGGCGGGACTCGAAGATGTCGTTGCCGGGACCAGCTCCATCTGTTATTTAGACGGCAAGCGCGGCATTCTCGCATACCGCGGCTACGATATTCACGATCTCGTGAAAGGCTCGTTCGAAGAGACGATTTATTTGCTCCTCTACGAAAAGCTCCCAAATGCAAGCGAGCTTTCGGAGTTCAACACGAAGCTCGCCCAAAGCCGGAACATACCGGCGCAGCTAAAGGAACGCATCGCGCAACTCCCGAAGAACGTTCACCCGATGGCCGCGCTGCGGACGCTCGTAAGCGCCTCTGGCCTCTATGACGCGCAGGCCGAGGATATGTCGCGCGAAGCGAATATCGAAAAAGGCATTCGCATGATCGGCATGATGCCGCTCATCGTCGCCTGGTTCAACGCCGCTCGAAATGGCAAACCGTTTCCGGAACCAAAAGCTTCGCTCGGCCATGCCGCGAATTTCCTCTATATGCTGCTCGGCAAGGAGCAGGACGCCGAAGTGGTGAAGATGTTCGACTCCGCGCTTATCCTTCATGCCGACCATGAGTTCAATGCCTCGACGTTCACCGGCCGCTGCATCGCCGCGACGCTATCGGATATTTATTCCGCCGTCACCGGCGCGATCGGCGCGCTCAAAGGCCCGCTCCATGGCGGCGCCAACGAGCAGGTGATGCGGATGCTGCTCAAAGTTGGCGATCCGGCCAACGCGAAGGAATGGATCACCGACGCGCTTGCGCGCAAGGAGAAGATTATGGGCTTTGGCCACCGCGTTTATCGCACCGAAGACCCGCGCGCCACGCACCTGCGAAAATTCTCCGAAGAAATGGGCAAGCGGACCGGCGAAACGCAATGGTTCCAAATGTCGAAGACGATCGAGCAATTTATCCTGGAAGAGAAGCACCTCTATTCCAATGTCGATTTTTATTCGGCGAGTACCTATTACCTGATGGGCATTCCGCTCGATCTCTACACTCCGATTTTCGCGATGAGTCGCGTTTCCGGATGGGTCGCGCACGATCTCGAACAATACGCGCACAACCGCATCATTCGTCCGACCGCAGAATACACGGGGCCGGTCGATAGCAAATGGCTGCCCGTCGCGGATCGGAAATAGTTTGAATTAGCGAGCCGGCGGAACATCCTTATACGCCGGCCGCTACCCCCGCCGCAATGGTCTTACCGTTCGTGTGAGTGAGCACGTTCTGCGCGAACTTCGGCGCGTGCGTGCGTTCGCCGATTTGTTGGCGCCACATCGCATAATACAATCCCTTCATTTCGAGAAGGTCGTGATGCCGGCCCGATTCCACGATCTGGCCTTGCTCCAGGACGTAAATCCGGTCGGCATGCATGATCGTCGAAAGCCGGTGCGCGATGAGCACCGTGATCATATCCGAGCCTTCGGAGACTTCCCGAATGGTCGTCGTAATTTCTTCTTCCGTCAGCGAATCGAGCGAGGAGGTCGCTTCGTCGAAGACGAGGAGGCTTGGGCGTCGCAAGAGCGCGCGCGCAATTGAAAGCCGCTGCTTCTCTCCGCCCGAAACTTTCACGCCGCCTTCGCCGATGACGGTATCCAATCCCTCCGGCGCGCGGGCCAGCAGGCTCTGGCAGGAAGCTTTGTCGAGCACTTCCATGCACTCCGCATCGCTGGCTGTGGGATTGACGAAAAGCAAATTCTCCCGGATCGTCCCCGAAAAAAGCTGGGTATCCTGCGTGACGAAACCGATCCGCTCGCGGAGTTCATCCACGTCGATGTCATTCCCGCTGATAGCATTGTAGCGGACCTGACCCGATTGAGGAGGATACAGCCCCACCAGCAGTTTTACGAGCGTCGTTTTTCCCGCGCCCGACGGGCCAACGAAGGCAACGGTCTCGCCACGCTCGACATCGAAGGTAATGTGCGAGAGCGCATAGGTCGAAGCCGTGAGATGTTTGAATGATACATCATCGAAGGTGATCGTCTCGATGGTTCCCAATTTCGTGGGATG
>DASRZC010000083.1:0-25073 GCA_035686785.1 Kapaibacterium sp. (SeqCode)
AGGGGGAGCAAGCGGTTTTTATTTTCTCAATTCCCATATTTCGCAGGGATACGGCCCACGAGTAAAATGCGCGGCCAGCGTATCGCGGTTAAAAAGTAACGGAGAATTTCCAGGGATACCGTGAAAATAATCGATGTCCAGTTGCGATTGAAGCAATACGTAGGAATGGGGCCGGTTTCGCATGGCTTCGAGCACACGAGTGAGCACAATGGAATCGGAAAGATAGGTGCGCCGGAAATCAGGCCGTCCCAAGACCGTAAGCGCATCGAAGACGAAGCCGGCATCGAAGGTATATTGATCCGCAAGTTTCGTTTCGTCCGGCTTCGGTGTGAGCGCGCCGGCGCCATCGATGCCATAAAGGCTATATTGCGTAACCGCGAGGAGCGAACCGCGAGGAAGATGGAATGCAGACCACTGGATGGCATCGTTGGCATTTTGCCTGACATCTCTAACTTCTCGGAGCAATCGCTCTTCACTCGCCAGTCGCGGCCAGATACCTGCCGCGAGAACGAAGGCAATCAAAACCCCGACGGCGATCGCGCCGCGCCGGAAGAACGTGAGAGATTTATATGGCTCGATTGCTTCCCCAAAATCTTCAATCCAGACAGACCACGCCCAGGAGGAAAGAATGGCGGTGAGAAGCGCCGCTTCGGTCAGCTGCGTTTTCACAAGCTGGATCGTGATAAGGAGCGCGGCGAATGCCAAAAGAAGGCACGCTAAAAATGGTAGCAATCGCATAATATATTCTGTGTGCCGGGAAGGGCCTCCTTCCCGGCCCTGCGTGAAAAGCACCAGAAAAATAAAGGTTACAAGTGGAAGGGCGATGAGAACATTTTGAAAAAGCAGCACGCTGAGAACTACCGAAAGAACCGTGATGAACGAAAAGCGGATGAACTTCGGCAGTGCCATCCTTTCTCGAAAAGATCCGAGAAGGAATGCATAAACAATTGGAGAAAAGAGAAGCAGCCGAGCCGTGATGCTTAGATAAATCGCGCTGTAATAATCAATTCGGTCGCGAATAAAAAAGGCAAGGTCCGGCGAGCTAAATGCAAAAAAACGATTGGAACGGGTCGGCGAAACAATCGCAAGCCACGCCGAGAGTGCAAAGAGAATTGCATAACTTGCAATGGCAACGTATCGATGAGAAGCGGGCCGAGCTTTCCATTCCGCGATGATACGATCCCGATTTAGCAGAAACGAACCAATCAAAACGACATGAACAAGGACGGATGCCGGCTCTTTCGAAAGCACTGCTATGATCGCAAGCGCCATCGCGGCCAGCCAAAATCGTATCCGGGCTTCATAAAGTCCGCGAAGCCCGAAATACCAGGCCGATGCGGTGAAGGCGAGTTCGAGGCCGAAGGTAAGATCGCTATACCAAAAGAAGATATTAAGTATGGGCAGAAAAGCGACGAAATAAAGTGCAATTGAAATTTGAAGCACATACCAGCGGCCGGTAACATAGCGCGCAGTGAGGCCGGTAAATGCGATGCCGGTGAAGAGCGAGAGATCGAGCGTAAGATGCCACCAGAAGGGATGATTCCATCCAGCCAGCCGCGTCAGTAGCCAGGCGGCAAGCGCGAAGGCGGGGCGAAAGCTGTTAATAAGCTGCCCTTTGATGGGATTGAATGCATCCAGCGCCGAATGCGTCTGCGCCCAAAGCATCAGCACCACGTCATCCAGCCGAAACGGCATCCGGTAGCGAGTGGTGAACAGCGCCAGCATGGCGAGCCCGAGCGCGAGAAAAATAGTATCAAATATGCGGCGCACCTTCAAAATTACGAAAAGAAAAAGGCAGGATTAATTTTTGGGTCTGTGACGAAACGCATTCCTAACGTGTTTTTGGCTTCGATGAGGGGCCACATTTTCATTGTTGTTTGTATTTCCACGCTGATTCCAATTATGGGTTTCGCGCAATTTCGGGATTCTGTCCAGCATGCAACATTGAATCGTAAGGATTCCTCTTTTGTCCAACCCGACTCGTCGCTTCATGTCGAGGATATTGCATGGCAATTCCTTGCTGGCGAAGTTGCGTTCAATTCCACATTTTTCGTCTTAGCCGGGCCGAACGTGCTTCGGCCCTCGGCGGTCGTCGGCCCTTTCATGCTCGGGCTTCTTGGCGCCTGGGTTGCGACTCCACTTGCGATCCACTACACTACGACAACCCTTCTACACTTGAAATCGGGCGATTGGGGCTTTAGTATTCTTGGGGCTGTCCTCGGCAGCTTAGCCGGAATCCCCCTTTCTGATTGGGGAAAACCGTCGCAACTCAAAGAATATCTCGGCCTTTCGCTCGGCATCATTACCTTTGCCGAACTTTTTTATGATTTCACAATATGGGTTCTACCATCGAAATAGCCTTGATTGAACGCGGAATTTATGACTTTCCTCTAAGGAACAGCTCGCCGGATATTTCGTTTAGTGAAATGGCAAGTAGGGAGTTGAAGCCTAAATTTCATAATTCATACTTCATACTTCATAATTGCCAAACGGGGATGCATTGGCTTCGACGGGGAATGCTCAGTCGTTGTAAAGCATGAGCCGCATCGGCGACGATGCTTCATGCGTGGTGCGCGCCGAGTGGGGCCGCAAACGCTCGTGGATCAGCGATGATCCTGACTCAAACTTGCGGCAAAACCTAATTGCGAACTCTTATAGCTACGCAATGGCTGCCTAAGCTCCTTTAGAGCGGACGAGCAATCGTCCATCTGAAGTCGATGCTGCTATCTCACCGAATCGGTGGGAGGGCGCCCATCTCCACAGGCCTTTAGATTAGGCGGGTCTGCTACGAGGTGCCGAAAATGTCTAATCTCTTCCGGTGAGAGCGCCTTTCGCTTGCCGGCAGTAGCACGAGCAATCGTGCATCCAGGAAGGGCGGTGCTTTTGGGTCGGTCGTTTCCTGCTATGGCCCGAAGGCACGCTAATAAATCGGGAAACTATGCGCGTAGTACCCTTCGGTGGCGTTTTTCGGACAGGGGTTCGACTCCCCTCATCTCCACAAAAACCCCGGTCACTTTGGCCGGGGTTTTTCCTTATCTATCAAGGAATTAATAACCTCGTAAAAGTCGTACCAGCAAGAATAGGGTCGTTCCGAAAACAATTATCACCGCAATCAATGAAAGTGTGACCCTGGTGAGATTGAGCGAGCCATCCGACGATCGGAGATGCCCGATGATAGTGTGAATGTAAGGATACCTGTCTTCAATGCGCTTCAGACGAACTTGAACCGCGGGCACCGCTTCCGCAAGAAGAAGTATCCCTGCTACAATGAAATACGTCCCCGGAAAGAGGGGAATTAAATGCCCGATCGCGCCAACGAGAATAAGTAAAACGCCAAGCGCAATTCGGAGTAGACGTATTGGTTTGATCATGTAATGATGAAAGAAGAATCCACACTTAAACACGATTTCGAAGAAAGAAGTGTTTTTATTAGATATTCCTCCCTTAACCTCCATGAGAATTGAACACCTAGTAGGTCTGGACGAGCGCGAAGCTGCAAAACGATTAAGAGAATACGGTCCAAACGAACTCGCTTCCGAACGGAAAAATACCTTCAAGATCTTTTTATCGGTGATTCGGGAACCGATGCTCCTCCTCTTGCTCGTGGCCGCTTCCATTTATGCAATACTTGGGGAAAGCTCGGAGGCCATACTGTTACTTGGTTCCGCACTGCTCGTCATCGCAATCAACATCGTTCAGGATGTTCGTTCATCGCGGGCCGTGCAGGCGCTCAAGGAGCTTACCAGCCCGCGAGTGCGAGTCGTCCGAAGTGGGAGCGAGCAGAAAATTCCTTCCCGTGAACTGGTGCCGGGGGATATTATGCTTCTTTCCGAAGGCGATCGAGTGTGCGGCGATGCTGCGCTGCTAACGGCAATGAACTTCATGACCGACGAATCCTTACTGACGGGAGAATCTTTGCCGGTTCCCAAAACACCATGGGATGAGGTCGCCGGGAACGCGGTAGAAGAATCTAACAAAGTATTCAGCGGCTCGTTGGTTGTCGATGGTACAGCGTCCACCCGGGTGCTCCATACCGGGAGCCTGACTGAGATTGGCAAGATCGGCAAAGCCCTTTCCTCCATCGAAACTGGCAAGACCCCGCTCGAAGCGCAAACCGCCGCGCTTGTACGCCGGCTTGCCATTGCTGGTCTTGCGGCGTGCGTGATCGTCGTTTTTGCATATCACTCGTTGCGCGGCGGTTGGATGCCCGCAATACTTGCAGGAATAGCGCTTGCGATGGCGCTACTGCCGGAAGAATTTCCGGTTGTCCTCTCCGTCTTTCTTGCACTTGGGGCAAAGAAGCTTTCCAACTTTGGAATTCTTGTGCGGCGGCTTTCGGCCGTCGAAGCATTGGGTACCGTGACCACGCTATGCGTCGATAAGACTGGTACGATAACTAAGAATGAAATGTCCCTTATTGAAATTGCGACCCCAATGGGTGGCATTCACACTTCTCGCGACCTCACGGATGAGGCGGCACTCGGCCTTCTTCAGGCGGCATGGTATAGCTCTCGCCCTAATAGTTTCGACCCTATGGACAAGGCCGTTCTGGCACTTGCAAACGAAAAGGAAGCAATTATCGCGGGTGATTCGCTTTTGGATCAGTTCCCAATCACGCCAGAGTGCCCGGCACTCACGCAAGTTTGGCAGAGCGGCGAGGAGATCGTTGCCGCCATAAAAGGCGCGCCGGAGACGGTGCTTGCAGTGTCGAAAATATCTTCCGAAGCTCGGGAAGGCGTACAGCAAACAATCACCGCGTGGGCCGCGCGTGGGCTGCGTGTATTAGCGGTAGCGATGGCCCGAGGCGATCGCCAGGAGACCGACCGTAACGCGTACCCGTTCCAATTTCTGGGATTGCTCGCGTTTGCCGATCCCATTCGGGATGGCATTCCCGAAGCGGTGCGGGAGTGCTATGCAGCCGGCATTCGCATCGTAATGATAACGGGCGATCACCCGGAGACCGCCCGCGCAATTGCGGAGCAGGCTGGTATTGCCAACGCGGAGGTGGTGGTTACTGGCCGGGAACTTCGTGAGGCGCCGGAAGAGAGTTTGCCGCGCCTTCTCCGAGCGAATGTGTTCGCTCGCGTGGCACCCACTCAGAAACTCGCTATCGTCCAGGCATTACAAAAAGCGGGCGAGATTGCGGTTATGACCGGCGATGGTGTCAACGATGCACCGGCGCTGAAGGCTGCGGATATCGGCGTTGCAATGGGCGGTCGCGGGACCGATGTGGCTCGCGAAGCTGCTGCCGTCGTGCTTACTCACGATGATTTCCCCTCCCTGGTGATGGCGGTGCGGCTCGGGAGAAAAACCTACGATAATATAAAGAAAGCGATGTATTACGTGATTGCTGTACACGTTCCTATCGCCGGGCTCGCTCTGATTCCACTCTTGTTTGGTACTGCCATCATTTTGCAGCCGATCCATATTGTGCTTCTGGAATTACTCATTGACCCAATGTCCACACTGGTATTTCAGTCCGAAGGTGAAGAGCACGATGTAATGAACCGAGCGCCTCGGGACCCAAGAGTTCCTATCTTTCAGCGGTCCTCGATCGTGCTTGCCTTCGCCCAGGGTATTAGCATTCTATTGGTATGTTCGTTAATCTACTTTTGGGGAAACAGGACAAGCCCAGTCGAAGCCCGGACGCTTGCCTTCGTCACGCTGATCATTTCGAACCTGTGCCTTGCCCTGGTAAACCGTTCGTGGTCAATGGTCTTTTGGGAAACGCTGAGAATACCGAACCGCTCGCTCTGGATCGTCATCGGCCTCGGGCTTGCCGTGATCGCAGCCATTACTCAGGTGCCGGCCCTTGCTTCGCTCTTTGAGTTCGGGCCGTTCCATCTGCACGATTGGCTCTACTGCAGTCTGGCCGCAGCCTTCGGACTAACTTGGTTCGAACTTTTAAAACTTGCAAGCCACCGGAAGCTTAGAATATAACGAACCGATAGACCGCAAACCCAGGCATTATCACGGGTGTGCCGGCTCGTCCTCGGCGAAAAGCTTCCGCATCTCCCGATTGAACGACAAAGGGTACCGAAACTGAGCAAATCACGAGGAGTGGCCTATCTTTGCCGTATTTTTGTAAACTTGATGACTAATCGCCTCTTGAATCTCGTCTGGAAGGCTGCACTCTTAGGCCTGTTGGTTTTGGCATTTCCGCTCGTTTCTTTCGCTCAAACGAACAATGACGTTTCCGCGACTGGCTCGAACCTACTGCGTTATGGTACCGGTTCGACGACCGATGCTCTCGGCAATCCGGTCGATAAGCAATACTTTGAGGAAATCGCCGATGCACGTATCTTTTTTCAGAATTTCCAGCTTGGGTTACGCTACGAGATGGACGACCCGAGCGAGGTGGGGCGTTCATTTCAGGGGCCGCAATTTCGCCGGCGATGGCTGGCCTACCGTAAAGACGATGTCGATATCCAGGCCGGCGATGTAAGCGCCCTGTTTGGTCGCGGGCTTGCCATCAATCTTTTCGAATCGCGGCCGCTCAATTACGATTCGTGGCTCGACGGCGTGTTCGGCAAAGGCGAGTATAAAATCCCGAAAGACATCACCGATCTCGATGCTTCCATCGCCGTGCAAGCCGTGGGCGGAAGAGAAAATTTTTATCCGGTCCCTCCTTCGACTTCCTCGAATTTTTCGCAAGCCGATACGCTGCCCATGGAGATCTCCGCGCGGTCGGCGAATGCGGAATTTGGATTCTTTAAAAAGAAACTGTTGCTTGGCGCGACCTTCCTGCAAGCGTCCACCAGCACAACCCAGGCTGCGCTCCATGGAAACGAGACGACGAGCCGCGATATCAATGAGCCGGACTTTTATGCCGATCTTAATTCTGGCCAATTCGAAGCGTTTGTGGAATGGACCGAGGACCGCACGCATGTCGATCAATTTCTCAACATACTCAACACCGGCCTCGTGGATACGAATCACACCGGCCACGCGGTGTACGGATCGCTCAGTTATGCTAATTCGATCATTGGGTTGACATTCGACTACAAAAATTACAGCTACTTCCTTCATGCCCCCGGAGATCCGTATACGAATGTCTTCAGCAAGCTCCCCATTTCAAGTCCGCCGGAAGTGTATAAGGATTTTACCTTTACGGAAATAACCCGCACGACGCATGCCGTGAATTTCGATGATGAAGTCGGATATCAACTCGAAGCCAATATTACGGCGATACCGCAATTCGTGATTGACCTCGATGCTGCGGCATCCAGCTCGCACGATAAATATAATACCGCTGGCCTCGCCGTCGATAGAACGAGCATTCTTCCGAAATTATCCGATCAGGGATTTTATCCCTTTTGGGAAGCGTATGCGGAAGCGGAGTGGGATTTCGATCCGGCGACCGAAGAAAATTTCGTGAAAGTAGCCATTCATAGGCGAAGTGATGTCATTGCCTATAACGCGTCCAGCCCCTCGGCAACGGATTACCGCTGGGCCACAACCATTGCCGGAAAAGTGCAGTATGAGACGACGCCAAATCAAAGCTTCCTCGGCATCCTCGAACACCAGTGGGCTTATGACGGCTCGCTCGGAACCACCGACAAACGCCGCATGAACGAACTCCTTACGTTACAATACTCCTTCGACCCGACTATTAATTTTGGAGCAATCTTCGATTATGCATTCTTCTATGCGAGTGGACCCATTGTGGTGGACAAGGCTACCTTCGGAGGGTGGAATTTGCATCTTTGGGGAAACGCGGAACTTGGCCACCTGCCGGAATTTTTTGTCGGACTTCGGCTTGGGCAGTCGCATTCGATGCTTGTCTCTTACGGAGCCGAACGCGGTGGTCTTAATTGTACGGGCGGAATTTGCCGCGTGGTCCCGCCGTTCAGTGGATTGCGGCTCACGGTGACGAGCCAAATTTAACCGTTCATTCCTGAATATGAAATTTTTTTTCTGCTCCATAATTTTACTTTTGTTCGCTCCGTCCGTTATGGTTGATCCAGCGGCAGCGCAAACCCAGCCGCAAATCCTCGCTGAATTATTCGATAATTTTGGCTGCGCCAATTGCACCACACCAGATAGCAATTACTCCAACTTCGTCACGGAGAACCCATCCTATGGAATCGTGGTCATTAGCTATCATAACAACTTTCCAGACCAGTCCGATGAGTTTTATCTGGAAAGCAGGGCCAATGTCGATAAGCGGGGTGGGAGCAGCTACTATAATGTCTCCGCCGATCCCGCAGCTTTTATAGATGGTTACACTTCTTCAAGCTCACCGTATAATTGGATACATGATACGAAAACCGATCATGCTTTCCCTCTTGCTCCGCTGACCCAGGCGCCCAAAGCCGTCATCGGTAGTGACGGCCTCATACATATTACCTTTTCTGCCACGGGGCCTACTTCGGGATCGAGCGTGGTACGTGTCGCGCTAAAGGAATCCCACATTTACTTCGCAAACAAGGAACCGAGCGGTTACGGCAACCCACCGGATAGCCTTTGGAACGATGTTTTTCGCGCGATGCTTCCAAATTCGACCGATGCTACCCCGCTTGGTCCCGGCGAGACGAGATCGTTCGATGTCGTTTTCGATCCAGGCAAATTCGTGTATGGCAGCAATTGGAATACTCAGAATATGGAGGCCGTGGTATTCGTACAGGATGTCTCTCCTACTGGGGCCGGTAATTATGTTGTCGAATCAATTGGAGTTGTTTCACTTGCAGGTCTTAGCGGGGTCGCGCCTTCTCCGGAGCTGTCCGCTGCTTCGCTTCGAGTAGTCGGTATTCCCTCGAATCCTGAATTAGAAGTGTCCCTTCCGGCTTCGAGTCGAGTAAGCATCGTGATTTCGGATATGCTGGGCCGTCCGGTACGAACGGTTGCGGAAGCAATGATGCCAGCAGGTGAAACGACGGTGGATCTTAATGGGAATATCCTTCCTGATGGCTGCTACATAGCACGACTCACCGTGGATGGCAATCCAGCCGATCAGGCGAAGTTTATTGTTGCGCCGTAATCCAGGGTTCTATTTTTACCTTGATATGTGGAAGATAATGTGGATGATAACCGTTCGGTAGCGGCGGCGTAATCACGCCATTACTTCTTCATATTTTAGGCTCAGCCTCGGTTTCGCCGTATTTTTGTGGAGATGTCAATCTCCGAATTCCTTCTCGCTCTCGAAACCGTGGTGCCGCTCGCGGCCGTGGGATACGAACGCGATGCCGTTGGATTGCAGGTCGGCTTGCCGGAGGGGACGAAGCTCACCGCTGCCCTTTTCGCGTATGAGGCGACGCGCGAAGTGATTGCGGAAGCCCGGAAGCGCAAGGCTAATCTCATCGTTGCGTTTCATCCATTGATTTTTCCGAATGTCGATGCGATTACGGACGCAACACGCACGGGCGCGCTCATTCGGGAACTGGTGAAAAGCGACATCGCGCTCTATATCCAGCACACCGCGTTCGATACTCAACCGGAATTCGGCACCAGCGTATTGATGGCGGAAGCATTGAAACTCGAAGACATCGAAACGCTCGCTCCAATCCCGCGCGTCAGGCTTTTCGCCGAATCGCATGGGAACGAAGGCATGGGCGCGATCGGGAAACTGCCGAAGGAGAAAAAGCGAGAGGATTTCCTTCGGCTCGTGGCAGAAACTTTTGGGACGCCAGTGCTCCGGCATAACGGCAATGGCCCGGCAAATATTTCTCGTGTCGCGGTAGTAGGCGGCGCCGGAATGGATTTTTACAAGCACGCTCGGTTGCAACATGCGGATGCCTTCATCACGGCGGACGTTCGCTACCACGATTTTCACCGCGCCGACTACGATAAGATTCTTCTCCTCGATGCCGGACACGCAGAGACCGAAAGGTTTGTTACACGCGGATTAATTAGGGCGGCCCGGAAATCGCTGGAAATGAATCAGAACGCACAGGATGCCGTATTATCTTTGGATGCGCTCCTTCTACTGGCGCATACGGAGCCAAATGCCGTGCGATATTTTGGGATAAACCGGTCCCTCACATAAATTTAGAACATACGTGAACGACTCACTCTTACATCTTTACGAACTTCAGAAAGTGGATCGCCAGCTCGACGATTTAGTCGAGAGCCGCGGCGAATTGCCCGACCGCGTGAACGAAATGCGCGCCCAGGCCGAAGAGCAGCGCGCCCAGGTAGAGCAGGTGCGCCATGACATCCGCGAAGTGGAAAGCCGTTCGCGGGAGATGGCCGCGGAGAACGCCGATCTGCGCGAGAAAGTCGATCGCTACAAAGCGCAGCAATTCGATGTGAAGACCACGCGCGAATACGATGCCATCACGTTCCAACTCGAAGATGGCCAGCGCCGGCTGCAAACGAATACCGAAGCCCTCGGCCGCATGGGTATCGAACTCGAGCAATTGAAAATGGACGAGCAGCAAATGGCGCAGGACTTAGGCGAAATGGAGCGCGATCTCGAGGAAGCCGAAACCGCTTTGAACGAACTGCTCGCCAACACGGAAGAAGAAGAAAAGCAGCTTCTTGCGCGCCGCGAAGAACTTGCCAAGCAAGTGCAGCCGTTTCACATGACGATCTACAATCGCGTGCGGCCGGCGAAAGGCGGCATTGCGGTCGTGGCGATCAAGAATGGCGTTTGCGGCGGCTGCTTCAACGCGGTGCCGAGGCAGCTTGCGTTAGAACTAAAGAAAGGCGAGAAGCACGCCGTCTGCGAATATTGCGGGCGCATCATCGTCGGAGAGCCGATCGCCATCGCCGTCGATGGCGAACCCCAGCCGGTGACGTATGAAGTGGAGCAGGAAGAAGAAACGGAAGAATAAACCTGGATTACGCTGATTTTAGCTGATTACGCTGATCGATTTATAGAATCGCAACTCATACGTCGGCAAACTAATTTTAGACAAAGTGTTTTTTTCGGTAATCAGCGTAATCAGAAAGTAATCAGCGTAATCCAGGTTTAGGTTCTGCCATCGGGCAACCGCTTCTGCGAGACGAGCGATCGTCTTTTAGGAGAGGAAAGTCCGAACTCCGCAGGGCAGCGTGCCGGTCGAGATAAGGCGAGCGATCGCCCATTCAAGCCCGGGGGGCGGTGAATAAGATCCGCGAGTAATCGTGGGCTGAAAAACCGCTCACAGCGAAGTGTCACAGAAAAGCAGACCGCCGAAGAGAATCAGAGATGGTTCCCGTCGGTAAGGGTGAAACGGCGGTGTAAGAGACCACCGCCCGATGCGTAAGCTTCGGGGTCACGATAAACCTCGCGCGGAGCAAGACCACGTATGAGATCAACTCTTAAATGAGAATGCCTCGGCTCGAGGATACAGGATGAGCAATCATCCGCTGGTCTCGGGTAGGTCGCATCAGAGTAATGGTTGCCTCCTCGCGAACACTCGCAAGAGTAATCGTGAGAAGACAGAATTCGGCTTACAGATGGCAGAACCTTTTTCTTTTTTGATGATGGCTCAATATGATGTAATGTCATTGCAAGGAGGATTTGTCGACCGAAGGGAGAAAAATTCGACGAAGCAATCTCCTCGCATTAATGCAACAGATTGCTTCGTCGAACGAATCTCCCTTCGGTCGATTCGTTCTCCCCGCAATGACGGAAAAACAGAGCTAATTAACGTTTCCTTAATCTCAGAAGTTAATCCGTCCGCGTAATCCACCTAAATCCGAGTAATCCACCTAAATCCGAGTAATCCAGGTTCAAGACTCGTGAGTCACCCTAAATTAGTTGCCGGCCGGAGCAATCCGATATTTGCCGAGAGCGTCGCTGCCACGCTCGGAATTCCGCTCGCCAAAGTGCGAATCAAGAATTTTTCCGATGGCGAAATTTGGGTCAAATACGACGAAAACATTCGCGGCGAGGACCTCTTCATCCTCCAATCGACGATGACGCCGGCAGATAATCTCTTCGAGCTGCTCATGCTGATCGACGCCGCCGTCCGCGCGAGCGCCAAGCGCATCACCGCCGTTATTCCCTATTTCGGCTATGCGCGGCAGGACCGCAAGGACCAGCCCCGCGTGGCCATCACAAGCAAGCTCGTCGCCAATCTCATTGCCACCGCCGGCGCCGACCGCGTTATCACGATGGATCTTCATGCCCCGCAGCTACAGGGATTTTTCGATATTCCCGTCGATCACTTATACGCCTCGAATACCTTCGTGAAGTATTTCAAAGATGAGAAAATCAAGCAGATGATCGTCGCCTCGCCAGATGTCGGCGGAACGAAAATGGCGCGATCCTATGCGCGGCGGTTCAATACCGATCTGATTGTCATCGATAAGCGGCGCCCCGCGCCGAACGTGGCCGAGGTGATGAATATCATTGGAGATCCGAGCGGAAAAAACGTGATCATCATTGACGACCTGATCGATACTGCCGGAACCTTCACAAACGCGGCCGTCGCGCTCAAGAAAGCCGGCGCAAAGTCTATTTACGGCGCGTGTACCCACGCGGTCTTAAGCGGCGATGCCATTAAGCGCATCGAGGATTCTCCGCTTGAATGCTTAGTTGTTGCGGACACGATTCCGTCCCACAATCATTCCCCTAAGATAAAAGTAATGTCCGTTGCGAATGTCTTTGCGGAAGCCATCAAACGGACCCACGAGGACAAGTCCATCTCTTCGCTCTTCGAGACAGAAAAATAAGCTGAGATAATTGCGGGCGTGCCTCGCTCGCGTTCGGAATGTATAAGATCTTTTGCGATTTCGACGAGACGATTACCACGCGGGATGTCGGCTCGCAAATTCTGGCGCGTTTCGGGACCCCAGTTGCGCTTGAAATATGGAAGGAGTTCGACGCGGGGCTGAAAACACCGGCGGAATGCCTCCATATAGCCTGTGAAACAGCCAGCAACATGACCGAAGAAGCAATAGACAATCTCCTCATGGAGCAGACGCCGCGCGCCGGATTCCTGGAGTTCGCGCGATTTTGCGCGGAGCAGGCGATAGATTTCACCATCGTTAGCGATGGATTCAGCATCTACATCACCCGAACGCTCGAGCGATTAGGACTGACCCACATTCCCATCTGGACGAACACGATCGAATTGAATGAGAACGGCAGGTTCGATATTACGTTCGAACATGAGCGCGAAGGCTGCGACCGTTGCGCTTCCTGCAAATGCGCCGGCCTCCTCACGATGAGCGATGACGCGGATACTGTTGTCTATCTCGGCGATGGTTATTCCGATTGGTGCCCCGCAACGATGGCCGATATTGTTTTTGCCACGCGCGACTTGAAGCGGCAATGCGGGGAACTTGGCATTCCGCACCATCCCTTCGAAGATTTTTACCACGTGCAAGCGATCCTCTCGAATTATTTGAAAGAGCGCCCGAAATACCGGCGCGAGCAAGCGCACCGAAGACGAAAAGAATTGATTACGATGGAATAGTGTAGCGCCGGGAGTATACTCCCGGCATTACACTGTTCGTATTTCAAATGGTTATTCGCCCTGAAATCTTCGACCAATTCCCCGAACTCGTCGCTGCGCAATCGACCCGCATTGGCGGCGTGTCCCCCGAACCGTTCGGAATGAACTTAAGCAGCCACGTCGGGGATGAGCAGGCGAACGTGGACGAAAACCGGCGGCTATTTTTCGAAGCCATCGGGGTTCCTGCCGGAACGAAACAAGTCTATCAGAATCAAGTCCACTCATCGAATGTCCACATCGTTCACGGAGATGAAGGAGTCGTTAAGGAATCCGACGCTCTGATCACTTCGGAACCGAATGTGCTGCTTGGGGTAACTGTAGCTGATTGCACGCCGATCCTCCTCTATGCACCGAAATCGAAGCTCATCGCCGCTGTTCACGCCGGCTGGCGCGGAACGGAGCAGATGATCGCGCTCGCGGCTGTGCGCAAAATGATCGAGCTTGGCGCCGAACCTTCCGGCATCTTCGCCTTCATCGGTGCTTCAGCTTCCGGCGAGAAGTATGAAGTGGGCCTTGAAGTTGCCACGCTCTTCGAAGAGAAGCACCTTGTGGAACTTGCCGGCGGAAAATACTTGCTCGATGTTAAAGCTGCCAATCTCGATCAACTGCTCTTTGCTGGAATTCCTCGCGAGCATATCGAAGTCTCGCCGCTTTGCACCATTTTGGACGAGCGGCTGCATTCCTATCGCCGCGATGGAAAGCGCTCCGGAAGAATGCTCGCCGTAATCGAGCGCGTCGCGTAGCGCCGGGAGTATACTCCCGGCGTTACACACTATCGTTTAACGCGTCGGATAGCCGCCGCCGTAATAATAAATATGCGTTTCCGGCGGCATGTAGGTCGAAATCGAACTCATCGGCACATTTTGTAGCGCAAGCGTGGTCCCATCCGGCGCGCGCTCGGTGAAGATGACCGAGTTCGTGTTTTCGTTGAAGCCGCGCGGGGAAAGCGAATAGCCCGCCGGAATACCGGAGATCAAGTTATGGCTGAGTACAATGTTCCCATACCCCATGTACGATTGTATCGGATAATTCGTCTGATAGAACGCATTGTTCAGCCAGGGCGTAACGGTGTTCGAATTTAACAGCACCGTGTAGGTGGAGGATAAGTCGTGGCCCGAGCAGGAAGTCGGAACCGTATAGCTCGAAACCCACGCGCCGTTGCTCATGGAATAAAATTGCTGTGTCGATGCATCATAATACGCGTCGCAATCCGGGATGAAGTAATATTTCACTAAGCTCAGGTTTTGGCCCGATGGCGCCCACGATGGCGGCGTATAGACCGCGGTGTATGTCGAGTTCCCATACGGGTAGTAGGTCGCTGTTGCTGTTCGCGTGGTCGAGCTGCAGGATTGAAGGAAAAGAAGCGCGCCAAGTCCAAGGATAATCGCGGACCAGCGCACGGAAGTAAATGGAAAGTATGGTTTCATAAGAAAAGTCTCCTGTTGGTTTTTAATCCTAATGCGCCTCCAATTGTGTTCCAAAATCGAAAACACATGAGCTTAACCGAGCTTTCAAAAAGTAAATGTTATAAAAAAGACCACCCTTCGGAGGTGGCCTTTTCGCAACTCAAGACAGCGCAATCTTTATCTTAGAAGTAGGAAGTTCTTAACATGAAAATAATTTTCTGCGGTGACCACGCAGAAATATGCTCCCGAAGCCATGTCGTTCGATGGAACCTTAATTTCGTTCCAACCCGAATTTGTATAGTTCAAACGGTCGCTGTAAAGTAGTCTCCCGAGCACATCCCGGAATTCCACAGTTGCATTCGATAAGTTTGCGGAAGTAAAGAACCGCGCGTCGATCAATGTTCCATTCGGACTGACGGAAACGATAAGCGAATCGCTTTCTTGGCTCGGCCCTTCCTCAACGCTATTGGCAGCCTGCTTATTTCGGCCAAAATAACTGAAGTTCGTGGCAACAACGCCATCCTGAGGCCAGTGTCCCAAATACTTCGAATATGAGCCGGTGGTATCGTTCCACGCATAGACATCGTATTGCACCGTTTCAAGATGAACTATTCCGTCGAGCGGAGCGAAAATTCCATCCATCAAAGAATCGGGATCGCTGCCCAATCCGTTGGTTACCTTTGTCCAGCCGGTTTCATAATTTGGTTCACTCGCAAAACTCCAACCGGAAGGGCGACCTAATCCACCGCTGCGGCCCCAAACAAAGAGCGAGCAGGTATCGGAATTTTCGAGGTTCTTCGGAAGTGTATCCGTGGCAGTTAAAACGCGCGAACGAACTTTGTAACCATAAGGCGTTTCGGGTAGATACTGGAGCACGGGTGAGATAAATGTGTCGCCCATGTTCTCTGATTCCCATGGAGGGCTAAACTGAAAACCGGTTACGAAGCTGCTCCATCCTCCTGATCCCAGCGCGGGAAAACCGATGAATTGCACATGATATAGCTTATATCCCGCATCTGGAGAATTTGATCTATTGGTATCGAGCATTTGAAACGCATGCCCTATATCCAAATGCCCATAACCGTTGTGGGGAACCCAGGAATGGCTGTGTTCAGGGTGTGCAAGCCGCTCGGTATCACCGCGCCAGGCGGAAGCCTTCAGAATGTTCTGAATGTCTTCTGGTTCGATGTTCCTAAGTGCGGAATCCGTTCGAACAAAATGTGAAAGTAAAAGCGCCGCGCTTCCGCTTACATTTGCAGCGGATGCGGATGTGCCTCCATACGGACCATAGGTAAAGGGTGAGGTCGGCGTTAGCTTTCGAGTGGTGAAATTGAGAACATAAGGATTGGTACCACCGGTATCGCCCCCAAGTCCAGAAGGAGCGATCAAATCCAAAGTGTAGCCATAATCAGAGGCGGGCTGTTTTTCCCGATCGTCCTGGTTCCAGCTGCCACCAACGGCAATAACCCAGGGATCGTCATAATCGGATGGATAATTGCGAACAATATCCGTGTCGGCATCTGCAACCGCAGCGACAAAAGTTACTCCGTTAAGATATGCATAGTTCAAAGTTGCATGGAGGTCCTCCGGTTCGTGGGTGATGCCGCCAGGAGCATATGCCCACCCCTCCGAGCAATTAATAATATTTGCTCCCAATCCAAACGGAGTGTTCGGACTTCTGGAAGACGATTCGAAAATGCTCGAGATCCAAGCCAGAAACCCATTGCCTGGGTTCGTGACGTATCCGGCAAGCGTAACTCCGCGTCCCATTGATGTTGTATCCGATGGCAAAGAGCCATGCCCACCGGCAATGCCTGCGACGGATGTATCAAAAGGTGAATTGCTTCCGATTCGATTATTTGAAAGCGCACCAATAATGCCGGACATGGCCGTGCCATGATCGGGAAAGTCCGCATAGGTTATACTCAGATTAGTATCGAAGTCCCAAGTTGCCATCCATTTATGACCATTACCGACTACCGTATCTCCAAAATCGGGATGGCGCCAGTCAAGACCAGCGTCCGCAACTTCGACGATGATCGACGTATCGCCTACTTCGTGATTCCATGCCGTATCGGCCTCAATCATTCGGATGCCTCGCTGATAGCCGAGTGTGTAATACACATCGGATGGCTGGCCGTAAAGTTGACCCCCATGATAGTCGGGATAAGCTACGGCTATATCTTTCGGAAATTCCCAAACAAGGAGATACGCGAGATATAGTGGATTGACGCTGCTGTCGAAATTGAGCACCATATAGCACGGAAGATCGGAAGGAACGGTGTCTCCCATCCGCGTAATTGTTAGCGTATCGAGTGGGCTTGCGGCTGTGAGACGCCGAAGCCAATGACCATGATTCGTAATCAGAAAATTTCTGAGCAAGGTGTCCTTCACGATATTGCTCGAACTGTCGAACCAGAAGCGGTCGGCAAAGAGGAGCGACCGCAACGCGGGAAAAAATCCGCGTGGCTGATTTACGCCGTCATAAGGCCCACCACCTCCGCTCAATGGTTGAGCGCTTACTTTCTTTTTTGCATTATGCCCATAAAAGTATTCCCAATAGGTTTGGCTGAGAATCCCCGAGTCGAGCGCGCCCGGCCGAAAGCGAATAATGAGGTTTGCCGGATTCATCAGCGTATCCGGCGGGCGGCGTACCCATACCTTATTTCCCTGCCATAGCGTGACAAGATACTGCGTAGTGTCCGCCGGAATGGGTGGCGGCGTCGGCAGCCAGGACTGAGCATGAAGCTCACCCGAGAAAAGAACCAGAACGAAGCAAGCGCACAGCGCTCGCTTCCAAGCACACATCGAATACTTCATCTTTTGGGTCTCCTATTATTATGAAAATGTCCGCTGTCAGTGGATTTCTCTCCAAAGACTGGATACAAATATAATACATAAACGTATAGACATTTTAAAAAGTGGTTTGCGATGGATTCGTCCACTTGTGGGAATCTGGGATTAACAGCACGAAAGGCTGGATCCCAAGGGCTATTGCTACTTTTTTCAAAGTTTCCATAGTAATGTTTCTCTCACCCCGCTCAATACCAGCAATGAAATCACGATGAATCCCGCTTCTTTGCCCAAACAAAGCCTGAGTTAATCTCTGCTGCTTACGAAAACCCCGAACATTCGCGCCAAGAATTTTTTCTAAATCCATATTGGCAAGTATAGCTTGTTAATAAATTTGACAAAAAATAGCGGACTTAAAAGTATAGGATAAAAATGATATACGCGGAATTTTTCCTTATTAAAAGGAATTTCATGGATATGCTAAGAATCAATTTCAGGCATCCGAGAGAGAGCATAAAATTTTTATCGCTCTTCTTTGCTGTGCTTACTCTGGTTCCCGAAAGATCGAGTGGTCAGTGGGTTAAGGGAACGACACCTTACAATGATTACGCTTTCCTTAGTCTTGCCGTCATGGGCAACAATCTTATTGCGGTCTGTGGCGGTGAGGTATTTCGTTCCACTGATTTGGGAACCACCTGGCTCGACGCGAATAACGGGATCGAATTTACTTCTGATGCTGAATTTCTTTTTCCTTACGGTCGTGGTGTTTTTGTAGGAACAATCTACAATGCTGCGATTTTATATTCTGATGATTCCGGTCAAAACTGGCAAGTCCGTAATAAAGGCTTCGTATCGGAAGGCTGCACGGCTCTTAGTGCATTAGGCGGAGATACAATTCTTGCCAGCGCCGGACCATCAGGATTATATCGAACAACGGATACCGGGATGAATTGGAATGTAATTCCATGGGACTCCACTATGCACATTGTCTACGACACAAGTGCCCGGGCCTTAACATCGAGCGGCGGATATGTTTATGCCGGATGTGATGTAGGTGGTATTTTTCGTTCGAGTGATAGAGGAACGTCGTGGCAAAATGTTTTACTACTGCCACGCGATACACCTGTCTATTCTATGGCAGCATTGGGAAGCTATATATTTGCCGGAGTGGGGAGTCGGGGTGAGGTAGGCTATGTCTACCGTTCAACGGATTGGGGGCAAACATGGCATGTTGCGAATACGGGTCTTCCCTTTAATGAAAGGCCAGGAACCTTCTTCGTTTTGGATAGCTCCATTTATGTCGGGTTTAGTGGAGGTGGAAGTGTGTTTCGATCTGCCGATAGTGGGACTACCTGGATTAATATTGCAGACTCCAATTCTTCCATAAAAGGAAACGCTTTTGCATCGGGATGGGGGGATCTTTTCGTGGGTGGTGGGTACCTCTATCGTCGCCCGCTATCGGATTTATCAGTTGTCCTGCAATCAAATACCCTCCCGGCGGATTCGATTGAAATTTCATTGCAAAATTCGTTGCTTCGGATCTCTTCTCACTCGCTCATTCATTCCATCACGCTGTTCGACATTCTGGGCCGCGAATTGCATAAAGAGGAATCGACCGGCCTATCCCTCGTCATGGATTTGCATGGCCTTCCCACGGGATTTTATATCGTGCGCATCGAAACGGATGCGGGAATATCGGTGCGGAAAATAGTTGTGAATTAGAGTTAGAAAAATTTAGGGTCCCGGTATCCAGCGGAGTATGAAATTCCTCCGCCTTTTTTTCCGTTATGCGCCGCACAAATAACTCAGCACTCAGCACTCAGCACTTACAAATGACCGAAGCCTACATTCTCTCCGCCTGCCGCACTCCCTTCGGGAAATATGGTGGCGCCCTTAAAGATTTGCGCCCCGACGACATGGCGGCGCTGGTAATGAAAGAAGCCGCCGCGCGGGCCGGCATCGATACCGCGGAAATAGACGACGTTATCTTCGGCTGCGCCAATCAGGCGGGCGAAGATAATCGCAACGTGGCGCGCATGGCCGTGCTGCTCGCGGGTTTTCCGGAGCGCGTACCGGCGGTGACGGTCAACCGGCTTTGCGGCTCCTCGCTGGACGCGATCGTTCAGGCTTCGCGCGCCATAAAATTGGGCGAAGCGGACATCATCGTTGCCGGCGGCGTCGAAAGCATGACGCGAGCGCCCTATTCGTTGCCGAAAAACGTCTCCGGCGGGGCCGTCTTCGGGAATATCCCCGCGTATGATACGGCCCTCGGCTGGCGCTATCCGAATCCGAAGCACGAAGCACTGTTCCCGCTCGAGTCGATGGGGGAGACGGCGGAAAATGTGGCCGAGCAGTGGAAGATCTCCCGCGAAGACCAGGATGCGTTCGCCCTCGAATCGCACCGGCGAGCCATTGCCGCGCAGGAACGTGGCGATTACAGCGAGGAAGTCCTCAGCATCACGATCGAAACACGTAAAGCGAAAATGGTGGTGGAGAAAGATGAGCAACCCCGAAGCGATACGACGCTGGAAAAACTCGCGTCGCTCAAGCCTGCTTTTCGCAAAGGGGGATCGGTCACTGCCGGAAATTCGAGTAGCCTGAACGATGGCGCGAGTGCCGTCGTCGTGGCAAGCGGGGCCGTGGTGAAGCGGCTGGGGATCGAGCCACTGGGAAGATACGTGGCAAGCGGCGTCGAAGGGCTTTCGCCGCGCGTCATGGGATTGGGGCCGATTTATGCGGTCCGCAAGGCACTCAAGCAAGCGAAGTTGGAAATAAAAGACATTGATCTCTTCGAATTGAACGAGGCGTTCGCTATCCAGAGCTTGGCGGTTATCCGCGAGCTTGGCCTCGATATGGCGAAAGTAAATCCGAACGGCGGTGCTATCGCGATCGGCCATCCGCTCGGCGCAAGCGGCGGCCGGCTCGTGGCAACATTGCTCTACGAAATGCGCAGGAAAAAGCTGAAACGCGGGATTGCCACGATGTGCATCGGCGTGGGGCAGGGGATTGCGGGGATTTTTGAGAGGGAGTAAGATTTCTAGGTGTGGGAGCAGGATAGGTCTCTTGAAGCGTAAGATGGATTAATGAATAAAATAGCTTTCTCAATTTCATTTTTTCATTCCAAAGCTCTTGCATATTCCCCAAAAATAGTTTATATTAGGGTGCCTGTGGAAATGCCACCACGGACGGGAAGGAGTGGTTTGCCCTGCTCTAACTCGGAAATAGTTTAGACCATCGTTTTTTTGCCATCATAACCGACTACGATCATGACCCCTAATGAAATCGCACGGAAAGTAATAACTCGCGCCCGGGATACCTCACGCCACGACAGCATGTTCCAGGATTCACTGGCGAAAGAGATCGCGAATGCCATCACCGAGGAACGTGAGCTTCTCAGCCGCTACCTCACCTTCTTAAACGAGTCCATCGCCTTCGAGCCGCAATTAGTGCGGCACCGTTTGCTGATGGGATCGACGCGCATCTCGACCGGACAGTTCCTCGATGAGATGCAGCCAGACGAGCGTAAAAGTTATGCGCTCCGGCTCAACACGGCGCATGGCGCCTATTACGCTCGCGGTTAAAGGGCCGGCCAGCGGAGCGCCACGGAATGCAGGAGTGCCGCGAACTTGGTCTCGAATTCCAGGTCCGCGATAAATTGGATCATTTCCGGCATTTCAGAATGCACGGTTAGGAAGTGCTCGTCCGTGAGGTATTCGGGGACCTGCGAGATCGAAACGCTCTCCTTCGAGGGAACGGAGGGCACGCGCTCCTCCGTGATCGCTCGCACTTCTATATCGGAATAGCATCGCATGATAGTCCTTTTAGATCCGCTTCAAATGAACCTTCCTATAGATAAAACCGCTGCGACGCGGAGGGATCCGGCGGAGCTTTGGGTTGCTGCGACCATGGCTGGCGCCCGCGTTCCAATTCCGCGCGCTTCGATGTGTGAGGATAACGGCTCGCGGTAGGAACGACGGGATCTCTCCGCGCATGATGCCGAAGATGCCCTTTGAGCGTCTCCTGTAAAATTTCTTCGATAACGTTGTCTCGCATTGTAGTTGCCTCCTCGCTCGATGGTTACGAACGATTCACCGAAATGCAATGCAAATGCCAATGTCACACAATGTCGCGCAAACTTCAGGTTGCGATTTCAATGTCGCGCAAACTTCAAGTTGCGATTTCGGAAAGAGATCGCAAACTGAAGTTTGCGCTACATTACTCGAAGTGGTACACGTCCTGGTGTGCCTTACCTTCGGGGCCTAAGAGCACAAAGGTGAAATGGTGAAGGTATTTATCGGCCGCTTCGCGGACCTGCGGGGCCGTCACCGTCTCCGTCTTCGGAACGATTTGGAAGAAGAGCCGCCAGTCGCCCGCTTCCACCTGGTCGGAATAGAGCGATTGTGCCTGCCGGAGGTTTGCCTGAACGACGTAATAATAGGTCGTAATGCGGCCTTCAATCGCATGGCGCAAATCCCGCGGGGAGACGGTCGTATTCTGAAGATTGCGGATCACGTCGAAAACGACGTGCGTCGCGGAATCGGGAAGAATGGACTGCAGGCTTACGGCCGTGTAAAAGTTATCGTAGCTCCCATTTGGATAGGCTTCCGGGGAATAGGAAAGATTGCGTTTGGTCCGAACCTCATCGAAGAGCCTTGTATCCAATATTTCCATCATCACACGCTCGGCCCACCAGCCCTGGTCGCTCAGGTCCGCCGAGGGCGCGCGCATATTGACATACGTCGTTGGGAATTCCGGCGGCTTGGGAATGAATTTATATTGGTCCGTCACTGGAATAATGTGGGGGATTTTCGGCCATGCAAAATTGCCTTGCGGCAGGGCATCCAAATCTGCCAGTTTCGATTCCAGCTCGGCCTTCGAAACGTTACCCACGAGCACCAGCACGATGCGCGATCGCTCGAATTGCGCATTCCGGTATTGCATCAAATCCGGGACCGTCATATTCCGAACTTCCTCGATCGTCGGTACGCGGTTTAGCGGGGAGGTTCCGCGCCAAATGCTGTCCGCCAGGAACGCCGAATACCCTTCGGGGTCCGAGGAGCGGCCGATGATGGCCTGCATGGACTGCGCTCGCAATTTTGCGGCTTCGAGCGTATCATATAACGGATGAAGCAGAACATCGCTGAAGATATTCCATGCGGAATTGAAATTCGGGCGAATCGTCCGAAGCGTAAACGTCATGTGATAGAGATTGCCGGAGCCTGCGATCGTCGTCGAAAGCCGGGCAAGCGAATCGCGGTAGGCGGCCTTCGGATAATGCTCGCTGCCGCTCCGCGTAATGAGCGCGGCCGTCGCTTCGGCAACGGAAGCATTTTCCGTTTCGCCATAGGCCAGCCCGCCTTCGAATCCCAGGACTGCGCTTACGACCTGGTTGGCGTTCGTTGTGCGGAGGATGACGTGAATGCCGTGGCTCGTGAAGTCCTGAATTTCGCTCGGGACTTGGGCGAAGGCTACATTGATGAGCGCCGCGCTCGCGAGAAAACCGGCGGCAATCGAGAATAAGAGTATCTTTTTCATTGAAGTAGGTCCTCCGGTTTTAAGTTCAGTTTGTCGAGCGATTCCTGGCTCGTCGTTACGCCGAGCACGTAGGGTTTTCCTTTGATCCACCGGTCGATATAACGGTCGATATCGGCACGGGTAACTTTTTTCACGTTATCGAGATAATGCGTATAATAATCGAGGCCCGCCGAAGCCCACCAGAGCGGCAGGGAATTCGTGGCAAAATCGGTGGCCACTTCGGTCTCGTAAATCCGGTCGCCGATGAGGATGCGCTTTGCCGTTTCCAGCTCATCGTCCGTGAAATAATCGGGGTCGGTCCAATGCTGCATCTCATTTTCAATTGCCAGAATGGCCGGCTTGGTAGCAGGGGTAGGAACGTATCCATTGATGTCGATCGGCCCGACGTTTTTTTCCGAGAAATATTCGACGGCAACCTGATAGGCCAGCCGTTTATCTACCAACGCCTTCTGGAACCGGCTGTTCGGCTGATCGAGAATCGTGCTGAAGACGTCGGCAGCATACGTGTCCGGATTGTCCTTCTCGAGGCTCGGTCCGTGCCATTCGAAGTCAATGTAAGTGTAAGGAAGTCCACCCAGGGCCGGCCGAACGACAAGTTGTTTGGTGATCGGCGGGAAGGGCGGGGGATTGTATTTCGGAAATGGCGAGGGACCGGCGGGCCAAATCTTCGGTCCAAAATACTTATCGACTTGCGAGAATACTTGCTCCGGCGTCACGTCCCCGGCGATGATGAGCGCCATATTGTTCGGGATGTAAAACCGGTGCTGAATCGTATGCATCATTTCCGGCGTGGCCGCGATGATGGTAGGCCGGATCCCAAGCTGTTCCTTGCGGCTAAAAAGCTCGGGCGACCATACGGCACTATCCATCGCATAGCGCAAATTGAAGGTCGGTTCAGCCTGGTTGCGGTCGAATTCGCCGAAGATCACCTGCTTCTCCTTTCGAAGCTCATTGGAATCGAAGAGCGGAGTGCGAATCGCGTTCGACATAAAGTCCATGCCGCCCGCGAGGTTCTTCTTCGGAATGATGATAAAATAGTTCACATGCTCCTGGTTCGTCGTGGCATTGCTGACGCCGAGCGAACCTCCCAAGTCTTCGAGGCCGTTCATAAATTGCTCCTGCGACGGATATTTTTGATTCGCCTTGAAGAACATGTGCTCATAAAGGTGGGAGAGGCCGCTATATTCCGGCGGCTCGGTGAAGCCGCCATTTTTTGCGACCAACTCGACCGTCACCAGCGGCACCATGTGATTTTCGACGACGATCACATTCAGGCCGTTCGCCAGCGTTTTCTCCACAAAGGGAGCGGTCTGAGCCCGCGCGCCGGCCGCCGGAAGAAAGGAAATCGCCAGTAATATTGCCAGACTACAGGCTCTACCTGCTCGTGGGCGGTGCTTAAAACATATTCCCATGATTGCTCGAAATTGAGTGATTTGAAAGCCGGTAAACACTCGCGCCCGGCTTTGCAGTGCCGGAAAATATAAAATAAAATAAGGCCCGGGCTTCCAGTCACGTGGCCACTGGGTTGAACGTGCCAGCAGCGTTTCGGAGTAACATTATTGGAGTAAATTCGATATGAAGGATTCCAACGATCCCCATTAACACCTTGAACTAACGCATGCGCGACGATCTCATACTCATTGCCCGTTTCCGCAAGCCGCACGGTTTGAAAGGAGAAATCGGTATTGAACTCTTCACCTGGGACGATCGCCGCTTCGAGCACCTTCATACCATTTTAATAAAATCGAAGGATGGCCAAATCACCGAACAAGAAGTCCAGGCCGTCCGCTACATCCACAAAGGAATCTTGCTCAAAATAAAAGGTTTCGATGATCTCACGGCGGTCGAATCCCTTCGCGGCGCTGAAATTTTTATTCCTGAATCGGAGCGCCCAAAACTGCCCGAAGGCCGCGCCTATTACGATGAGGTCATCGGGATGGCCGTGGTAGAT
>DASRZC010000084.1:0-17962 GCA_035686785.1 Kapaibacterium sp. (SeqCode)
CCGAGCAAATACGGCGCGCTCGGAAGGTCCCGCGCCATTTCGGAGGGCGAAGAAAAAATCCCGGAGCCAACGACCGAGCCGATGACGAGGGCGGTCGTGGCATAGAGGCCGAGGGCGCGCTTTAGGGATGAATTAGAAATGATGCAGGATTAGTTACTTATTCCTCCAACGGTAATCGCCATGATTTCCGGCGTATTCCCAATCCGAATCGGCGGACCCCAGGTTCCCGCGCCGCACGAGACATACACATGCGTATTGCCTTTCTTTTTATATCCCCAACTCACTTCATACACGCGCTGGGTGATATAGTTCCAAGGCCAAATCTGGGCGTGGTGCGTGTGGCCGGAAAGCTGAAGATCGACTCCGTGCTGCTCCGCCTCTTCCAAATGGAACGGCGTGTGATCGAGCAGAACGATCGGCTTCGATGTATCGAGCGGCGCAAGAAGGTCGGCAAGCGATTTGCGTTCGAGATTCGCGAACTGCTTTGCGGCGCGGTCCTCCCGGCCAACCAAATAGATGCCGGCAATTTCCACCGCCTCATCGCGCAGCATTCTAATTCCGTGTGCTTCCAAATATGCGCAGCTTGTCTCGGCATTGCCAATGTATTCATGGTTGCCGGTGATGGCGAAAACGCCGTATTTACTTTCAATTTTTTTAAGCTCGCTTCCCAGATCGAGTTGCATCACCGGACGAGGATTGCCATCCACCTGATCGCCCACCATGAGGACGAGATCGGGATGGATGGAATTTATCTTCCGCACCATCTGCCGGACCATCCTGCGCCCGATGAGCGAACCCATGTGCATGTCGGAAATCGCGGCGATGCGCAAGGGCTGGCTTGGCTTCTCCCATGTGATAGAGAGCGGCTTCACACGAATTCGCCTCGCATTCAGAAAACCCAAAAACATCGCGACGAAAATGACGAAGGTGACCGAAGCTATGGTCCATTGGGTCACCTCCGTCCCTGGGTGCCATCCTGCAACGAAGCCAAGAATCAAATAGAATAAATCGAGAATCACAAAAATCGGGAGCAGCCACGTTATTGCGCCGAGCCAGAATGCGCCGAGCCAGGTAAACACTTTGCCGAAAGCAGTGCTGCGTTTATGTTCGAGCACTTCTCCGGCAAGGAAGGCGAAGGCGAGTACCAGGAAAAGCGTAATGAAAATCGCTCGAAACCAGGAATAAGCTGGGATCGCCCCGTCGATCCGAAGGAAAATATAAAAATTGATCAGCGCATATATTCCGAGGACAATCGAAAAAAAGAGAAGGAAGGAGCGGCGCCGTTGTCGGCGGCGAAGTTGGCTTTCCATTGGAACATTGTGCTTTTCGTTCTTCATCTGGATTTTCGTTTCGGTGGAATTATGAAGATTATTAGTTTTCAGGATTTTTTTAAATCACCCCTCGAAAAAGCGAGTAAAAAAGTTACCCCGTTTAAAAAAACAGCGGAAATGGCTCAAAAACATCATAGTTAATGAAGCACAAACGCGCGCGTGGCATTTCGAGTAGTTTTCCTGGAATTTTTCGGTCTGCTTTTTTAACGATTCTTTAGGAAAGCTAATTAAAGTTTTTTAAAATAATTTGATTAAAAGCGGTTACCTTTTGCCTGTTCGTTGGTCTTCTTATTAAGGGAGTATTTCTAAAGATAGTGTCTCAGGGACACAATTTGGCGTAGAGGGGTTACTAATGTATTATATTTGTATTCCTCAATTCGAATCGTTCGATTCGTGGAACAAGGCGAACGGCTCATTCTTGCGGTTGCGACTCTCTCGCGGAATGCGCTGTCGATCCGAGGCCGTTTTCATTCGAAATGGCTTGGAACTCCTGATTATTCGAATGTTTTTCAAAGTTGTTTCAGAAAGCATGAGTAATCATGCAAGCACGAGCAATCATGCAAGCATGAACAATCATGCAAGCATGAACAATCATGCAAGCATGAGCAATCATGCGCAGCACGAGCAATCGCGCAAAAATGGACGATCCTGCCATAAGCGATTATGGCAGGGCCGGTCATGCGTTTTTAAATCCGTTACTTAATTAATCACTAAACTCTAAACGAAGATGAGACGTGTTTACTACGTATCGTCGAGGGTGGCATTCGTTGCCCTCGTCGCCTGCCTTTCGGTTCTTGCTTGCATAAGCAAGGGAAGGGCGCAAAACCTGGATCGCCGCGGCGAGCCGGTTCATCCGACACCCATCACGGGCCCGGATTTATCGCATGGATACTTTGTCGTCGATGGCGATGACAATGCTCCGGCTCCGTGGCGTCCGCAATACTTCTTCATGGACACCAGCTACCAGCGGATCCAATGGACGCAAATCTGGACGGGCCCCCGCCAGCCGGGGGAATTTCCAGGTATGTACTGGTTCGATCCAGCGCACCTGAATAATCCCGCGCAAATGGATACCGTGAATGATTGCATGGCCGGGCCTATTTTTATGCGGCTCGGGCATCCTTTCAATTTCTACGGTGGGAATTATGACAGCGTCTTCATCTCCTCGAATGGCTTCATCGGGTTCCTGGGATCGAGCTATGCGCTCTCCGGGTCGCCGGCCGAATACGTTCGCGGCGGCGCCGCAAGCAGGAATGTGGACTTAAAGAATCCTTCAACTGCCATCAACGCGCCTCATGCCATCATCGCGGCACTGTGGGCCGATCTCGACATGGCCCATGGCGCTTCGCCGGACGATACGTCGCTCGTGTATTTCCGCACTTCGGCTTCGCTCGACACGTTTATGGTGAACTACTATAATTTCCGTCTGCGGCCGGCGAGCCCCAACACCTCGCCGTATGGCTGGTCCGGAAAAGGCGCCGATAAAATATTCTGCAGAAAGTTCCAAATCGTCCTGGCGAACACCGATTCGAGCATTCAAATTAATTACGGCGGATTCCTGGGTTCCATCAACGGTTTTCCACCCGTCTTAGCGTATCAGTTATTCGAGGAGAACGCTGCGATCGGCCTGGTCAGTGAAGATGGCATGAAATCTACCTCCGTGATGTATGGCCCGCGCTACCCCGGAAACTGGGATGCTGTTAACACGACCTGCCGTACCTGTAACAAAGATTGGAGCCAGAGCAAGCAATGGGCGATCAAGTTCAAACGGTGGCACGACATCGTGCGCGCTATTTCGGTGAATTACCCGCCGAGAAATTATGAAATTTGTCTTGGCACCTCGGTTACTCCGGACGCCACGTTCCAGAACGTCGATTCGGAAGCGCATAACTTCAAGGTACGCTTCGCTATCCGTAATCTCGTGACGGGCATCGCAGTCTATAGCCGCGTCGTTTCACTCATGAACATCGCGCCGGGCGCTGCGAAGGACACCTTCTTCGCCGCGTATGCGACGAACCCGAACATTCTTGCGCAACTCGGGACGTTCAATGCCTGCGCTATCGCGACGACCTATGATACGGCCGATAGCAATATCGGAGACCGGTGGCCATTCGACGACACGGTCTGTACGCAAGTCTTCGGAGTACGGCGTACTGCGGTACCATTCCGCGATCCCTCCAATAATTACGCTCCAACCATTTCGGCCGAGATTCCGGACCAAACGCTTTGGATTTCCATCGGCGCGCAAGTCGTCGATGGCGCCAGCCAAACGTGGGATCCCCCTCCGCCGGGCGATCCGAATGGCATTGGACCGGAAGGATTCGCAAATCCGGTCATCCAACTCGACTGCGCCGATATCAATGGCAATCGGTATAATGGATCGTTCGTTGGCGATACGTTAACGAGCTTCCCGATTAATTTGCAAGGGAAAACGAAGGCGAATTTACGATTCGACTTCCAGCGAGCAGGCAAGTTCCAAGGCTATTATCAATGGCTTTGGGATGGCAACGTCATGTATGGTCCGGAACAAACCATCATTAGAACGGATAATGGCGCGGTAGCGCGCATTGGCGATTCGCTGGCAATTGAATTTAAGAATCCGAACGAGCCGGGGTGCAATCCCGCAGCTACTGGCTGGAAAGAAATCGCCGCTATTGACGGCGGTCACGATTTCGAGTACAAGAGCTTCTTTATGAGCCTGGACAAAGGCTTGATCAAGATCGACGGCCTGCCGGACCAAACGAAGCCGCTCCTGAACTACTTCACGGCCGACTTCCGGTTCCGTTTCCGGCTGAAGGCAAAATATGACGGGTCTGCGATTCCGCCGCCGAATGACGATTTCGATCCATGGTACATCGATAATCCAACCGTCCTCATTCCTCTGAAACCAGAGATCGAGGTCATGTGGGTGCGCGTCGTCAATCCGTATTCGAAGATTCCGGCTTCGCAGGCCGTATCGCTTCCGGTCTACGTGAAGATCGCGAATTTATCGTCGGATGTCGAGGTCGCCTTCCCAATTCGGGTGCAGATTCTCGATCCCAATGGAAACACGATCTATTGGCAGGCGGTGACAGTCAATTCGCTTCCTGGTGGCTCGGATACCGTGCTGACCATGCCGAATTGGAACGCGCAAGATGCCACGCAAGGCAATAATGCGTATTACACCGTCGATGCCTGGCTCGATCAGCCGGGGTATCAGGCTTATCAGCCGGGCGCGGGGACGTATACCCAATTCTCACTTGGCGTTGACCAGAACCCCAGCGGCGTTCAGGAATTCGCCTATGACAATGCCGGCCTCGATCCGGGGCCGGGCGCGGGCAATGACTGGCCCGGAATTACCCAGCTTACCGGTCAGGGAATCGGCTTCAATGGCCTGAGCGCTGGCAGCTTTGCCATGAAGTTCAAGCTTTCCACGAAGGACACCCTATACGGAGTTCGCGTGTATTTCGCCAACGCCAATCAGGCGCCCGATTACATTCGCATCTCGATCCTCGATGGCGATCCTAATTCCTGCACTCCGGGCGACACCGTATTGCAGGAGGGCGTTCAGTCCACGATGCAAGCTCAACGCGGTGGAAATGGCTTCAATCAATTCTGGACCTACACCTTCCCGAAGCCGATCATCCTCCCGGGCGGCGCGGATGGCGGAGCCACCAAGGGCATTTATTGGGCGAGCGTGAGTCAGCTTGGGCTTACCAATATGATGATGGGAGCCAACGTATCACGCGGCGGCGGTATTATCCGCGAGTGGGATCCGACCAATATTTCGCCCCATATCGAACCAGCCTACGATGACCCCTATGGCACCCAATGGAGCAACACGGAGACGAATACTGGCGATGTCAGTTGCGCCTGGGCCGTCGAGGCCGTTGCCGGAAGCGGCGGGTGGGCGGAATGGAGCCCGAGCGTGGGCTGGTGGCCGACGAATGCCTATTCGGGCATTCCTTACTCTCCCATCCTTGCATGGGTGACCGCTCCAACGCAATACGCGTACTATATCAGCGGAGTAGGCTACGAGCCATTTATCAACGCCGGCAGCTATACGCCCATGATCCGGGCGATGGTTAGCCAAAGCGGACTCCTGCCGGTCGAACTCGTCTATCTCAAAGGCGATACGGCCAATGGTTCGGCCATTCTTACCTGGGCAACTGCCAGAGAACAGGATAATGCCGGTTTCACGATTCAGCGGAAACATGCGAACACGAACGATCTGTTCAGTTCCGTCGGCTTTGTGGCAGCGGCCGAAAAGAACTCCTCGACCGAACAGGGCTACGGCTTTATCGATCACAGCGTAACGCCGGGGACCTATTCATACCGCCTGCTCCAGACGGATGTGAATGGCGCCCAGCACGCTTCGAATGAAGTGCAGCTTACGATCGATGCGCCGAATGACTTTACGCTCGGACAAAATTATCCGAATCCGTTCAGTCCGCTCCTGGGATCGAGCACAACGGAAATGAGCTACACGCTACCTGTGGACGCGCCGGCTTCCCTCGTAATCTATAACGAGCTTGGCCAGGTCGTCAAGACGCTTGTCAATGGCGAAATAAGCCAGGGCTCTCATACCGCTCGCTGGGATGGCACGGATGAAACCGGAACGCAAGTTGCTTCGGGTTCCTACATCTGCAAGCTGATCTCGGGAGAAAATTCATCGGCGATCAAGATCGTCGTCAGCCGGTAACGCTTCTCCATTATTAGTGAAAAAGCCCTCGCCAAATTGGCGAGGGCTTTTTTTTGCTCTCCTTGGAATGGGAGATATGGAACTTATGCCGGCCCGATGATGCCCCGCTTCGAAAGTGAGATGAAGGTCAGGATTTCCTGCACTTCCGGCAGAGCGGCGTCCGGGCTATTTGCGATAGTATGGACCGCATCCGTGACGTTGAGGCCGGAATTATAGAGGGTGAAATAAACGGACTTGATCGTCTGGATCGTCTCGGCGGTCTTGCCGCGCCGCCGAAGACCAATGCGGTTGATACCGCTGAATTTCGCATCCCCTCCGCCGACGAGCGCGAAAGGAGGCACATCTTTTCGGGCTTCCGCTCCGCCGCCGATCATGCAGAGCGAGCCGATCATGCAAAATTGGTGGACCATTGCGCCGCCGCCAATCGTCGTCCATTTATCTATGGTGACGTGGCCGGCTAATTGGTTTGCGTTCGAGAGAATGACCCCTTCGCCAATAAAGCAATCATGCGCCACATGCGCGTATGCCATGATGAGGCATCCCGCCTCGATGCGAGTTACGCCGTCCTTCGTGCCGGCATTGGTATCGGAATCGTGCAGCGTCCCGCGATGCACCGTGGCGAATTCGCGTATCGTGCAATCGTCGCCAAGATGAACATACGTTTTCTCGGTGCCTTTGAATTTCAAATCCTGTGGAACGTTCGAGACGACGGCCGCATGATGCACCTGGCAGCGCTCGCCAATCCGCGCTCCGGTTCCCACGAACGCATGGTGATGGATTTTCGTACCACGTCCGATCGTCACGTCGCCTTCGACAATCGCATAGGGTCCGATCTCGACTTCATCCGCGAGTTCGGCCCGAGGATCGACGATGGCGGTAGGATGAATAGTGATTGCCATGCTTCTTACGTTCTCTGCATTCCTGGAATTCAGCGTGAAGGTTGATCGCCGCGCTCCACGATGGCCGCCATGAGTTCCGCTTCGGCTACGAGCTGCCCTTCGACCATCGCCTCGCCGGCCATGAGAAAGGTCTTTCCGCGCTTGCGCGTCATGCGAAGGTTAAAGAGGATCTGGTCGCCCGGCGTGACCGGCTTGCGGAATTTCGCTTTGTCGATCGACATGAAAAGAATCAGCTTCTTTTCCGGTTCTTCAACCGCGTTCAGAAGCAGCATTCCTCCCGTCTGCGCCATCGCTTCGAGGATTAGTACGCCGGGCATCACGGGTTTACCCGGAAAATGGCCCATGAAGAATGGTTCGTTGTAGGTCACGTTTTTCAGGCCGACAATACGCTCCGCGCCTTCGGTCAAGTCCATTTCGAGGATGCGATCGACGAGCAGCATCGGATACCGGTGCGGCATGATCCGCTCGATCGCCGTAATATCGAATATATAATCGCGCGTGGCTGACGGATTGTATTTTTGGATGAGTGATTTTTTGGCATTGAGGCTTCGGAGCTTGCGCGCAAACTCCACGTTCGAAGCATGTCCTGGCCGCGCCGCCAGCACCTGCGCCTGCATCGGCGCGCCCACGAGCGCCAAGTCCCCGAGCAAATCCAGGAGTTTGTGCCGCGCCGGCTCATTTTTATAGCGGAGCTGCTTGTTGTTCAGGATTCCATTCGTTCCCAAAATCACGCTCGCCCCGATGCCGAGCTTTTTGGCCAATTCCTGAATAGAGCGATCGTCGAGTTCCCTATCGACGATGACGATGGCATTATCTAAGTTCCCGCCACGAATAAGCCCCCGGTCGCGCAGCGCTTCCACTTCGTGCAAAAAACAAAACGTTCGTGCTTTCGAAAATTCAGTGACAAATTCCTTCTCGAGGGAAAAAAGGCCCGTATGCTGACTGCCGAGCGCAGGATTATTATAGTCGATGAGCACCGTAACCCGATAGTCGTTCGGCAGCGGCAGTGCGACGATTTCCACGCCGTGCTCCTCGTTTCGGTAGGAGACCGTCTCATCGACGACCAAATATTTTCTCGGCGCTTTCTGGTCCGCGAAACCGGCGCGCAGGAGCGCTTCGACATACGGCTCCGCGCTACCATCGCCGATGGGCGGCTCGTTGGCGGTAAGCTCGATGCGAACGTTATCGACTTCCAGCCCCACCACGGCGGCCAGCACGTGCTCCACAGTATGGACACTCGCGTTACCCACCGAGAGCGTGGTGCCTCGTGAAATATCACTGACGTAATCGACGATAGCCGGCACTTCGGGCGAGCCCGGCAAATCCCGCCGGATGAAACGAATCCCGTAATCTTCCGGAGCAGGATGGAACTCGATCGAGCTGGCATTCCCTGTGTGGAGTCCGACCCCCTCGAATTTCGAAACCGTGGCGACCGTGCGTTGTATTGCGCGCATAGAAGTAAGCAAACGGTAATGGATGCTAAACCATTTCTTCGGAATGGGTGATGAAAAGCGGATAGTGGATAGAAAAGTTGAACCACAATCCCACAAATCCCATTAATCCCTATATCCTGGATCAAAAAATGCGCATCGATATTATTTCTGCCGTACCGAAGCTGCTCGAAAGCCCGCTCTCCGAGAGCATTGTAAAACGCGCTCGCGAAAAGGGCGTCGTTGAAATCCACGTCCACGATTTGCGCGAATTCGGTGTCGGGAACTATCATCAGATCGACGACGAACCCTTCGGCGGCGGAGCCGGAATGGTGCTGAAACCCGAGCCGCTCTTCGCTATTTTTCGAGAACTCACGGACGAGCGCGAGTACGACGAGCGCATCTTTATGACACCCGATGGCGAGCGATTTTCCCAGCCGATGGCCAACATGCTCTCGATGAAACAAAACATTCTCATACTCTGCGGCCACTATAAGGGAGTCGATGAGCGGGTGCGCGAGCGGTGGATCACGAAGGAAATTTCGATCGGCGATTTCGTACTGACCGGCGGCGAGCTTCCCGCCGCCGTGGTGGTGGACTCGATCGTGCGCCTTCTGCCCGGCGCCTTGCACGATGCCGAGAGCGCCCTCATGGATTCGTTCCAAAACGGACTCCTCGAAGGCCCGGTCTATACCCGCCCCGCCGAATTCGAAGGCAGGAACGTTCCCGAAATTCTCCTCTCCGGCGATCACAAAAAAATCGAGGCCTACCGCTACGAAGAAGCACTTCGGCGAACCGGGGAACGTCGGCCCGATTTGCTTTGAGTGCATATTACAATCGAGAATTCATTAACATTTTGTCGGTCAGTAAATGGGAAAAAGTTTTAACTTTCCCATGATGCACTCGAAAATTCCGTATTTTTGTAAACATTTATGCTTTGGTTGCGGCCGGAACATAAGAAACCTATCATACGAATATAACTAATTTTTTCGCTCATGCGGCGAAAAGCGTCTTCTCGACTCTTTGGGTTTTTTGAATGATGACCTCTCCACGTCCACACTTTCCGCCGCGCGGCATCCTCTTCCTTTCGACCGAAGTCTATCCCTACGCGAAGACGGGCGGGCTGGCGGATGTAAGCTCCGCGCTCCCGCAGGCGCTACGCGAACTCGGCCACGATGTCCGCGTGATGATGCCGAAATATGGGTTCATCGGCGAGAAGAAGCAGAAGATTCATCTCATCAATCGCTTGCAGGGCATCGAGTATAAAATCGGCGACCGGGAAATCGTCACGAATTTGAAATCATCCGCCATCCTCACCTCGCGCACGCGCATTCAAATGTACTTGCTCGAGAGCGAGGAATATTTTCAGCGCATGGGGATCTATGTCGATCCGATAACGGGAACGGATTACCCGGATAACGACGAGCGGTTTCTCGTGTATGCCTTGAGTGCGTTCGAATTATGCAGGCGGCTCTTGTGGAAGCCGGATATCATCCATTGCAATGACTGGCAGTGCGGCCTGGTGGCCGCGCTGCTGAAGGGACCGTTCAAAGACGATCCATTTTTTAAAAACACGAAGGTCGTCTTTACGATTCACAATCTTGCCTTTCAAGGAAACTTCCCGGCCACGACGTTTCCAAAGCTTGGGCTTCCGAAGGAGTTCTTCACGCCGGACGGTCTGGAATTTTTTGGCAAAGTCTCCTATCTGAAAGCCGGCATTGCGTATGCCGATGCGATCACGACCGTAAGCCCGACCTATGCCGAAGAAATTCGGACGCCGGCCTTCGGCTGCGGGATGGAGGGTCTGCTCGCAAAACGAAAGCGCGACCTCTATGGCATTCTCAATGGAATAGATTTTTACGTGTGGAACCCGGAACACGACACCAACATCGTGCGGCCTTTTTCTGTCGAAGACCTGGATGACAAAGAGGAATGCAAGAAAGACCTATGCTTCGCGATGGGAATTCCCTACACGAAAGGCACGCCGGTGCTCGGCATGATCGCCCGGCTGACCGACCAGAAGGGATTCGATCTTCTCGCCGAAATTATCGATAAGATCCTGGAATCGGGAGCGCAGCTCGTCATCCTCGGAGAGGGCGATAAACTCTATGTCGATCTTTTTACCCGCCTGCAAAAAAAGCATCCGAAGCAGATCGGTATTTATTTTGGTTTTCACGATAATTTCGCGCATAAGATCGAAGCCGGCAGCGATATATTTCTGATGCCGAGCGCCTACGAGCCGTGTGGGTTGAACCAAATGTATTCGATGCACTACGGTACCATCCCGGTGGTTCGAAAAACCGGAGGACTCGCCGATACCGTCATCGACCTCGAAGATGCGACACAACGCACCCACCCGACCGGCTTTACATTCGAAAAATATGACGCGCGTGCGTTTTGGAAGGCTATCGAACGTGCGCTCCGGCTCTATCGAAAGGACAAGGCCCTATGGCGGGAAATGCAAATCACCGGAATGAAGAAAGATTTTTCGTGGGACCGTTCGGCTCTCGAATATGCGCAGCTCTATGAAAAACTGCTGACCCATTCCACATCGGACCAGAAACATGAGCCGCATTCTCCCGAATAAGAACTTTCACTCGAAGACACGATTCCTCGCCTTGCCGTTGTTCTCCTTACCATGGTTTTGAGCGCATGCGAATCGCACGTTCACACTTTATAGAGTAGATTTTAGGTCGCTTTTGCTTAGATACGCATACCTTTTCCTTGCCGCGGGCCTCGTGCTCGCTGGCATACTCACCGGCTGCCAGGATAGAATTTCGACGCTCGGCGCCCAATTTTACGCGGATACAGTGGGAATCCACACTCTCGTTCGTAACGATGCCGGATTCATGCAGTTTGCCGATACCATTCATCCGCTCGTCAACGTGAATGGAGTGGGCGTTACTCTCACCGACTCCACTAATCTCATACTGATCGGAAGGGTCGCGATAGGCAATGAAAATCTCGAATCGTGGGGACTGATTCAATTTCCATCGCTTGATACAGCGACAGCTAAAATGGTGACCGGGATTCGGCTGCTGCTCAAGGACTTCGCCTATAAGTATGGCGACACGACGAGCACCACTGTGGATTTTCGCGTTTGGACCACATACAACAAAGTCTTCGATGCGACGACCTCGCTCTCGATGTCCGACCTCAGTCCGATCCCTGTAGATTCGATCGATACCGTCTTTGGCGATACCGCCGATCACATCCTGCCGCTTCCCCTCGACACGACCCTTGTGAAACCACTGCTCACCGAGAGTTTCAATGCCTTCGTTATCACTCCGGGACCTAACATGACGAATGTGCGCGCGTTCGGCGCCCTGCATAATTATAGCTATGACGAGAACTCGATTCCGGAACTCCAGCTTATTTTGAATAATGGCGATACAATTTACCGATATCCGACGCTCGATTTCCATTTGGTGAAAGACAATAGCACGACGCCTTCGGGAGAATTTACGCTTCGCGCCAGCACGGGACGGCGCGAGCGCGTCAACCTGAATTTAACGCGGCCAACCGACACGCTGCATCTCGACCAATTTACTTCTATCAATAACGCGACGCTGGTGTTGCATCTCGATCCAAATAATACGCGCCTTGCTACGCTGGCCGACGATACGGTCGGGCCCAATATCGTGCAGCTTGGTCTTTTGGACTCCGCCGATCACCCCGAAGGTAATGGGTTCCTCGATCTTTCGGATCCTACACACACAACCTACCGTTTTCAAGTGCGAACGATACTGGAAACGTGGCTTCGGAATCCCTCCCAAAACCTTGGTTTCGAACTGCGCTCGGAATTCGCTTACCGAACGATAGGCGGCGAATTGATCGGCGTCGAGGACAATACGCTGAACCGCTGGACCTTTTACGGTCCCAACTGTTCGGATACGTCGAAGCGCCCGTATTTTATCCTATCTTACTCCAAACTCCGCTGATGCACCACCACGGAATGCGATGGGCACTGCTTGCCCTGTTCGTCCTGGCCTTCGCTAAGACCGGCCGTTCGCAAGGCTCGCCCTACGATGAGATCGGGTTCGGCCTGCCCGTCCGTTCCGCTAACGCAACCATCGATGCCTTGGGCGGCACCGGCGTGGCCTTGAGTGGAACGCGCACCATCAACGATCTTAATCCTGCGGATTGGACGTGGCTCGACAATGCGCGCTTCGGCGCCGCCATCCGCTATAATTATATCAGCGCAACCCTGGCCGGTACTCAGGACTTGCAGCAAAACGTCCAGTTCAGCGGCGTGGACTTTGGGGCGCCGATATGGAAACCAATACGGCTTTCCTTTGCGCTGGGATATGAGCCGCTCACCGATGCCAGCAATGAAATTCAAGATACATCCGCGCCCGGCCCGCGCAACTATGTGAGCCGGGGCGGTACGAATCTGGTCTTTCTTGGCTTCGCAGCACGCCCGCTTTCCGCCATTGCCCTGGGCGCCCGGCTCGACTATATCACAGGGGATATTCGCCATCTCGATCAAGTGAATTTCACCGATACTGCCGCGGCAGGTGGCCAGTTCGAACGAGACTACCTTTTCAATGGTCTTCGGCCAACCTTCGGCATTCAATTGATCGGCGATTCGATCTCACCCGGCCTTGCGGGCCTGGTGATCGGCGCGAGTTACAGCCCACCGACGCATCTTACCTCGACGATCGAGACGATCAATACCCCGGTTTCGAGCACGATCGATTCAACGATCGACTCGGGCGGGGTGGGCCGCTATCCCGCAGCGTTCTCGGTCGGAATTTCCTTTCATTTGAGCCGAAGATACCGCGCCGAAGCCGATTATTTCATGCAGGATTTTTCGACGGCATATCTCTTTTCCCCCACGGTAATTTCGGGAGATAGCCTGCTCCGAGCCAGCAATCGCATTGCTATCGGTATTGAGCGGCTTCCGAATTTGGATGGCGAGTTCGGAGAATCCTTTGGTCTCGACCGTTGGGGGTTGCGGCTCGGATTTTCCTATGGCACGCTGCCGGTCAATGTTGGCGGCTCCGGCGTTCGGGAGTTTGCGCTTTCCGGCGGCTTCGGAATTCCTGTCAGCTTCCAAACCCTGCTCAATCTCTCTGTTGTGGCGGGACAGCGTATCCCCATCACCAGCGGTACCGCACCGAACGAAACCTTCGTGCGTTTAGGCGCCGACGTAAGCTTTTCGGAACAATGGTTCGTGCCAACGCGCAGGTAGTACGGACTGGATTCCCGCAAGCATCGTCGGCGATGCTTTTCGCGGGAATGACAATGAACACAGTTAAAGCGCGAAGCGCATAAAACAACACATTCCTGTCATTCCCGCGATTGCGGGAATCCAGGTTCTTAGCACCGATCATCATGAAGATTGCCATCGCCAGCGATCATGCGGGATTCGCCTATAAGGAGGCAATTAAAGCATGGCTCATCTCAGCCGGTCATGATGTGACGGATTTCGGGACATCGAACACTGCGCCGGTGGACTACCCCGATTTTATTCGCCCCGCTGCCGAAGCTGTAGCGAGCGGCCAATGCGAACGGGGCATTGTCCTGGGCGGTTCCGGCAATGGCGAGGCGATGGTTGCCAACAAAGTGCATGGTGTTCGCTGCGCGCTATGCTGGAATGACGAAACCGCGAGCCTTTCCCGTCACCACAACGATGCGAACGTGCTCTCTTTGGGCGAGCGGATGATTTCGAAAGAGATCGCCTTGCAAATCGTCGAAATTTGGCTTACGACGCCATTCGATGGCGGCCGCCACATTGCGCGGATAGAAAAAATGATGGACTTCGATAAGTAATGCTCACTGCACATTTCATCATTCATCATTCATAATTCATCATTGCCCCATGGACAACGAAGTATTCACCGCCATCGAGCACGAACTCGAGCGCCAGCAGCATGGCCTCGAGCTAATTGCGAGCGAAAATTTCACCTCCGCGGCAGTGATGCGCGCGCAGGGGAGCGTACTCACGAATAAATATGCCGAGGGGTATCCCGGCAAGCGGTATTATGGAGGATGCGAATTCGTCGATGTGGTCGAAAATCTCGCTCGCGACCGCGTGAAGAAGCTCTTCGGCGCGGAGTATGCGAACGTCCAGCCGCATTCCGGTTCCCAGGCGAACATGGCGGTTTATTTCACGTTCTTGAAGCCCGGCGATCCGGTGCTCGGAATGAATTTATCGCACGGCGGGCATCTCACGCATGGCCATCCCGCGAATTTCTCCGGGCAGCTTTATAAATTTCATGCGTATGGTGTTTCGAAAGAGACGGGCTATATCGATTACGAAGATGTCGAACGCCAGGCGCATGAAGTAAATCCGAAAATGATAACCGTTGGCGCGAGCGCCTATTCGCGCGATATTGATTTCAAGCGCTTCCGCGAAATCGCCGATTCCGTTGGCGCATTCCTCTTTTGCGACATGGCACATCCGGCTGGACTCATCGCAAAAGGATTGCTCACCAGCCCATTGCCACATTGCCATGTCGTAAGTTCGACGACGCACAAGACGCTGCGCGGTCCGCGCGGAGGACTAATACTTCTCGGAAAAGATTTCGAAAATACCTGGGGCAATGTTGCGCCAAAGTCCGGGCGGACGAAGATGGTCTCCGAAATTATCGACTCTACCGTCATGCCGGGCGTGCAGGGCGGGCCACTGATGCACGTCATCGCGGCAAAAGCGGTTGCGTTTGGCGAGGCGCTCGAAGATAGTTTTAAGCAATACGGGGAGCAGGTCATCCGCAATGCACAACGAATGGCATTGGAATTAGTGAAACGCGGATTTTATATTATTTCCGGCGGCACGGATAATCATCTGATGCTTGCCGATCTGCGCGGCAAGAACATCACCGGCAAAGCGGCCGAGGAAGCGCTCGATAAAGCAGGCATTACGGTCAACAAAAATGCAGTGCCGTATGACGATAAATCCGCACTGGTGACGAGCGGCATTCGCATTGGCACCGCCGCCATCACCACGCGGGGCATGAAGGAAGCGGAGATGGATACGATCGCGGAGATGATCGACCAGGTTGTCTCGAATCCCTCGGATGAGAAGACAATCGCTTCTATTCGTGAGAACGTGTGGAGGCTGACGGACCGGTTCCCATTGTATTCTTCCATGTAGAGATCCGGTGAGTCACAAATGACTTAACCGTCCCCCATCCACGCTCACGGCCGCGCCTTGCACGAAGCTCGCGGCATCCGATGCGAGAAAGGCGATTACCGAGGCGATCTGCTCGGGCTTTCCCACGTCCCCCTTTTGGATAACTTCGAGTCCCTTCTTGATATTGGGATTGTTCCATAACATCGGAGTGTCAACCGCGCCCGGAAGAATGCAGTTGGCGCGAATGCCCTTTGCTTTGCCTTCGATGGAGGCGCTGCGCGTCAGCGAAACGAGGGCCGCTTTAGCAGCGGCATAAGCCGCGACGAGCGGCGTGGTTTCGACGGCATGAATGCTCGCCACGTTTACAATCGCGCCACCCGGACGCATCGTGAGAAATGCTTGCTTGATAAAGAGAAAGGCTCCCAGTAAATCGATCGTCAGCACTTTGTTCCAATCCTCGATCGTATGATCTTCGAGTGGCTTGAATACCATTAGTCCCGCGTTGTTGACGAGCACATCGAATGCTCCGAAGTAATCCAGGGTAGCTTGAACCGTTGCGTCCACCTGCGATTCCTGCGAGACATCACACACGCTTACTAAGATTTTGGCATTAGGCAATCCCTTTTCAATATCTTTTTTGGCGGCAGCAGCCGCTGCTTCGTCTCTGTCCGCGATAACAACAGACGCTCCCAGAGCCGCGAATTGCTTCGCGGTGGCAAGCCCGATACCGCTTGCGGCGCCTGTTACGATTGCCACGCGGCCATCGAAATTTATCTCATTCATTGTTTGTCAGCACTATTGCCCAGCGGGAGAGCCTGATGCTGCTCGATCCTCCCGGTTTCCGTGGCGAGGTGGTGCCCATTTTGATGCATCCTGCTCAAAGGCTTGACCGGAACTTGCAGGCACTCGCTCTCCGTGGGCAAAACTTTGTTCCAGCTCTCTATCAACTTTTTATAAGCGATTCCCACCTTGCGTGGATTACGATCCAGGTCATAAAGACCCAGCGGATTGACGTGTCCGTTGTTTTCGCGGAGCGCCGTATCCCAATCAACCTGATCGGTCAGCGAATACCATGTGAAGCCCACAATCGGCACCCCATTGTTGCGCACTCGAAGCACGTTTGCCCATTCCTTCCAAAGCCATCGAACGGCATCTTGTCCGGTCGGGCCTTCATTGATATTGGTCTCCGTGTGCATTACCGGCAGATGGTAGCGGTCGTGATACTGCGTTGTAATCTCTTCGTAGCCGAATATCTCACCCGCCGGGCGCATCGAGCCATCCGCGGAAACGAGGTGCTCATTCGTAATGTAGTAATCGTTGCCCATGATGCAATGATGTTTCAGGTGGTGATCGAGAAAGAAATGATACTCCTCGCGCGTCATGCCATTATCCAGCAGATACTCGTACATATCCGAGTTCACACGGATACCGTAATTTAAGTCGAGTGCCAGAAATCGCTTCGCATTCAGCAGTTCGGCGGGATGAATGGCATCCGGCCCATTCGCATGGTAGTATTCGGATGATTCGCTCTGTATAAAAATAGCTTCCAGCTGCGATTTTAGAATTGCGTGCATGGCCAGCACGTTCGCTTTCACAATATGCTTCAGCGCCTTGACGAATGCCGCGTCGCTTTTCTCCTGCTCGTTCCACCAGCCGTAGTATGCGGAAAATGTCGCGCAGATGGACATCTCATTGACCGGCGTGAACAACTGCACCCATGGATAGCGCCGGGCGAACGCCTCGGCATATTCTGCAAAGAGTTCGGGAAAATCGGGATTCTGAAAATTGCCGATCCAATCGGGGACGCCGAAATGACAGAGATCGGCAATGACAATAACGCCGCGCCTCCGTAAATCCGCGAACGTAAGATCAGCGAATTCCCAATCGTACTTTTTATGACCGAGCCAGGTCTTATGGATAGGCGGCCCATAGCGCAGGAATTGAACCCCAAGTTCCTGTACTTTGTCGAAGTCCGTCTTCCAGAATTTGTAGTGGAGGCATTTTTCCATTTCGTCCACGCGCTCGCGGCCACCGTTGATCGTCGGGTAGCTATTTTCGATGCCGGTCGCGAACATAAAGCCTGGAAACATTCAGATACTCTCCTGCATGAGGCATAGCAGGAACTGTACCAGCCGTGGTTCGCAGCCGTGGCCTTCCGGTCACGGGCTACAAATATGCGCGCGGCAAGCTCAGCCGTTTCGACTGCCAACGGCCTACGGCGTAACAACAGAGGCACGCTGAGCCTCCGCCGAGAACTGCTCCTCCCAGAATATCGGAAGGGAAGTGGGCGCCGCAATAAATTCGCGACATAGCCACAAGGATGGCAATGGCAAAAATGCCTACCTCACCCCAAAGATCAATTTTCAGCGAACGTCTCCCAGACCAGATAAGAACGGTTGCCAAGGTAAAGGCCGTCTGCGAGTGACCCGATGGAAACGAATTCCAATAGAGATTGCCGAACATCACGTTGACATAGACTCTTCCAGCGGCAATGTCGGTGGCAAAGACCGTCAGAGGCCGGGGCGCATGGACTGCCTGCTTAA
>DASRZC010000085.1:0-32416 GCA_035686785.1 Kapaibacterium sp. (SeqCode)
GCCACCGTTTGTGGAGTGTAGTATTACTTTCGGCGAATCGACAAAACCAGTTCTTCCTAATGTGTTGCCTTCCTCTGTCCAAACATCGTTGCTATCGACAATATACGCAATGACGGGAGACTGCGCATTCTGGAGGTAACCCGAATCGTACGGCACCGAGCTTTGCCAGCCATCGTGCGTGACGATCATGAGAACGGTATTAAAAATTTCCACAAGGCGGAAGCCATAGGCAGTATCGTACATTTTTTCGGCGAGCGTAGTGTAGTCGCCGTAGTTTATCTGGCCCGCTTCGGGAGGGAACTGAATGGTCGTCCTGGACGGCGCTATGGATATGGTCCCATTCCCGCCATGAAAAAACCCATGGTGAGGAGCGGTACACTCGACACTGTTGAGGTTGCCTTTTCTATCGATATAGTCGTTATAGAGATTGGTGTCGAGTACCCACGTCCGGCCCCCATCCGATGTGGAACTTATCAATCCAATGTCGGAGACACAAATGCCATTTAAGCTGTCAGTAAAGCTAAAATCTTGTGTGTTATCATTCCCGACACGAGCTGGCTGGGGTAACGCAACCTTATGCCAGCGGCCAGGGATCGTTTGAGCGTGCGAAGGATGGGCCACCGCCAAAATGGCGATGGTCCACAAAAATGTTAGAATGTTACAATTGCGATTCATGCTTTTTTGGTTAAGGCACAACAGCTTCTTCGTTCTGCGCGCTGTTGCATGGCGGGTCAGCTGGAGACCAACTGATATATATAAGTTCACCTTCAACCAGTCCGCAGGCGGTAATCTGAATAGACTTTCCGGGAGCTAAGCACTCGCCGTTGGCGGTGTCTGCAACGACTGTGAAGGAGTGGGGAGTGGGTGCCGGATCATTAGACACGGTCCACGTTTCGTGTGTTGGGTCCATCAGCACGACGCAGCAAGGGAAAAACGTTGTGTCTTCACCCTTATTGGATATCGTGATACTTGTGATGCAAGAATCACAAGTATTAGTTAAAAGCCACGAGTAGCATCCGGGGCACGAGTTGGAATCGTTGTTGCAGAACCACTGATTGGTTTCGTGCATGGGCCGCAGGCAACCGTTACATGGCCATTGCGCAACAGCTTTCTCCGCAATCATAGGTGCTGTGCAGAGCAACATGAGCGATGCCAGGAGCACCGCACTTTTCGTTGGTATGAATCTCCTCATAGAAGTAGTTAGAAAAAAATCCTCAGCTGGTTACGAGCCGCAGAATTATTTTCACCTATTCGAAACGAAGCAGGAGCCGTAACCGCTCCCTGCTCCGCTTTATTTTTTTATTGCCTGAATCGCATCATTCGTTAAGTTTGACGCGAATCAAGCCAAAATCGGTTGCGGCATAGAGCGAATGATCCGGAAGTTCTTCGAGCCGCCAGAAGATGCTCGCTCCGCAGTTTGGTACCATGTTCCATGTCCGGCCATTATCGCGGGAATAACGCAAAGCCGTATGAGGCTCCGGCCATGGCGAATTTCCGTAGTTGCCAATCCACATCGTTGACGTATCCACGTTATTCACGCCGATGCCCCAAATGATGAACGGGCAATCTATTCCTCGCCATGAATTCCCATCGTTATCCGAAATATAAAGTTGCTGTCTCGAGCCATGTGGCCCGCTTGCGACGCATGCTACGAGCCGGTTACCCCATTTGGTAACCAAAGGTACTTCGCGGTTTGAAGGCATTCGGGAATCGGTAAAAAGTGGGTCGGTAAAAATTTTCTTCCATGGTTCGTCGAGATCGGACGAATAATAAATCGCGGGTGGAAGCGACGTGGAGATATAAAATTTCGTATCTTTCACAAGCATGGAGCAAATATCCGGCTTTTTTAGCGTATCGATCAGATGACTTGCAATGGTCCATGAAATTCCGCTGTCTTTCGATTCCATGATGCAAAATGGTTTTTGGGAAGCAACGTAGAGAACCCCTTTATCGCGCAGGAACCATGCGCAGGCTCCTTCGCCCGTGGAAGGCACGCACTGACAAAAGGTATGGCCGGAATCGACGCTCAAAAAAGCGGTCCCGTCAAAGCCCTTCGATGTGTTGACAAAAATTCTGGCACGGCTGATCGGAATAATTTCCTTTATCAGCGTAATATTGGGAAGCTCGCCGAGTTTCGTCCACGTCTTGCCGGAATCAGTAGTATGATAGAGCCGGTTTCTGCTACCAGCGTAAATTTCCTTCCCAATCGAATCGGCTAAACAAAATCCTTCGACGTGGTCCCAAGAGAGCCGGTCGATGATTGTGTGCTTTGAAGAATTGGATGATGGGGCAACATACTGTGTGGATGCTGCTAAACGGGAAAAGGAGAGGCAAGCTAACGCGATCGCGCACTCAAGCGCGAGCCGCGAGCCGCGAGCCGCGAGCCGCGAGCCGCGAAGATATTTCCAAAAAAGGGCAAGTGTTTCATCTCTCAATCACAAAATAAAATTATTTTTAGAAGAAAGTCAAGTGTTTTTGCAAACAAAATGCCATTCCACTGGAAAGCCTTGCGCTAAGGTTTTGAGAGTGGAACCCTATCTGTTTGAGAAACCGGAGGCAGGGAGAGAAGTTGAATAATTTTTCGTTCCTTTACTTCTTCTCTTTCACAACCCATACCTTGCCGGCGTGAACTTCGTCCGCAGCCAGCGTATCCTCCCCAATCGCGCGAGGGAGGACGTGCCGGTCCTTCGGGCGCAGCAAGTCCACGGGGTCGATCTCCTTTATGACCGTGTCAACATGGCCTTTGGTTACGGTAATAAGTTGATAGCGAATTTTTCTTATGGTATCGTCCCCAAAATTTTCGTAAAACACCTGAAGATAGGGCTTTCCGTTATCGTAGGTCCTATCCACCGTTATTTCAACGCCCGGCGATTTTTCCCATTTGTCCTTTGGCGTGCTGCACCCATAAAACCACGCGGCAGCCGTCGCGATCGCTGTAACCAAAAATGTACGTTTCATAAGCAATTTGGAAAGAAAGCAAGAACAACACCAAAAAGGATCTCCATCGACGAACCTGAGCGAGGCCCAGATGGGAATGGATAAATCCCATAGTTTCAAAAATACGACATTTTTTGGCTCGCGGAATCATTTCGGCGAAACAAAGCTTTGAACGTGCCGTCTTTCACGCTCCGGAAAGACGGACGAGTAATCGTCGGACAAACAAGCGCCGAACGACAATCGTCATTTCCATTTTTAATCACTTTTTAGAAGAGGAACACAATAGCATTATGAGAAAACTCGCTCAACGGATGGCACTGGGAGCCATTATGGCGTTCGGTCTTTTCGCCGGCTCCGCGCAGGCGCAGAAAATCGGCGTCGTCGATATTAATGCCGTCGTAACGGCCATGCCGGAATACGTGGCGGCCAATAACCAGATCGAAACCCAGAGAAAAGCATACATGGATACCCTCCAGACCATACAGACCGAATATCAGACGAAGGTCGATACCTATCAGAAACTTGGCGAAACCGCCAGCGCGGATTTCAAAAAGAAAGAAGCTGCAGACCTCGACAGCCTTAAGGCAGTATTCAGTAAGTTTCAGGAGGACAAATTCGGGCAGCAGGGCGAACTCGCTCAGATGCAGGCGAATCTCATGAAGCCGATTACCGATAAACTGCAGAATACGCTCGCATCCTACGCGAAGAAAGAGAAACTCACGGTCATCTTCCCGAAAACGGCGACCGTGTATGACGACCCCACCATCGACTATACACTGAAATTCCAGGATTACCTCAAAGCCCAGGCCCAGAAGTAAGTGCTGAGTTGCTAAGTTAGCACACGCGCACGGGATTTTTTTGAGAGCGCGGCCGCTTTACTAAAGCGGCCGCGCTCTTCTTTTTCACTAATTTATTCCGGTATTTTAGGATTTATCACCAAGCACTTAGCACTTTAGCACTCAGCACTTCTCAGGACTTATGCAGACCTCTCGAATCTCGACCGTCGTTCTCATCATCTTCGCCCTGTTCGCCGGCATCGCCGGTAATGCGGCCGCTCAGCAAACGCGCGTTGCCTATATCGATGCCGCAAAGCTTCTGAAGCGCATGCCGGAGGCCATTGACGCCAAGACGCGCCTCGATCAGCTTACGCAAGCCTGGACCAAAGAAGCCAGCGACATGCAAAGCGAGATTGACCGCAAGCAGGCGGATTTCGATCGCCGAAAGCTCATTATGACCGATGCCGAGCGGAGCGCGACCGAACTCGATCTTTCCAATCTCCGTAAGCAGCACGAGGACTACATGCACCAGAAGTTCGATGCCGATGGCGGCGAGCTATTCCAGCAAGAAGCCCAACTTATGAAGCCAGCCTACGATAAACTCACCGAGGCGATCAAAGAAGTTGCCGCCGATGGAAATTATGACTACGTGATCGACCGAAGCTCGAAGGATGTAGTGCTGCTTTATACGAATTCAAAATTCGATTTGACGCTGCCAGTCGCGCGAAAACTTGGGATCGAATCGGAGATACTCTCGACGCCCCTGGTCTCGAAACCCGGTGCTCCGCTCGTTCCTGGTCAACCGAAGAACCCAAACCAGCCCAACGGACAAACGCCGAATTCCACCTTCCCACAAAATACCGGGCATACCCCGAATCAGCCGACGCAGCCCGGCTTCAATTCCGGCGGGTACAATCCCAATCAGTTTCCACAGCCGGTCCAAAAGCCAGAGATCGGGCATTGATTTGCGGCTTCTTCCTAAAGCAGTAATTCTTAGAGTTTCAATTCGCCTTCGAACACGGTAACGGCTTCGCCGATCAGCTTAACGCGGTCGCCCTCGATTATAAGCTGGAATTGGTGACCCGCCTTCCGCCGGGAGCCTTGCGGCCGCGTAGCACCCGAATGACCGATCATCCGTGCCCGCCCCGTTCTATTTGCGGAATATGCCATATTCTTGAGGATCGTCTTTCCCAACCGCAAAAACCAAAAAGGCGCCAGCACGAAGGGCGCGTAACTCGCGATGGGATCTTCCAGGGGCCTTGGAATGTGAAACGTTCGCGACACAAAATCATGGGAGGTGGTCTGGTCAGCAATGCTCGTTACAATAAGGCCGCGCATTCCCATGCCACGCAGGAAATGGAAATCGGGACGTACCTCATGAAGCCGCGCCTCCGAGGAGACCTGCACCAAGTAATCGTTGCCACGCCGTCCGACATATTCCGGCGCGGGATCGATGCCCTGTAGAATTTCTTCCGGAGGATCAGAAAGTTCCTCCAGCAATAGCGCCGGAAAATTTATTTCGAGCATGCCATCCTCCATCGAGGCCGGCACCGGGCCGCCGCGGGTAAAGAATACAATGGAACGCCGCGGATCCACAAAGGAACCCACCTTCGACGAATTGGCCTTCGAGCGCGTGAAAAGAACGTGCGCGGCCGCAAGCGTGGCCGAAGCGGCTATTTCAACTTCCGAACCGCCCGCCATCGCGCGAAGATCGAAGCGGTTCGGGCTTCGTGCATGGCTGGTCTTACGCGGCAGCACGAATGCGGACTCCGGAGTATTCATAGCCCGCGAAAGTTCATGCATCCATGCGCGGTCCCGCTGGTTCTCCAGGATGCACACCGTTACCGGATTACCATGGAATGCTCTCGATGTCAGGGTATCGACGTGAAAGATCAGGTCGGGCATGGACAGAGAATTACAAATTTCGAATGAAGAAGCTTCAAATCCCGAACTAAGAAGCGCGGATGACAGTCATTCGCTCCGGCTTCGTTTTTGAAAAACACGGAACAATACGTCTTCGCTCCTGTTTTACGCACCGCCGCAATTTAGATGGACCGAATTAAATTCTTAGTTCTTAATTCCTCATTCTTCATTGCACCCAGGCCCCTTCGACTAATGGTTAGGTCACCACCCTTTCACGGTGGCTGAACGGGTTCGAATCCCGTAGGGGTCACGAAAGGGAGATGTGCTTGCCACGCTCGCATCCGATAGGGGTTGTGCCAACGGCGAATCGTAATAATCTTTCGAGCGTCAAGGAAGTCAGCTACAGTGCCCCACTCACTAATTTCCAGCTTGCGAAGAGAAGTACGCTGGCAAGCGCCCATTGCAGTTCGCGCGGGTGCTTGCGGGTCGCGCCCCATTGCGAGCCCAGGAGCGCGCCGGCTAAGGCCGCGGCAATAAACGCGAGCGGTATCGACGGGTTTGTGCGATACAAAATGGTAATCGTGGTCACCTGGCCCGCCAGCCCTGCGAGTGAATTGAGCACGATGAATGCGCTGGCCATGGCCGCGCTCCCTTTCAGGTCCGTGAGACCCAAAAAAAGAAGGATGGGGCTTAGAAAAATCCCGCCGCCAATGCCGATCATTCCGGAAACGAAGCCCAGCACCAGACCGACCGGTAGTCCAATGACCCATAATGATGTATTTCCGGATTTTCGGCGCAAAATCTCGGGGCCTTTAATTCGTTGGGGCATGAGAAGCCGTGCCGCGGCAAGCAGGAGCGCCAGCCCAAGAATACTATCGAAGGTCGCGCCGGAGACCTTCCACAATCCGCCGAGATACGAAGCGGGAATGGAAGTGACGATAAAGGGTAGGAGCTTCCGAAACGAGAATGCGCCCGGCAGCCGGTAATGGAGAAAGCTGATTCCGGCAACGAGAACATTGAGCGTGAGAACAATCGGCACGAACGATTTAGGCGCAAACCCCATGAGCGAAATCACCGCGAGGTAGCCCGACGCGCCGCCATGCCCGACGCTCGAATAAAGCGCCGCCACAATTAGGATGAGCGGAAGAAGTAAAAAGAGTTGGTCCGTGGTTGGCATTTTAATAGGGTCCCCACTGGATTGGAATAATTTCCACTTCGCTTCCCTCGGCGAGAAATTCTTGCTCTTCGGGAAAGACGATGAGCGCATCGGCCCTTGCCATCCCCGTCGTCATGTTGGATTCGCGCGCGGCGAGTGGAACTACCGTTGATAACGGACCTGACGTTCGTTCCCGATACGCACGGACAAATTCCATTCTTGCAACTGATTTTTTTAACGGCGCTGCAAGGACTCCTTTCTCATGGGCCTCCTCCGCGGCATGTCCCATCAAGCAACGCACGGCGCGGCGCGCAAATAGCTGAAAGGTTACCATCACGGAAACCGGATTTCCCGGAAGCCCAAAAATATATTTTGTTCGACCGTTCTCAAGTTTCACACCAAAGTAAAGTGGCATTCCGGGCCTCATGCGGACGCGCCAAAAGATTTCACGCACGCCATTGGCGGCGAAGGCCTCTTTTACATAATCCCGCTCGCCGACGGAAACGCCGCCGGTGGCAATAATGACATCGGAGCGTTCGAGCGCCGAGCGAATGGCTCTTGTGGTGCTCCGAGCGTTATCCGAAACATGCTGCGTGTGAACATTTGTGATTCCAAGCGCATGCAATGCGGCTTCGAGCGCAGTTGCATTCGAGTCCCAAATTTCGCCGGAATGGAGTTTCGTTCCCGGCGGTCGAAGTTCGTCGCCGGTAATGATAATCGAGACGGAAGGACGCGCATGGATGTACACTCGCGCGAAGCCGCACGCGGCGAGCGATTGTGCCACCGCCGGCGTGAGGATGGTGCCAGGTTCAAATAAATGCTCGCCGCGTTGAAATTCGGCGCCGCGTTTGCGAATATAAGCGCCGGACGTGGGAACGGTGGTGAAGGTAACTTTATTATCGGCGACCGCCACATTTTCCTGCATTACAATGGCATCGGCGCCTTTGGGAACCGGAGCGCCGGTGAAGATGCGATGCGTGCATCGTGGGCGATGCTTGCTTCCCGGCTTTAGCGATTTCACCGATGCCGCGCCCGCGTGGATGGTACCGGCAATGGAAAGAACGACCGGAAGCCCATTAGAAAAATCCGACCGTGAAACCGCATATCCATCCACGGCGGACGCATCGAAGCGCGGGCTATCCGCGCGCGCCGCAATAGGCCGCGCAAGCGTAAGGCCAAGCGATTCCAAAAGCGGCGCTTCGACCGTTGCGCCCGGCTTGACATGCTCATCGAGCAGCCGCAGTGCTTCTTCAAAGGAGATCATTGGGGTTTAGTCCAAGCAGGAGCAATCCTGCGGCTTCGCGTGACTGCTTCCGTATGATCGCCGCCCTGAATCATCTTGCAAGCGTGATGTAACGCCGGTAGAATGGCCGTGAGAGATTCGATAGCGCCGCGCTCGGAACCGGGAAGATTTACGATGATCGTCTTCCCGCGAATACCCGCCATCGCGCGCGAAAGCATCGCGAACGGCGTGCGCACCTGACCATAACTGCGAATCGCTTCCGCAATGCCAGGGATTTCCGAGTCGAGTATTCGTTCCATCGCTTCGGGAGTGTTATCCGTCGGACTGATTCCGGTCCCGCCGGTCGTGAGCACCAGATCGAGCTGCATAGTATCCGCAAAATAGCGAAGCTTCTCCGCGATAAGATCGGCGTCATCCGGAAGCACGCAATATTCCGCGGTCTCGATGCCTTCCCGCTCGATTCGTTCCTCGATCGCTTTGCCGGAAGTATCGATATTGCTTCCGGATGCAACGGAATCAGAAAGAACGAGCACGGCCGCGCGAAGAAGGTTCACGGATGACCCATCATCCGTGACGTTCTCACGGCGGAAATCCGACTTTCCGCCTTTCTTCGATACGAGACGAATTTCGCGGATGACGACGGCATCATCGACCATCTTCGTCATGTCATAAATCGTGAGCGCCGCAATTGCAGCAGCCGTTAATGCTTCCATTTCAACGCCTGTTTTCCAGACGGCTTTGACTTCCGTGCGAATGAGAATTGAATCCGAGTTCAAGGTAAAATCGACTCCCACGAAATCAATCGGGAGCGAATGGCAATAAGGGATGAACTGAGAAGTATTTTTCGCGGCCTGAATCGCGGCGACTTTCGCAATGGGAAGCGGATCGCCTTTCGGAAGCTGGCCTTCCCGGAGGAGGAGCATGGTTTCGGCCCGCATTTCAACGTGCGCCTCGGCGATAGCAGAGCGAAGGGTGTTGGATTTCGAGGAAACGTCGCGCATGGATATGGTGGGTTATCCGCCAATCGCGACCATGTCGCGGTCATTGATTTGAATAAGTTCGGCGGCGCCAGGGTGCTTCTCCCACTTCAATGCAAGCGCGGCATGGATGGCGGATTCTATCGTATCCATGGATGCGCCGCCGCGGAGCAACTCGCGAAGATTAATTTCGTCGCTGCCGAAAAGGCAGGTTCGCAGCATCCCATCGGCGGTGAGGCGCAACCGATTGCAGTCACCGCAAAAATGGTCGGACATCGTGGTAATGAAGCCAATAGTGGTGCCTGTTTCCGGTATGCGGAATCGTTTTGCCGGCCCTCGAACTCTAACGGCATTGGGTATCGCTTCGAGCCGGTATTCTAATTCTATCGCACGCCGCATCTCGGAGAATGGCACGCAGGCATAATTGTTCCAACCGTTACCGGGGAATGGCATAAGCTCGATGAAGCGGATTTCTATCGCGGGTGGATTAGCGGTGACTCTTTTAGCACGCTGCTCTAACTCGATTCCGAATCGGATCAAGTCTAACAGCTCGTCATCGTTCATCCCTCGCATGACGACGGTATTGATTTTTACCGAATCGAATCCGCTTCCCCTGCCGGATTGGAATTGAACCGCGGCGCGGATCGCCATTACCACTCGCTCGAAATTATTTCGACGTGTAATCCGCTCGAAGCGTTCCGGCCGGAGGGAATCAAGGCTGATATTGAGCTGCCGCACACCGGCATGAAAAAGAGCGGAAAGCTTCTCTTCGAGCAAGAAGCCGTTCGTGGAAATCGCCAACTCCCGAAGCCCTCGAATCCGCGAAAGCTCGAAACAGAGATGCTCGATGTTGGGGCGGACTAGCGGCTCGCCACCAGTGATGCGGATTTTACGAATGCCGAGCCGCACGAACATTTCCGCAAGCGTCGAAATTTCGGGATAAGTCAGAAGCGATCCGTTCGGAGTTAACGCGACCCCCTCCGCCGGCATACAATAGGTGCAACGGAAATTGCACCGTTCGGTAACCGAAATGCGTAAGTAATCGTGGACGCGCTGATACTGATCGATAAGCATATATAGTCAGAGCCTAATTTACCCCACATTCGTTTCCGATGGAACGGGACGTGCCGCGACTTTTATCTTGCCGGTAAATATCGAAAGAAAGTTTCCCCACCCGGCAATAGTTACCATAACTAAATGCCCGAAGAGAAACAGCAGGAACAAAGCCATGAAGATAAAATGAAATATCCGTGCAACATCGTACCCACCGAACATCCACGCCAGCCACGAAAATTGAATGGGCCAGTACATGGCCATTCCGCTGAGAATAGTGAGCAACCCGAGGAGCGCCGTCGAGGTATAGGCTAACTTTTGCAGCGCGTTATATTTTCCGGAGGGAGGATGGTCCTTGCGAATGCGAAGATAATAACGGATCATTGGCAACACGCCGGAGGCATCTTTGGGGGAGAAGAGTGTCGTTTTTCTTCCGTGTCTTGTGAAGATGTTGTAGAGAATCCAGATCCCTCCATTGATAAAAAAGGCCCACATGGCGAAGAAATGCCATTGGCGGGCATAGGCGAGTCCTCCGAATTCAAAGAGCGTCGGTAGTTCGGTTTGTCCGAAGATTGGAGAGGCATCGTAAATACGAAGGCCGCTCGTGATCATCAGACCCAGCGCAAGAAAATTAATCCAGTGCGTCACGCGGATGATGAGCGGGTGGACCCGTTCGCGAAACGTTCGTGCGTGTGATCGGTTATACTGGGTACCGGTTTTCATATTAAATTCCCGCAAACCAATCGTAACCCTGGTCTTCCCAATAGCCGCCGGGCTTTTCGTTGGTAACGAAAAGATTCGTCAGCCATTTCGCGCTTTTGTATCCAAGTTTTGTCGGCATCACGATGCGCAGCGGCGCCCCGTGATCGAGCGTCAGCAGCATGCCATAGGCTTCATAACAAAGGAGCGTCTGCGGGTGCCGCGCGCTCGCCATATCGTAGGAAGTGTAATATCCATCGCCGCAGGCAACATACACATATTTTGCATCCGGTGCCGCGCCAACGGCGGTTAGAAAATCGGCGAGCCGTGCGCCGCCCCAGCGAGGAACCATACTCCAGCCTTCGACACAGACAAGCCGCGTATTCATCTCTTTTCTCGGCAGCCGCTCGATCTCGGCAAGTGTGTACCGACCTGGGCGCTTGACAAGACCGCCTACTTCAAGCGCCCAATTTTTTAGATCGAGATTCAAGTCGTGCGGGCTTTCCGTATTCACGCGAAAGTCTTTCAGTAGGGTTGTCTCGGAAAGTGGAAGTTCCGGTGAGAGCTTTGCCGGATTAAAAACCGCTCCTTGTACCCAATCGTTAAAGGACTGTACGCCCCGTAGGAACGATTCCGTTTTCCCTTCAGGGGTCAAGTCGCACGCGGCAAGCAAAGCGAGCGGAGCAAGCGCGATGAGCGAGCGGCGGCTAATAACCGGCCTCGCAGGCGGAGCGATTAATCCGTTCTTCTTATTAGGCATGGCGGTAAATCGAAGTATCCAAAACCCCATTATGCAATGCAAAGATTCACAGGGCGGAATCCGGGTTCGGAGTTTTTAGAGGTTGCTTTTAGTTTTATCGAGTTATGCTCGTCCGTTTCCATTTTTACTCCATTAGTAAGGAACTCGCCGGCCAATGCGAGGTGCCCCTCGATGTTCCGAGCGGCTCGACGCTCGGAGCCGCCCTCGATATGCTGTTCGACCGAATGGAACCCATCCGTCCCCTGCGCTCCTCCTCTCTTTTCGCCATTGGCACGCATTACGCGCGAATGGATGCTCTGCTCTCGGAAGGCGATATTATTTCCATGATTCCACCCACGCAAGGCGGGTGAAGAAAATCCATGATGACGGAACCACTCATCGATATTATAGATGGCCCGCTCCATAGCGCGGACTACAAATGGTCATCCGGTTCCGGCGCGGTGGTCGAATTCTCCGGTATCGTGCGGGGCACGGAGGAAGGCCAACTCATTCGAGGGATAGACTACGAAGCCTTTCGCGAGATGGCGCTCGCCGAGCTTGGGCGAATCGCGCGCGAAACGATCGAGAAATACGAGCTTACCGGCTGCGTCTGCATTCATCGCGTTGGTTTCGTTCCCGTGGGCGAAGCGGCTGTCTATGTGCGTGCGGAAGCATGGCACCGGCGCGCGGCATTCGAAGCAAATATCGAGTTTATCGAGAAACTAAAGCAGACCGTCCCCATCTGGAAGCATCCCATATTCGCATCGGAATCGCTCGCCGCAGATGACCCATCATCCAGCGGATGACCGATCATCCGGTGAATAACCAATCATCCACCCTTCCCTCTCGATTGCATCCAGAATAAATAATCGCGGCTAAGCTGGTGCTGCGGATCGAGCAGAAGCGCCTCGTGGAACGATTGTTCGGCCGCCTGCACATCACCATTGAGGTGTTGCAGAATACCCAGGAATGCCTGACTGTCCGGATTGTTAGAATCTCGCGCGACCGCGCGCTTGGCGAGTTCCAGGGCGCGCGGCAAGTCCTGTTCGGCGAGCGCTTTGCGCGCGTGTTCGAGCGTTGGCGCTGTTTCCGCCGCCGGACCGTGTATATCGAGGGATTCGCGGGACAGCACCCGCCGGACCATTTCGCGGACATCATTCGGCGAAAAGGGCTTGCGAATGTAATCGGAAACGCCAAGCGAAAATGCTTCGAGCAGGGTGTCGATGGTAAGGTACGCGGTGATGACAATGGCCGCGATATGCTTATCGTGCTCGCGAATCTCGCGAAGCATTTCGATTCCATTCATCTGCGGCATCCGGAGGTCCATCAGAATGAGGTCGTAATGACCTTCGTGGAAGCGTTCGAGGCCTTCGGCGCCGTTGGCGGCAGTATCTACCTCATAATCGGCGGCAATGAGCGAATGCTGGACCGTCAGTCGGATATTCTTCTCGTCATCCACCACGAGGATTCGGCGCTTCCGCGCCTGCCTCGGTACCTGCCCTGAATTCGTTGGCCGGGTGGCTACAGCCACGCTGGCTGGCTCGGAGACGGTGGAAATGAGAAAATTCTGGATCCTGCGGACCTCGCGGCCCACGGCAACGGTGGAGCGGCGAGATTCCTGAATGATGCGGGTATCGCTCGAAAATAATTTGGATTTGACCACGATTAATGCGCTGTATCTGATGAAAAGTCCCGAAACGCATGTTCCTGCTTTCATGGGGTGGTTACAAAAATAGCTCATATTTGCTCGCCGCCCTCGAATATCGGCAGGGGAATCGTGAATGAGAACTCGCTTCCTTTCCCAACTTCGCTCTTGACCTCGATCGTCCCGCCATGTGCCTGTACGATTTCTTTAGCAATTGCTAAGCCGAGTCCGGTCCCGGCTTTTGCATCCTTACTCCGAATAGCAAAACGCTGGAATATCCTCGATACGAACTCGGGTGGAATTCCAGAACCGCCATCGCGGACGAAAAAACAGGCAAAATTGGGATCTTCCGATTTCGAAACCCCGACCGTTATCGTCCCGCCACGCGGTGTGTAACGCAAGGCGTTCGATATAAGGTTGACGAAGACTTGCTTTAACCGGTCGGGATCGGCACGAACGGCCCGCACTTCGGGGGCGTGCTCGGTACGGAGCGTAATTCCCGCCTCCTGCGCCGGAGCGATAAACGGCACAAGGAGATGATCGAAGAATGAACCGAGTTCTACTTCGGAGAAACGGACTTCGAATTTGCCCGACTCGATCTTCGACAAATCCATCAGGTCGTTGACGATGCGCAACAGCCGTTCACTCTCTTCGCGTATCGCCTGGACGAATTGCTCCTGGGTTTCCGAAAGCGGTCCGAGCGTCGGTTCGCCTAACAGGTCCACGCTCATTCGAATCGCGGTGAGCGGCGTGCGCAGTTCGTGCGAGACCATTCCGACAAAATCGGAGCGCATCCGTTCCAGCTCATGCGCTTGCGTGACATTTCTGAGCACGAGCAAAAACGCAACCGTGCCGGGCGAATCGCCAGATTGGATCGGAATAATATCTCGCGTTAAATAAAAGCGCTCGTCATGACGCTCATATTCGACGATTTCGCCGCGACTGCTCTCGCGCCAGGTTCCCTTGAGCGCCATGACACACAGGGATTCGAGCGCCGGCTTGCCGCGCGTAACATCGAGCGCGTTCCGGCCCTCCGCATTCGTAAGATCGAACAATTCCTGCGCGCTCCGATTGATCGAAAGGACCGTGCCAAACCGGTCGATGAGCATGAGCGCGTCGTCCATCGACTGTACGATCGATTCGGAGATCGCCTTCTCTTCGAGAATTTTCTTCAGGTTCAATTCCTCGAACTCTCCGAGTTTCTCGGCCATGGCATTGAACTGTTCTCCGAGCCGGCCTACTTCGTCATTCGTTCGAGGAATAACCAATTGATTCAGCTCTCCAGCGGTTATCCGTTTTGTTTTTGCCGTTAATTCCACAATCGGCGCCACAATGATATTCGAGAGCCGGATCGCGAGCAAAATGCAGAGAATGAGCGTAAGCCCGCCGAAAATCGCTACTTCGACTCGAATTCGGTTCCCCTCCTGCTGAGATACATCCGAAAGCGACCCCAGGGACATCAGATAACTTTCCTCGACGGAACTAATATGTGAATTGAGGCTATCGAACAGCGGATCGATCTCGCTTACGAAGATTTGATTGCGAGTCTCCCGCCGAAGTTCCTTTTGCTCGGGAGCCTCGCCGGTATCCGCGAGAACTTCCGGCATGAACTGGTAGCGGAGCTCATTCCGAATGAGTATCGTAAGGTGCGAAATCTGGTAAAGCGACCGGTACAATTCCGGGTCGGAAGAGAGCGGCCCGGAACTGGTAGATACTTGCGAGAGCGCCTTCGTGGAGGCCGCTTCCATCCGTGCAAAATCCGCTGCAAGCGCGGTATCGTTGGGAGTAAGCAGGAACCGGGTGGCCGCGCCGCGAAGATGGCTGGTGGAAGTATCGAGAGTATTGATCGCATGGAGAATTTCGAAGCGCTCGTGAACCGCGTCGCTCGTCGAATTCTGAATGTCGGACAAACTGATGACAGCCCACGCCCCGATTGCTCCCACCATCCCGATGATGAGGAGAAATCCCAGAAGAATTTTCGTGCGCAGGCTTCGAAACATAGTATTATCCACGATGGGGGCATCGCCCACGGTGCTGCTCCCCTCCCCTTTAGTGCGGCGGTTGTGCCGAACTTTGCGATTCAATGATCTGACGAAGGTGATTGAGGGAATCGATTTTTCGGTCAATCGTCATCTCGAACTCCGGCGCGTCCCAATAGCCGCGGTTTTCGAAGTAGCTCTTCACGAGAAAATTATGCTTCAATCCTTCCATTACCTCGGCAAAGCGCCCCGAACCAAGCGCGAGTTTGGCGAGCGCGTCATTCAACGTGTAGCTCGCATCGGCCAGCCGGTCCGAAGCCTTTTTGGCATTGTCATAGATATCGTCCTTCGTAAGCAGCTTGCCCAGCGAGCCTTCGCCGCGGTCGATCTTGCCGGCAATATCGTTGACCTGATCGGAGAGCCGCGCGAAGCTCGTCGAAACACGCCCGACCGCGACGCTTGCCGTATCTATTACGATACGCGCCCTGGCAGCCATCTCGTTCATATTGTCGTATAGCGAACTATCGTTGACCAATTTGCCGATGGTCCCATTTCCGTTTGCAATCTTCTGCACTAAGAGCGTCGCTTGTTTTGCCACGGAATCCAACTGGCTCACGGTGGCCGAAAGGGTATCGTAAATTTTGGAGAAATCCTGCGGCGCCTGCCCCGGAAGCGTGCTACCAGGTGGAACGGCTTGGGTCGAATCGCCACCCATCGTAATATCTATGAGCTTATCGCCAATCAGCCCTTGCGTGGTGATGATGGCTTTGGAATCGGTGTGAATAAGCTTGAGGGCATCGGTCAGCACTTTCAACGTCACGACCACGGAATCGCGGGAATTTCGTGGAAGCCGAATGCTCTTCACGCTGCCGATATTAATACCGACCATATCGATTTCCGCGCCCGGCCTAAGATTGCTCACGGTCTGGAAATGGGCCGTCAACTCCGACGTCGAGGAAAAAAGCTTCTGCTGACTCCCAAGATAAAAAATAAAAACAATCAGGATGAGAAATCCCGCGAGTACGAAAATTCCGATGCGGAGCAGTGGAACGGCTTTGCGCTTCATGGTGAGGTATAATATTACGTTAGGACCTTCTTATCCGTTTCATGCGACTGACCATGCTCCGGTTTCGGCCCGGCCGGTTGGCGATTGCCGTTTTGTTCTTGGTTCTGTTCCGGCGCAGGATGCTGCTCGCCCTCGTGGATCTGAACAAGCTTGTCATGCCGCTCGCGGTCGAGCCGCGAGGCCGCGAGATACTCCAGCAAAAATTCATCGCCCGAATGCTGAAGTTTTTCTATTTCGCCTTCGAAAACCGCATAGCCATCGTTCAGCATCATCGCGCGATCGGAGACGGTGAAGGCCGTCGGCAGGTCATGCGTCACGACGAGCGAAGCGACGCCCAGTCGCTGCTGCAGCGTCACGATGAGTTCGGCGATGGAACTCGCCGTGAGCGGATCGAGGCCGGTCGTCGGCTCGTCATAGAGGATGAGTTCCGGCTCGATCACGATAGCCCGCGCAAGGCCGGCCCGCTTTTTCATCCCGCCCGAAAGGTCGGATGGCATCTTGTCGATCGCGTCTTTAAGCTGCACCATTTCGAGCGCCTCCGAAATTTTTTTCTCTCGCTCCGGTGCTTCGAGATCCGTATGCTTTACCAGAAACAAGTCCAGATTTTGCCCAATGGTCATCGAATCGAACAGCGCCGCACCCTGAAACAAAAATCCCATGTTCGAGCGGACTTCCATCAGCCCAAATTCGTCCATACTCGTTATTTCCTTGTCCCTATAAAAGATCTTTCCCGCATCGGGCACGAGCAATCCGACGATCAGTTTCAGCAGCACGCTTTTACCCGATCCGCTTTTGCCGAGCACGGCAACCGTCTCGCCTTTATGAATATCGAGGCTCACGTCGCGGAGCACCGGCTTTTCGAAGGCGATCGCAAGATGCTCGATACGCACGAGCGGCCCTTCTTCGTTCGTCCCGTTCTTTTTTTGGTGGTGAAAAGGATGGATCATCGAAATCAGTATGGCCAGAGCATTAAGGTTACTTTAACAAAGACCACGTCCAAAAGAATGATGAGCAGCGAACTTGTCACCGCCGCGTCCGTCGCCGAGCGGCCCACGCCCTCAGTCCCGCCCGTCGAATTGTAGCCTTCGTAACAGCCGACGATTCCGATGACGAAACCGAAAAAGACCGTCTTAGCGATACCCGGCAAATAGTCGGAAAATTCCACGCCATTGATAACTGTCTGGATAAAATGGCTTAGCGCCATGCCAGACTCGATGCGCTCGACAAACCAGGAGCCGACGAGCGACACCAGATCGGCGATGATCGTAAGCAGCGGCAGCGCGATCATGCAGGCCATGACCCGCGTGAAAACCAATAGCTTATAGGGGTCCAGCGCGGCCACGTCCATGGCGTCGATTTGCTCGGTCGCGCGCATGGAGCCGAGTTCCGCGCCGATTCCCGCCCCCACCCGGCCCGCGAGAATCACCGAGATGAGCACCGGCGAAAGCTCCCGCATCGAGCTAATCGCGACCATTACCGGAATATACGCCTCCGCGCCAAATTTGATCATCGTCGGGCGGCTTTGCATCGTTAGCACCGCGCCGATTACAATGCCGACCACGATCACCAGCGACAGCGACCGGAAGCCGATCGCGTTCAATTGCCGTACGATCTCCTTGAATTCATACGGCGGCCGTGCCAGCGTCTTCAAAAAGCGCATCGAGAAAAGCCATAGCCCGCCAAGCAGCACTAAGCCGCTCGTCCACCTCTTTACCGCCGGAACATCTTCCGGAAGGTCCTTCTCGCTCAGTTCGTCGTTCGCCATATCCGTTCTCCGTTCACCATCCTTCTAGTAAAACCGAACGGAAGCAATCTATATTCCAACTCTGCCGTTTCTCATACTCAGAAAAATTGCTCGGGATTCTGGATGCAACCGGCCCCGACGATCCATTCGCAGTTATTTATGGCGATTGAGGAACGGTACCGACCGAGCAAATAAAGATAAAAACGCTCGAAATCAGAAAGCTATTTCGTCAAAATCTCTCCGCCGCCTTTTCTGACAACGACGGTATGCTCGAAATGGGCGCTCGGTTTGCCATCGGCGGTAAGGACAGTCCATTTATCCTTTGCGGTTCGAACTTTTGCGGTTCCCATGTTGATCATCGGCTCGATGGCGAGCGTCATGCCTTCCAGGAGTTCCAAATTCGGAAAGCCCTCTTTGGGGCTGGGCAAATAATTGGGGACTTGCGGGTCCTCGTGCAAATGGGTGCCGATGCCATGCCCAACGAGTTCTTTCACCACGCCGTATCCCTGGGCTTCACAATAATCTTGAATTGCCTCGCAAATATCGAAGAGTCTTCCACCCACACGGGCACGAGCCACGCCGAGCATCAGAGATTCACGCGTGATTTCCATCAGCTTCGCAGTATCGGGAGCAATCTGGCCGACGGCGAAGGTCCACGCGCCATCGCCGAACCAGCCATCTTTTTCCGCGCCGCAGTCCACGGAAATAATATCGCCTTCGCGTAGAGGCTCCCGAGATGGAATACCATGCACGACCGCGTTATTGACCGAAATGCATGCTGCGTATTCGAACCGATGGCGTCCCACTTTGTAGCCTTTGAATGCAGGGTATGCGCCGCGCCCGGTGATAAAGCGTTCCACTTCGCGATTAAGCTCGATCGGCGTGACACCGGGCTGCACGAGCGTCTCGATATGATTCAAACACTCCGCAACAATATGCGAAGCCACGCGCATCTTCGCGATCTCGGATTCCGTCTTAATCAAGCGAGCCATAAACCGGGTTTAGTATCCCGCAATGCCCGTCCGCCCCTTCACGCGCCCGGCTTTCATCAGGCCTTCGTAGTTGCGCATCGTGAGGTGCGATTCGATTTGCTGTAAGGTGTCGAGCGCCACGCCAACCATGATAAGCAGGCTTGTGCCGCCGAAGAACTGCGCGAACGTGCTTGCCACGCCGAGGTAGCTCACGAACGCCGGGATGATTGCGACGATGGCAAGGAATATCGCGCCAGGGAGCGTGATATGCGTCAGGATATTATCGATGTAGTCCGACGTATGCTTGCCGGGCCGCACGCCGGGAATGAAGCCGCCCTGCTTTTTCATCGTGTCCGCCACGTCGCGCGGATTGAACGCGATGGCTGTATAGAAATACGTAAAGAAAATAATCATCACCGCAAAGGTGATCGAATATCCCATCGATCGGTAATCGAAAAATTTCAGGAGAAAATCGCCGAAGGCCGATCCCTGGAAAAACTGCGCGATCGTGGTTGGAATAAAGAGGATCGACTGCGCGAAAATAATGGGCATGACGCCGGCGGTATTCACGCGCATCGGGATATGCTGCGTCACCCCGCCATAAACTTTCCGCCCAATCACGCGCTTCGCGTATTGCACGGGGACCTTGCGAATCCCCTGCGTCAGGAGCACAACGAACGCGACGATCGCAACGAAGAACGCCCAGAGCACCAGTTCGACGATGATATTATGCTGACCGGACTGCACCATCGTCACTTCCGTTAAAATCGCGTTCGGGAATCGCGCAATGATGCCGATGAAGATGATAAGCGAAATGCCGTTTCCTATTCCGCGCTCGGTAATTTGCTCGCCGAGCCACATCATCAGCATGCATCCCGCTGTCAGGCAGATGATCGTCGTGATGATGAAGAAAAACGGACTGACCCCCGCTGCCACGACATTCTCTTTTTGGAGATAGATCGCCATGCCCGCTGACTGACCGAGCGAAACGAGCACCGTTCCCACGCGCGTCATTTGCGTGATCTTTTTGCGGCCATCTTCGCCCTCTCGTTGGAGCTTCTGGAAATACGGCACGACCGCGCCCAAAAGCTGAATGATGATCGAAGCCGAAATATAGGGCATGATGCCCAGGCCGAAGATAGCAGCGTTCTTAAACGCGCCGCCCACGAATAAATCGTAGAGGCCGAAGAGCGAGTTGCTCGATGCGGATTGCTTATCGAGCAACGTGAAGTCGATGCCAGGCAGCTGGATATGCGCCCCAAGCCGCACGGCCACGAGGCACGCGAGCGTGAAGAGGATTCGGTCCTTCAGCTCCTCGATCTTGAAGATGTTTCGAAAACTATCGGTTAACCTGCTCATAAGTCAGAACCTGGATTACGCGGATGATGCGGATTACGCAGATTGATTTTTATGGATTGATACAAAGGATTGATACGATTGTTCCTGAATACGGGTGCTTAATAGACTTTCTACGATTGGCAAGATTCCAACGAATCTTAAAAAATCAATCCAGAAAATCCGCATTATCCGCGTAATCCAGGTTCAGGCTGTTAGTTGCTCCGCGCTTCCTCCGGCTTTCTCGATTTTCGCGACCGCGGATTTCGAGAGCTTATGCGCCTGAACGCTTAACTTTCGCGTAAGCTCGCCATCGCCTAAGATTTTCACCGGCATTCCTTGCCGATTGATAAGGCCCGCTTCCCAGAGGATGTCGGGAGTAATTATCCGATCGTTTGGCAGGCGGCCATTCGACACGCACGCTTCCAGCGTCTCGACGTTCACGATCTGATATTCGGTGCGGTGGGGCGAGTGGAAGCCGAATTTCGGCAGACGGCGCGCGAGCGGCATCTGTCCACCCTCGAAGCCAGCCCTGTATTTATTACCGGAGCGTGACCCCGCTCCGTTGGACCCGCGCGTTGAGGTCTTGCCATGTCCGGAGCCTTCGCCCCGGCCTACGCGCTTTCGGTTTTTATTCGCCCCCGTTGCAGGGCGAGGATTGCTGAATGCCATTTGTCAAGTCGTTTATTGTTAACTAATGCGGAGTTTTCGTCTCCGCTCGCTTATTTCGAGAGGGGGATAACAGCCAGCCGTCCCGGTAGTTCCGGAATTTTTTGCTTTGTCATTCCCGCGAACGCGGGAATCCAGGCTCTCGCTACTGGATTCCCGCGTTCGCGGGAATGACATGACCGCGTTCCCAGGGGCGCTACGCGCAACCCTCATTTAGAAAACAGGTGCCCTTTATCTGCGCACGCATTTGTGCTTCATGAATAACGCCATAAATAGATCAAAATCGCCACATTCATTTTGTTATCCACATTTTCCTTCACTTTTGTCTCTATGTGAATAAACGGGCACCTAAGGCTGAGTTCCTATAATGCTGTAATCACTGAAGAATTGATTGCAGGTGAAACTGCCTTCAGCGATTGGACTGTTTTAATTCGTCTACTTTCTAATCGGCTTATGCTTCAAATTTCTCGCTCCCTTTGTCTTCTTTTTCTAATCGTTTCTTCGCCGCTCTTCGCGCAGAAAGTGCATCTTTCGAATGACGATCCGCGCTGGGGAGAGACCATTACTGTTTCCTATACGACCGCGGACACTTCTTCTTTCGCCCGTCCAGAAAATAAAGACACGCTCTTCTGCGCTGCCATCGTGCAGGGCGTCCGTCCGGACCATGCGATAATTCTCCCGATGAGGCATTTGAACGGCGCGTTGTATGAGACCAAGTTCACCATTCCCGATTCGACCTTCTCGATTTGGCTTGAAATCCTCGTCCCAACGGATCGGGTGCCGAATGGCATCGAAGCATTCACTTGCCGGACGCGGGATGGACAACCGACGCCTGGTGCCATCATCAAGGTAGCTTCCTCGAATATCGATAGCGCGCTCGACGCCGATCTAAAAGAATATCCGAAGCATTACACTTCCTACGTTGCTGCATACGATCACGCACGTCAGATCGCGCAGTCGGGAGAGAAGGTCATGCCGGACTCGGCATGGAAGCCGTGGATGGCTTCGCTCATCCGTAGATTGAAGGCATCGCCGGACAACACTGTGTCATGGCATCTGGCGCTCGGAGAACTTTATATGCGGCGGGGAAAAGATTCGCTTGCTAATATCGAATTTCAGGACGCCGCGAAGACGCCGGCATTCGATCCTCTCTTCAACGAAGGCGATTTCTGGAATCACTTTTTCGCCCCAGGCATGCTCCCCGGCGGAAAGGGCCTGTCTTGGCCAATTATTCCGGGACGAATCATCGCGCCGCTCGTCGAACACTATCCACAGACCAACATGGCGGCAACCTGGATTCGTCACATGGCCTTCGATACACTTCTTCCGGCGAATACTTTTCGGCAGGTTAGCGACCGATGGGCTACGTCCAATGATGTCGATGTGGTTCTCTCCATTTCAATGGCGTATGGATATTCGAAAGGTCCACTCTATGACCCGAAAGAAGCACTGGTGTGGTGTGAACGAGCTGAACGAAGTTCGGAAAGTTTTGCGAGTTTTTATTCCGGCGATAACATCTGGGGCAGTATGGGTCGCCTTCCAAATATTATTGCTCAAAAAATTTATCTACTGGGAAAGTGCGGCAGATTCCAGGAAGCCACTGCCCTCGGCACCAGCGCAATGCGGGATTCTAAGCAAATAAGAGACAAGCAGGACATCGGCGGTGCGCTCGCCAACATGTATTTCGAGGCTGGCCGCACGGAAGATGCAAAACGGGGATATGGGGAAGTTCTCGCGCTTGGAACGGGCGGGTACGTGAGCGGCTTACAAGAATTTTATGAGAAATTTAAGAATGGAAACGAAACACTCCCGGTATTTTCAAGCCGTTTAGCAAAAGAGTACGGCGGAACAATAAAACTACCTTCGATTCCAAATTTTACTTATACCACGCTCGATGGGAAGAGTGGCATGCTCTCGGAACTCCGGGGCAAAGTCGTTGTGCTCGATTGCTGGTTTATCAGTTGTCCCGGTTGCGCGATTGAAAAAGCATCGCTGAATAAATTGGTCGAGTCCTATGCTGGCGATACGAATGTGGTATTCTTAAGCATCGCGCTCGATGATGAGGCCGCGCTAAAGCAGTACCTAAGTCATGCGGAATCCAAATTTCAGATCGTTCCAAATGGAAGCGAGCTTTGCTCGAAGCTCGGTGTGAATGGCTATCCCACCCATATTATTATCGGCCGCGATGGAAAAACCTTAGGCTTTGAAATGGGCGGAGGCGAGCACGAAGACGAACAGATGCGCCCGAAGATCGAACAGGCGCTCGGAAAAATGTGAAGCAGAGGCTTGACCTGCGGGGCGTATGCTCCCTGTCGTGCCGACTCTCTATTCCTTCTTCCCCGCCGGCGCGTCGTTGGCGCCCAGAGTTGCGGGATCGGGCGCCTGCCGCCAGTTAACCGTGAAATTCTGGTCGATCGTCAGCGGCTTATCCGTCTTCGGCATTTGAATGAGTGTGTCAACGGACTGCACAAACGTCCCTTCGATGTGGACCCAATATTTTGTATCCGGCTTCAGGATCAGCAGGTAGCGCCCCGACTGGGAGTTGGCGCGGCCCGCCGTGATTTCCTGAATCGCGCAGGTGGTAATCTCGTCCGAAGTATCGTTATCCGGCGCGCCGGTTTCGTGGATGGAAAGCCGGACCGTCGCCGGTTTCTGGTCGACGGTGAGTACGCACCCTTTCATCACGATGACCGGACGCGAAAATTGCGCACGCGCCATCCCGCTCCCGGCGAGCACCAATCCCGCGGCGAGCGTAAAAACTGCGAAAATTTTAAACAAGAATTTTTTCATGGTAAACATAAGACCTATTTCGATGACGACGCTTTAACCCCAATCGCGCCCTCGGAGTTCGCGTATTTCGCGTGGCGTCGGGTTTCACCGCTTCTGGAACAAATTTAAGCGCCCGTTTCGCTCGATAACGCCCAAAGCTTCTTTCCACAAACTATCCTTGCGCTCTCCCCGCGTTCGGTTCCTGTCCCCTATTCGGTGAACTTGACTTCACCAACTATGATGATTCTACTATCCTCGCCTGACTAATGAAACTACCGCGATAAATCAACGTGTTCTCCACATTCGCTTGGAATGTTCGAAGTTAGGTGAAGCGAGATTTGCAAAAACATGAAGACGACAATTGGCAGTGGCGACCTGACCGAACGTCAGCGGGAAATTCTCCGGCTGATCGTCCGGCATTACGTGCTTACCGCCAATCCGGTTGGTTCGCGCTATCTTGCCCGCGTCAGCTCGCTTGGGCTGAGCGATGCGACCACGCGGAATGTCATGGCGGATTTGGAATATTTGGGTTACGTCGATCATCCGCACACGAGCGCCGGGCGTATGCCGACGGATAAAGGTTACCGCCTCTATGTCGATGATCTTATGGCCCGTGAGCATGTAACTCCCGCGGATCGCAAGGCGGTAGCCCGCTCGCTTGCCACGGCGGTGTCAGCCGAAGACGTGCTCGACGCCTCGACCGATATTCTCGCGACGCTTTCGCGGCAGCTTTCGATGGTGCTTTTGCCGTCGTTGGATGAAGGAATTTTGGAGCGCGTTGAAATCGCACAGCTTTCCTCGAATCGTCTGCTCGTGGTGCTTGCCGCATCGAGCGGACGTGTACGCACCGTTACACTTGAAACCGATAGCACACTTAGCCAGCCGAAGCTCGATGAACTTCGGGTTTTGCTGAACGAACGGCTTGGTGGAAGAAGCTTCCGTGAAGTGAAAGCGACGTTCCGCGAGCGCATGAGCGATCTATCGGAACACGACCGCTCGACGCTTCGGCTATTTATCGACGCGCCGGAAAAGCTCTTCGATGATAGCGGCTCGGAGCGCGTCAAGATGAGCGGTGCAAAAAATATTTTCGCGCAACCGGAATTTCAAAAGCGAGACATCGCGCGCGACGAGGAATTTCAAAGTATTATCGAGCTGATCGACAATGAAGAAGTGGTGATCCATGTACTCGAACGTTCCGGCACGAATGGCACCTCGCCGGGCGGAATCGCAATTCGCATTGGCAGTGAACTGGAAGAACGCAATATGACGGGGTACAGCCTCGTCTGTACCAAGTACCAGATCGGCGGCGAGCGGGGAATCATTGGCCTGATCGGACCGAAGCGAATGGATTATGGCCGCATCGCGCCACTCGTCGAATACGTGGCGCGCGCGATGTCCGGGGTGTTATCCTCGAAATAAATGAACCACCGATAGGTGTGGGGCGAAATGGTATTTCGCCCTTTTGAAATTTTATGAAGATGAAAGATAAAGCAATCGAAACAATGGAAGACGGACGGGGAGATAGCGACACGCTCGAAGCGAAGATCGCCGAAGTCGAGCAAACACTCGAAACCACACGCGACCAACTTCTGCGGCGCACCGCCGAACTGGAAAACATGCGCCGCCGGCATCAGCAGGAGCGCGAGCAGCTTGTCTTCGAAGCGAACAAACGGCTCATTCTCGATTTACTCGGTATCGTCGATGACCTCGAACGAACGATAGAACATGCGAGCGAATCGAAAGACCCGATGGCGCAAGGCATCGAACTAATTTACAAAAGTTTTCTGAAGACTCTCGAACGCTACGGCGTCCGGCCCATGCAGACCGTGGGCGAGCCATTCGATCCGATGAAGCACGATGCGCTGCTCGAAGAGCCGCGCAACGATATTGCGCCAGGCATGGTGACGCGTGAAATTCAGCGGGGCTATCTCCTGAATGAAAATATCCTTCGCCATGCGAAGGTCTTCGTATCCAAAACAGCAGAATAATTTCTTAAGGAGAGCATTCCCAATCCATGAAGCGTGATTATTATGAAGTTCTCGAAGTATCGCGTTCCGCGCCGATCGATGAGATAAAAAAATCGTATCGCAAGCTCGCGATGCAATTTCATCCGGACCGGAACCCCGATAATAAAGAGGCCGAGGAAAAATTCAAGGAAGCGACCGAAGCGTATGAAGTCTTAAGCGACGGCGATAAGCGCGCGCGCTACGACCGCTTTGGCCATCAGGGGGTGAAGGCGACGGACTTCGGCCATTACCAAAGCACCAACGACATCTTCTCCCACTTCGCCGATATTTTCGGCGCAATGGGCGGCGGCGGAATTTTCGATCAATTTTTTGGTGGCGGCGCTTCGCGCAATCCCAACGCGCCGGAGCGTGGAGCGGATATTCAAATTCCTATCGCGCTCACGCTCGAAGAAATTGCCGACGGCGTGGAGAAGAAAATAAAAGTGCGGCACTTGAAGACCTGCGCCACCTGCTCCGGAACTGGCGCAAAAGCGGGAACCGCAGTCGAGACGTGCCCGACGTGCCACGGCTCCGGGCAAATCCGGCAGGTGCGCTCGATGGGCTTTGGCCAGTTCGTCAATGTGACGGTGTGCCCCACATGCCAGGGATCGGGCCGGCGTGTAACCGAACGGTGCGAAGTGTGTCATGGCGAAGGGCGCACGCAGGAAGAAACGACGCTCAAAGTAAACATTCCCGCCGGAGTAACGGAAGGAAACTATCTTACGCTCTCCGGGCAAGGCCATGCCGGCGCTCGCGGAGGGCCGCCCGGCAATGTCTTTGTCGTCGTGCAGGAACTTCCGCACGATCTTTTCGTCCGCGATGGCGATGATGTCGTGTTCGATCTCGAAATTACGGTTCCCCAGGCGCTGCTGGGCGCGGAGGTCGAAGTCCCGACACTCGGCGGACACTCGCTGCTAAAAATTCAGCCGGGCACGCAAGCGGGCGCGCTGCTTCGGATGCGTGGGAAGGGCATTCAGCATCTGGCTCATAGCGGCAAAGGAGATGAGTTGGTGCGCATTCAAATCGCGATACCGGATAAGCTCACGAAAGAGGAGCGGGAGTTGCTCGAACGCCTAGCGAAGCTCGATCACTTTCGCGGCGCGGGGGATGACCGATCATCCACGCCGCCGCCCCCCGCTCCCAAAGGCAAAGGCAAAAGCAAGAAAAATCGCGAATCGGCAATGGCGGATGCGGGACTCTTTGAAAATATTCGAAGTATCTTTACATAGTGGCGCGGTTCCCGCGCCTTTTGAGGATGGCTCGATTGCCGGGTTTAACCGGAGAAGGCGCGGGGACCGCGCCACTACATAATACTGGATTCTATTCACATCCAAAGTTAATATTCGTATTTTTGTCCCATCGTGAAAATACGGATTCGAGATTTGCTGGAACGCCTGAGGGAATTGTGGCTTCGCGCGTCGAAACTTGCCGGGCAATTTTACACGCCGCGCGAACTTCGGGCACTCGTGTTCTTCATTCTTACCGGGGTCGCGGTCCTGCTATTCCGGTTTGGGAAGCAGGAATATTTTAAACACTTCCCCAATCAACGGGACCCAACCGAAATTATTCAGCAGCACCGCGCGGATAGCCTCTTCTTCGCGCTGAGTGCGGCGGCAAATCAGCGTGATTCCCTCTTTTTTTCCTTGCCGGAAGATTCGCTGCTGCCGGCCTCGGTGCGAAATAAAATGGAGCATCATTCGAAAACGGAGGGGCTTTTACCGCAGTCTATTTCACTCAATCTTGGGACGAAGGAGGACCTCATCCGGCTTCCGGGCGTCGGCTCCGCGACGGCCGAGCGCATTCTCGCCTACCGCGAGGAGCGCGGACGCTTTCGCAGGCTCGAAGAGATCGAGAACATTCCGGGCTTCGGCGTTACAAAATTCGAAAAGATGAAGCGGTTTCTGAGGCTCAATTAGTCCTACCCATTCGTCTCGTGCTCCACTCGTTTGTGGCTTGGTAGAAACCTGCGAAGGTCCCACGGGTTTGGTTTGACGGGACCGTCGGAATAATAGTGATAGTATTGGTAATATTTATAATAGGAGCCGTAGGCATTTGCAGCATTGAAATCGTTCAGGACGACCCCGAGCAGCTTCGCGCCGCTGCGCTCGATGGAGTCCATCGCGCGGAGCACCGCATCGATGCGGGAAACATCGGCGCGGGCAATGAGCATCGTGGCATCGGCCACGTGCCCGAGCAGAAGCGGATCGGTCACGGCGACGACGGGTGGGCTATCGAGAATGATAAAATCAAATTCCGCGCGCAAGCGGTCCATCAGTTGGGCCATGCGCTTGGAGCCAAGCAGTTCCGACGGATTGGGTGGAATAATTCCGCACGGAAGGATGTAAAGATTTGGAATATCCGTGGGGCGGATGGCTTCCTCGAACGTGGCGCGGTCGAAGAGAAGATTGGTAAGCCCCGGCTCCCGGTCGATGCCAAAGGCCGAGTGCTGCACGGGCCGCCGAAGATCGGCATCGAGGATGAGCGTCTTCTTTCCGAGTTGCGCCATGACGATACCTAAGTTCGCGGAGGTCGTCGATTTACCCTCCTGCGGCGCGGAACTGGTAAGGGTGAGCACTTGAATATCTTTGTCCAGGCCGGCAAAGAGGATCGTGGTCCGCAAGCTTCGATACGCTTCGGTGACGGAAGAATGCGGATCGAGGTGCGAGGCGCGGTGCGGCGTGAATTTGGAATGAATCCCGAAGACGCCGCCGGCGGCAAGGCGCTCCGGATCGATCGCGAGCGGCTGCGAAGGATGATTGATGATCGGGATGGTCGCAAGGAGCTGGATGTTGTGGGATTCCACTTCCTCCGGCGTGCGAATCCTCGAATCGAGGAGTGAAAGGAGAACGACGATACCCATGCCGAACGCGAGGCCCAGCAGCGAGCCGGTAAGAATGCTCGATTGTCGGTTGGGCCGGATCGGAGCGGCGTTCAGCATCGCGGGATCTTCGGCGCGCACGTTGCCGAAGGCCGATTCTTCCGTCATCCATGCTTCGAGGTAGCGGTCTTCCAATTGCCCGTACATTTTGTCCGCGATACCTTCGGCGCGCTTGAGCGAGGAGGTCTCGACGATCTTATCAGGCATGGCGGCGGACTCTACATGGAGCTCGGCGAGCTTGGCGTCGTAGTTTTCGAGCAGCGTCGAATCTTCCCCAATGCGGAGCTTCGTGTTGAGAATATCCTGCCGCAGGTTAGTGATGGTCGCGATCGAGCTTCCCTCGGTAGTATAGGACGGCACTCCGTTCGGCTGGCCGCTGCTCATCTGATTCGGTTCCGCGGCGACGATGACTTGCGAACGGAGATATTTTTGGGTTTCTTTTTTGAGTTCGTCCTGAATGGTCTGCCGTTTATCTATTTTTGCCTGAAGTTCGTCCTTCAGGTATTTTTTGGTGCGCGGGTCCATCGGGTTATTCGCCGTCTGCATGCTTTCGATGTCGAACTCGATCTGCGTAAGCTGACCTTGCAGCATACTGATATACGGCCCGATCGTGAGATTGTCATAATAGTTTTTCTGGACGGTATCGAGGTTCGTGGTATAGTCCTCGTACATTTTTTTACGTAACCCGAGATCGATATCGATAAGCTGCCTTTTATCCTTGAGGTCCTGGTATTGGCTCGTGATACCTTTAGCGATATCCTCGGCGCTCATGCCGTTCGTTTCGCCCATGTAATCGCGAAGTTTGTTTTCCACGCTACGAAGTGTGTCGAAGCTGCGCTGTTTTTGAGTGAAGAGATACTGCCGTAATGCCGCGGAGTTCGCGCGCACCCGCTCCTGATCGTCCATCACGAAACAGGCAATATAGAGATTCGCGACAAATGCCGCGTCGAGTGGTGTGTACGCCTCCGAGGTAACGACGAGATAATCGTTGCTCGGATCGGCGGAGATAGTTACGGCGTCCGAGGCTCGTTCTTCGAGCGTGTTCGTATCGGCAATTCCGGGACTGCGCGGCAGTTTTGGGTTATCGACAATATGAATCATGGCCAGCTGGCGCGGGTCCGGCGGTACGGCGTTCGTCGAGCCAAAGGCATGAATAAAGAGGGAATCGACTTCGTGCCAGTCCCCCAGTGCATATTCGTGAAGTAACCGCGCGACGTGGCCGCCGACGATATGCGATTTGAAAAATTGTACCTCGTTCGCGATCGAATGGTCCTCGGATTCCGGGGAACTAACGATCTGCGCGATTTGCGAGCCGCCCGGCGGTTTCTCGATAAACATCCGCGCCGAAGATCCATAAATATAGGGCTTAGAGTAGGTGCTATAGACCGAATAGGCAAAGGCGAGTAGGAACGTGGACAGGATGATCCACCGGCCTCGGTACATCATCTTGATAAGTTCCGAGACATTGAACTTGCGCTCGATCGGTTTCCGCCGCTTGGGCGGAATGGCGCTCATCGCGGCCATCGCCGGCCGCTCCGCCTTGCCACGCTCTTCTTTGGCGACGGGTTTTTCTCTGGCGATGAATTTTTCTCCGTCGATTTTCGAGAAACCCATTCGGTTCGCATCGCCTCCGCCGCCACGCGCAGCATCGCCGGGGGAATTGCCCTCGGGGGGTTCGGAAGGATATTTATTTGCTGGGGCCATATTGAACTTTTTTTGGCGCGTTTTACAGGGAAGGCGGCAATTTTCACGAAGGCGTCCCCGTTCGATGAACGCACGGTCACTCTACTACAAGAAAAAGAACCGCTTTCGTTTCCGCCGCGGAATGCCATTTTGAGAAAGGCGTTTCTGGATTCGGCGAATCGCGGGCGCATCGAGTTCCATGGGCGCGACCGGCGTGCCCTGACAGACGGCGTTGGGGTTATTCGTGCAGAGGTCATCCGCGGTGAACGGCAGGATGGAATCGCCCTTCTGTTCCAAATCGCGGGCATAGCCATACGCTTCCGGCCAGCTCGTGAAGGGGCGGGTCGTCAGGTTGTGCGCGTCGCTCGCAAGAATATGGACGAGGCCGCATTCGAAGAGCAAAAGCGAGCATTCCTGAATCGTCTCGCCCAGCGCGCCTATGAGCGAGGCGTTGGTGATTTGCAGGAGCGCGCCCTGCCGCGCGAATTCCAGCGCGTACTCCGGGTTTTTCAGCACGCCGGCATTCCGCTCCGGGTGCGCGACGATGGGCGTGATGCCCCGCAACCGGAAATCGAAGAGTACTTGCGTGAAATAGGGTGGAACTTTATCGAATTCCAGTTCGAGCAGAATATATTTCGATCGTCCGTCCGCCGTAAATTCGGGACGGTTGGTAATCTCGTGTGTTTCCGGCGTGACACGCACTTCGCCGCCCAGATGAAGGTCCATATCGGGCCTGGCATCGAGCACTTTTTGAAACGCCGCTTTGTGCATGTCGTGAACGGCCGCATCCCCCGCCGCGCCGCGGATATGCGGCGTCGTAAGAATAGAGGTTACCCCGCACCGCTTCGCCACCTCGATCATCGCCAGCGACATTTCGACGGACACCGCGCCGTCATCCACTCCGGGAACGATATGGCAATGAATATCAACCATTTTCGGGGAAAGGCTGAGGGAGGAAGGAAGCATCGCCCACGATGCGATAAGGGTCTTGCTCGCTTTTTGTTAAATGTTTTGCGGAACTAAAAGAAATGCCTTCCTGGAAAAGGAAGACAAGTCCGATGAGCGTTGTAGAAATATAACTGAGCGCGTGTGTCGCGACGGCATACGCGAGCGCGATGGACGGCGGCACGCCGAAGATCATCGAAAGGCCCGTGGTAATAAGCGCGTCGTAGGAACCCAATCCCCCCGGCGTCGGAATCGTGAAGGCGATGCCCGAAAGCGTGAGCAGCAGAAACGCATCCCGCAGCGTAAGCGCCGACATGGCGGGACCACCGAACCCTTTTAGCGACACATACATCGAAAGGCCATAGAGCACCCAAATGGCAACAGTACCAAGGAGCAGCGGTAATATCGCGCCGCGTTCCAGGCCGCGCAGCCCTTTCGAGAAATCGCGCCCGATGCGTCCAATTTTCTCTCCAATTTTTGCCGAAAAAGGGCGAGCAATAAGTCCAACCAATTGCTCCGTTCGCCGCTCGCTGAAAAAAACGAGAATAAATCCGATAAGCAAAACAAGCATCCCCGCCAATCCCCAAATAATAGAACCGGTAAACATTGGGAACACATTCGTAACCCGCGATTCGAACGAGAGGAGCGAAAAGACGATGAGCCCCGCGAGCGCCAGAACATCCGTGAGCCGCTCGACGATTACGCTCGCCAGCGTCCCGGCCATCGGGATTTGTTCCCCGCGCGACATAATATAGGGCCGGACGATCTCGCCCGATCGCGGAATGAGATTGTTCATCGCATAACCGGCAATCGTTGCCTTGAACGCGAGCCACGCGCTCGTTCGCCGCTTCAGCGGACGCAAAACGATCTGCCACCGCATCGCACGCGCAACGTGCGATAAAAACATGATGAGGATTCCGCCGATGAGCGGCCAGACGTTCGCGTGGCCGATGGCCGCCAGCGACGCGCCCACATTCTGCCCGCGAAACGCGAGATAGAGCAATCCCACCGCCAGAATGGCGATAGCACTATATTTAATCGCGGAGGATTTCACGACGGAAGGCAATGTACCTCCCTAACCCCGCCCGCCCGCATCCCGTTTCGGGGGGTGGTACGATTGGGAAAGCTTCTCGTGATTAGAACGCGCCAACGAAGATTTTTCCCTTTATGAGTTCCACAATACGCTGCTCTCCTTCGGCACCCCACCCCGTCAACATTGTGGCGGAGATGATGGAGACGTAGAATTCTTGAATAAAATTTAAAAATTAATATTACCCATAACT
>DASRZC010000086.1:0-35953 GCA_035686785.1 Kapaibacterium sp. (SeqCode)
TTTTGGAGTGCCGTTATTTTTGTGAAGCTTCACATGCAAACGCTTTGCAAGCACCTGCACACCGCACTCAGCAATTCTCATTACATGGAAAACCGCCGCAGTGTACCGCTCTAAGGCGATACACTTAGGAGCTTCGTTGGCATCGTCCTTAATGCCGGGGATAAGTTTTAGAACTTTATCGCTGAATGGAAATCCATCGTTGTACCAGTGTGCCTCTTCCGCGCTGAGGAGCTTGACCTGCTCATTGCGAAATAATTTAAATAGTTTCACGTCAAGCATTTCACCCAAATGTTTGATTTCGGGCAATCCTTTCTTACCTGCGGTTACTCTCCAATCGTCGAGATATTCGGCAATGCTTTCGAGTTCGAGATCGTGGGCCACTGAGTCCACTACGTCAAATTCTCCTTCGAAATCTTCAATTTGTGTAACGTCGCCATCAGGGTTCAATGTTTTCAACTTCTCGACGATTTGGAGAAGGTTGCGAAGTCCCTGATATGCAATCTGAGAGATCACGATGTTAGCGGGAATGAGAGAATTGGGTTCGGTTAGGTGGTGGCGCCAAAGACGATGTAAAATATCGCCTACAAAAATACGGCTTTTTTCCATCGGTCAAACTGAAAGTGAGTTTGACCTTACGGACCTTTCGGCGGTCGCTTAGGCGTGACCGGGAAGATCGTGCTCGATTGTGTGCATATTAGCCTTCCCGGTCACGCGTGAAGGCTTTTTGTTGTTTTTGCGGTGTCTTAAAGGACGCTACTTTTCTAAAAGTAAATTAGGACAGAACCCGCGTTTGTGCTTCATGAAGGCACCATTTTCTTGAAAACGGTGCCCAGGCTGAATTCCAAAATTTCAGTTTAATTTCATAAAGAGGAAAGCTATTCCAGTGGAAACATTGCGATCGTTTTTTCACGTTTTCATTTAATGAATAAGTCATTTTCTGGTGCCTATAATTGCACTAAATAAAACAGCAGGAATAGGGACGATGGTTTCCGATTCTTGTCAGATTGCTGCGAAGAGGATCAAGTCGGTTCTTCCACGATCAGCCGCACGGCTCGCTGATAGCTAACGTAAGCCCAAATCCAATCGAGCATGACGATTAGGCGGTTGCGGAAGCCGATAAGATACATGATGTGAACGAACACCCACACAAGCCACGCAACCGGGCCCGCGATACGAAACTTCCAGATATTAGCAATAGCGTACGCTCGACCGATCGTTGCGAGCGTCCCTTTATCGCGGTAGCGGAATGGCGCCTTGTTTGGCATGCGCCTCAGTTCTCGAGCAATTTGCTGGGCAACATAGATGCCTTGTTGCATGGCGACCGGCGCGAGGCCGGGCAGGGGTTCACCACTCGCGTCTTTTGCGAGCGCGGTATCGCCAATCACGTAAATTTCGGGATGGGATTCAACATGAAGAAATTGGTTAACCGGCACACGCCCCGCGGGGTCCGTTTTCGCTCCAAGCCAGTTCCCGGCCGGTGAGGCCGCGACACCTGCCGCCCAAATTACTGTAGCTGCGGCAATCTCTACGCCGTTCATACGGACGGAATTTGCGCTGATATTTTCCACGCGAGTCGATATTCGCACATCGATTCCAAGTCGCTCCAATTTCTTTTCCGCAGCAGCGGAAAGCGATTCTGGAAATCCTGGCAGAATGCGCGGCCCAGCCTCGGCAAGAATAACACACGTGCTCGCAGGATCGAAATGCCGAAATTCGTTCTTCAGCGCAAGCCTGGCGAGTTCGGCGATCGAACCGGCCATCTCGACTCCGGTCGGGCCAGCGCCAACGATCACGATCGTGAGCAGTGCGGCGCGCTTTGCGGCGTCCTGTTCAAGTTCTGCTTTCTCATACGCCCGAAGGATTCGGCGGCGAATATCCGTGGCATCGGCAATGGACTTGAGTCCTGGAGCAAATCGCGCCCAATCATCGTTCCCGAAATAGCTGTGCCGAGCGCCGGTCGCGATAATGAGGTAATCGTATGAAATCGAACGCTCGCCTTCAAGAAGAACCCGCTTCTTTTGCGAGTCCACGCCAGTCACCTCGGCCATAAGTACTTCCGCATTTCGTAAACGGCGCAGAACATGCCGAATGGGCGCCGCTATCTCACCGGGAGAAAGTCCGGCCGTTGCGACCTGATACAGCAACGGCTGAAAAAGATGGTGATTGCTCTTATCGATTACGGTTACTCGGCACGGTGCATGGCGCAAATGCAGAGCAGCATTGAGGCCGCCAAAACCGGCGCCTATGATGACGACGTGGGGAACATCGGATTTATGAGCAGCCATTCCACACGTTTATACCATAGCATTTTCAGACTTGTTTCAACCGACCTTCATGACCCTAATATCCAGAAATTTTTGCGTTCCATGGTTCCAGGCTTCCAAACCGAACTTTCCATGTGTAAGTAAGAGATGCTCGCAATGAAGGATCGGCCGACCATCGATTGAAAAATCGAGCGAGCTATCGCGCACGGTTGCAACAAAAGAATACCATGTGTTCGGAACAAAGTGGAATTTGGCATGGCCAATCCATTGCTTTGGCCCTCGGTCGTTTGCACAGCCGATCCAATTTTTGTAAGGGTTCAAACAGATCGTATAACGAGAGCCGAACGGCTCTTCGGAATTGACCCGAAGAAGAATTCCGGCATCGTTATCGACTTTGCTGTGCTTATCGGGACTGACCTGACCCGCAACGCAATAGTTCGTCCACGTACTGTCTCCGGCAAGAATATACGATTCCGTCGTGGGCCCGCCAAGGTGTGTAACGGTTAGGACGCCATTCTTAACGGACCAATTTCCCGAGACGACCGACCAATGATTTCCAGGGCTAAGGTTTCCATCGCTCACAAATTTATCCTCGAAAAAAATGTGCCCAGCATTTGTCGACAGCGATTGGTTCGCCATGGCGGATGGCAGTAATGCGAGCAAGATGAGCTGCATTACAATGCTAAGATATGTGGGGCGATTTTTTTTTCATCATAATTTCATGCGCTTGCTTCCAATTCGTAATTCTTAATTCGTAATTGGTTCCTTCTTCTCCTGCCAGCTCGTCCAATATTCTTTCCATTCGGCGGCATCGCCGGCGGGAGCGATTTTCAGCGGGTGTTTCGCATCGAGCATCATCGCGTATTCGTTGGTGCGCGTGATGTTCGGATTCGATTTCAGCGCCTTCGGGTGCGGGCCATGATGGATGCCCTGCGGGTGCAGCGTCATCATCGCGGCTTTGATGTTATCGCGCGAGAAGAAATCGCCATCGTGATAAAAAAGCACTTCATCGTAGTCCGAATTGCGATGGAAGAACGGAACTCGCAGTGTCTCCGGGTCTTCTTCGAGCGGACGCGGAAGAAACGAGCAGATCACGAAATTGTCCGAAAGGAACGTCGTATGCGCGGAGGGCGGCAAATGCACGCGCGGCGACATCACCGGACGAATATCGCGCATGTTGATCTTGAACGCCGTGAGATCGCCCTTCCATCCCACCAGATCGATCGGATGGAATGGATAAAAAATCGAAGTATATTCTCCGAGCCGCTTCACGCGCAACTCATATTCTTTCCCATTCGTCTCCTGCTTTTTCTCATAAGGAATAAATTCCGGAATCGTAATGGCGGACATATCGTAAAGCGCGTGCATTCCGATCAATCCCTTTTGCTCGGGCGTCGGCGGAAGAATTTCGGAACCATGCGCTTCGACGACCACGATGAAATTATCTTTCGTCTCTGGTACGAATCTATATGTCGTCGCGCGAGGAATGACGACGTAATCTCCCGGCTCATACGTCAGCACGCCGAAATCGGTCTCGATTTTTCCCGTGCCTTTATGGACGAAAAATAACTCATCACCATCAGCATTACGCGAGTAAAATGGCGCGGCTTCCGCGCGGCGGCTGATCGAGAGAATCAGATCGTCGTTATACAGCACCGGTTCCGGCGTGCCGCGCGGGTCGGTCATGTCCGTTGGCGTAACCTTGTCGAGATAGAAGGCGTGCGGACGCAGCTTACCCTCGATGCGCGTCCAGCCCGTCGGCGGATGCACATGGTAGAGATGCGAAACGCGGCCATAGAAGCCTTCGCGTCCGTGCTCTTCTTCGAATGTTCCTTCCGGCAGCCCGACGTGTGCCTGCCGCGTTGCTTTACCTTTTACGATTGGCCAGTTCATAGCAGTTAAAAATTATATTGTCTGAACCTTGATTTTAAGAGATTTTCGAGATGGTATTCTTTCGAGATGATGTTTCTCTTAATCTACTTTAATCTATGAACTCTCGTCAAATCAAGGTTCAGACAATAAACCCTATCCGAGCAACCAGCGTTCGTATGTCAGTAGCCACTTTCGCCGGTTTCGCAAAAGAATGACTGGAAACGATCTCAATTCGCTCATTAGTACGGACGAGCCGCTCCTCACCGCTCTTTCGAACGCTGCAGCGCTCCTCTATCACTCGCTCGATCGCATTAACTGGTGTGGATTTTATCTCTTCGATGGCGAGAAGCTGGTGCTTGGCCCCTTCGGCGGGAAACCGGCATGCACCCTTATCGAAATGGGTAAAGGAGTTTGTGGAACTGCTGCTGCGGAACGAAAAATTGTTCGCGTTGCTGATGTGAGTGAATTTCCCGGACACATCGCGTGCGATCCGGTTTCACAATCGGAGATCGTGCTGCCGATTATGCTCTCCGACGGAAGCTTGTTCGGCGTACTCGATATCGATGCGCCAATAAAAAATCGTTTTACAGAAAAGGATGAAAGGGACTTGAGGGACGTCGTTAAAATTCTCATATCGAAGATTGACGCGATACTTGAAAAGAATCCGATGAGACTCGTGTAGCCGTGACCTTCAGGTCACGGCGAAAATAAACACACCGTGACCTAAAGGTCACGGCTACAAAAGCTATTTTTGCCCGGTTAAAATCGATTCCAGCGGCGTCGCAACTTCTACTTTCACCGTTCGGCAATAGTAACGGCCTTCGGGAAGATGATTATCGTAAAGCAAATCCGAGGGACCGATGCCTTTTGTGCTTGTTATCTTTGCATCGGGCTTATCGCCGAGAATGAGATCGCGCACGTTATCCGCACGGGCTGTTGAAAGCTCCTGATTGTGCGCCAGCTCGCCGAGATCGTCCGTCGAGCCGACGATCGTCGCGGTCGATGCGGGATAAAACGATTTTGCAACGAACTGCGAAATCATCCGCTGATTTTGCGGGTCAATTATTGACTGATCGAAATCGAACACGATGAGCGAAAGCCGGCTGAGTTCGAATGGATTGATGGACTTCGAGGCGGGAAGGGAAATGGTTCGATCGGTCTCCGAGCCATTTTCCGCGGAGGCTTGAAACTCCAGTTGAAGGGAATCGCGCGGGCCGAGTTCTTTCGCTAATGCCTCGACTTGTCCTTCCGTTGGATTCCACTCGACCTTCCCGGGTGGTGTGCCGCGACCCGATGTTCCGTATATAGTGGTGCCGTGCGCGTGAATCGCCAGATGCCAATCGCGAACGCCAATCTTGCTCGATGCCGAAAGGGAAATCGGGAATGACGTTGGCAACGCCGACTCCTCGCGGAACCGTTCATGCACGATCGGCGCGAGGATGTGATCGTCATTCGATGAAAGTTCCACGCGGCGATTCTCCTCGAAGCCCTGCTCATATTGCGTGCTGGAAGGATTATGTGGAGCATCGCTAGTCGTAATTTTCAAGCGGTCATTGCTAATGCTCCAGACACTCGCAAGATAATCTCTTACACTTTCCGCGCGATTGTGTGCAAGCGAATCCGCCAAGTCACCTGCTTCTCGGCCATCGGTCGTGCCATTGATCGAGAGTATGGCCGATGGATTCACGCGTAACCGGCTGCCGATCACATTCAGCAACTGATAATAGGATTCAAGCGAGCGGTGCGGCAAGTTGTTTTCACTAAATTGCGATGCTTCCTTCGGCGAAAGCCGCGCAAAGCGGTCCGGAATCGTGGCGCTCGCGCTGTCGAAAAAGAGATAGGGCAAAATTGGAAACGTCTCGGTGACCGTCGTCTCGATAATGTGTAATGGTTCGCTCGAAAGCGAGGCGGCGCTGATCTTCGGCGCAAGCGCATTCGGATCTTCGCGCTGCACAATTGGAGGCGGCGCTGGTGGCGGAGACGGTGGAAGTGGCGCGCTTTTCGGCGGTTCGTTCCAGCGAATGGCCACGCCCGCGCTGAGAGAAGCTACGTGCCAGGGATACGCTGTCGAAACAGAATTGAGTGGCAAATAATAGGATAGTTCCGGAGACGCGGTAAACGCCGGCCCGATTGGGAACTCATATCCGAGCGTGCCCGTAAGACCGAACAGCGTGTTCACGCCGGAGATCGTTCCCTGGCCATCGGTAAGCGAAGTTGTGTTCGTCTGCGGATACACCACTCCCTGCGGTGCGAGGATGGATTCGGTCTGCGTATACGTCGTCGAGCGTCCAGCGGGAATGCCGGCGTCGATCCGCGCGGCAAAATATCCCGCGAATTTCGCAAGCGGCGTAAAGCGCGCGCCGCCGCTTATGTCGATATATTTCAGGCTCGCCGTGAATGTATGCTGCCGCGTAAGATGGACATACGTATTCGTGTTCGGATCGAGGATCGGAAGTTCGTCCGTTGTGCTTTGCCCAAATGCGCCGCCGCGCTCGACGAAGCCCGTACTGAAGGTGAGATCGAGCCGCCGCAAAAAATTGAATGGCACTTCGCCAAATAATTCGAATTGATAACCGCTTCCGGTTCCATTCGAGAACGTCCCGCACTCGGGGCAGCCCGTCAGAATTTGTGCGGTCGTCTGGTGATAATTTTCGAGATAACTCGAACGAAATCCCGCATGAAACGGAGAGGCAAGCTCATTCTGCGTTTGAGCGCGAACACCGCCATCGAATAATGCCACTACCGTTACGATTGTCATTGCGAGGAGAATCGAGCGACCGAAGAGAGTCCGATTCGACGAAGCAATCTCTTTGGGAACCGAAAAAGATTGCTTCGTCACATTCGGCTCCCTTCGGTCGCCGAATGTTCCTCGCAATGACGCTATATAAATATGCTTGCCTGCCACGAATTTATCGTATTACCACAAATCGTTCACTTGCCCGGTATTCCCCCGCTTGAAACATCATATAATATGCTCCCGCTGCTAGCTTTCGTGAATCGAACTCAATATGATAGCTCCCACCTTTGTAGAAGGTTGAGCCATCCATGAGTTCCAGCGCGGTGGCGCCGGCGCTGTTCACAATATCGAGCGTGGGCATGGCATCGCCCACAAAAGAGAGATCGACCGTAACGATGCCGGATGTTGGATTCGGGCGTGCCGGCAACATCGCATTCGAGCCGCCCACAAAATCCAAACGCGAGATATTGCATCGCGCGGCAATGCTCACGGTGCTCGTATCCCCCACGGGCCGGGGCTTGATAAACATGATCGAATCGCTCGTGAACTTGCCGGGCGTGAGCGTCATCGTCGTCGTGATGCTATCGGGCACAGCGGCGAGGAACTTTACGCGCGCAATGATACCACTATCGACATTCCAGCACATCGGCAACGTAAAATTGAGCAGGCCGGGAGTGCCGCTATCCTGGACGACCGTATAGCTCGAACTGGCGCTCAGATATTCCAGCGCGCGTGGATTGTATTGCAATTTGTAACGCATATCGAGCGGCGTTAGCGGGATGGAGCGATCGATCACGATAGGAACTTCCACGGTATCCATGATCCGACCACCGATGGAATCCACAGCAGCAAGATCGGGCACCAGCGCCATCTTGAAGGGATACGGCGGCGCATAACCAATGCTCATGAGCGTACCGGTATCGATTGCGAGGCAAGGCTCGTTCGAATAGGCAGTGATCGTCGTATCGAACACGGCGGAATCGCGCGGGCAGAACGTTACCGTAAGCTGCACCGAATCACCCGGCGCAAGCGTCGCCGGAACTGGTATGCTCGACGCCGTGACGGTATGCCACTCTGGGAGGCCCGCCAGCGAATCGAATCGAACCGGAATCACGCCCGTATTATAGACGGTAACGATCTCGTCCTTGCATTGCTTCACATTGACGGTGTCGAAATTGGTCATCTTCGTCATCGCGATCGTCGGTTGGTCGATTTCCACGTACCCATGATCGTCCGTCGCGATGATCTCGAAGAATACCAGCGAATCGCTATCGAAATTAAATTGATCGAGCGTGATCGGAAAAATTCCCGGCCCGCCAATTACTTTAAAACGCACATACACGATCGTGCCCGCTTTAATATCAATGCCATTCTTCATCGTCACATAAGCACCGCCGGTGGAATCCAGGACGTTCACCGTCGGCGTATATGGCGAGGAACCATCCAGCAATTGAAGCTCGGTGGAGTCATATCCGATATGGAAATAAATGTCCATATACTTCTGGGGAATGTCGCGGCTGGACATAATGGGCAGCACGAGCGTGTCACAGGTTGTAAGATGAATCGTGTCCTGACCCATTTTCGCGGTGTCAAAGGCCGTTCTCAGGCCGAACGCGGGCGCGAAACCGGAACCCATGACGAGCACGGTCGTGTCGGTGCCATTGCAAGGATAGATGGTATGAATCAGCATCCGCGCGGTATAAACCTTCGGGGCACGCGGAAAGAAATTTACTTTGATCGAAAATTTCTGGTTGCGCTGGATGACCCACGGCAGCGGCGCGCCCGTCGATGCGGATGCCGTAAAGACTTGCTGGTCCGGCTGAAAACTAACCTTATCGATGACAATCGAATCGCCATCAGGATTGATGGTCACGTCCGGCACGGTGAGGGAAACCGCTTGCGGCTGCGCGGAGGTATCCACGCGGGTGGCTGGGAACTGCACGAGCGTGACGTTCGGCTGGAAGTTCATTTCGCGCCGGCCACTTAAGAGCGTGGTGAAGGTCGCATTCCATCCCGGCGCGTGTGCCATGATATGCAGCGTATCGTTTTTCACGAGGTTCGCTTTTGTGGCGGGAATGTTCGGGCAAAACGACACTTCGAGCGTGTCGAAGGTCTGCGGCCGCAAAATAATCGGCAGCGTTTCGTTCCCAGTCGATTTAAGGGTCCAGTGGAAGGTCGAAGGCAGAAGGGGCGTCACGCCAAAACCATCGATCCAAATCGAATCGAGCGTGATCGGCACGAGGTTGCTGTAATTGGCGAGCGGAATTTCGCGCGTGGCGCAATCGCAGGGTTTCACCAACCCGTAATTCATGTAGCTGATTGGCACATCGAGCTTTACTGCATGGCCCGTCCCGGTAAGCTCGCCGGAATACGTATTCACGCAGGGCGAATCGACTTGCACCGCAAAGTTCTCATCATAGAGCGAATCGCCAGTCGGCTGAAACTCAACGATGAGCCACATCGAATCGCGCGGCGCCAGCGTTGCCGGAAGCGGCGGAGTCGCACTAATCAATTTGAAGCCGTATGGTATTGTAATGCTCGGAATTCGTTCCGAGACATTGCTCGCATTTTGAAGAAGAATGGAATCCTGCCGCTGCCATCCGACTTCGACCACGCCATAAGTCGTGAGCGGCGTTACATACAGGCGCGGCGCAAGGCTCGTTGCGCGCAGGAGAACGTGATAGACCTCGCCATCCGATAATGTAATATCGATATAGGCTTCATCGGCGCGGTCCACATTGACATCGTTCGGCGCGTAGGTTACCGTGAAGGCAAAAGTCTGATTGTTCGCGAACGGACCAGCCGGAAGCAGTTGCGCGACCGAGAATTTTCCCGTGGCATCGTTCAGCACGCAGCTTGTAATGGCAAGCGATGAACCGGAGATGTTCTGCAAAATAATCGTTCCCGTCCCCGAACTGCAGCCGACCACTCCCGCCAAATCCAGATACGGAGGATTGAACGAAAACGCCTGGAACACGCCCGTTCCCTGCACGGGAATCGACTTCGTTTGATAGCATCCCTCATCGAAGATCGTGAGGGTGTCGTAATACGTTATTGGTTGGCGCGGGCGGAATTGAATGGTGATCGGAGCCTGCTGGCCGGGATTGAGTTTGTAACTATTGCCACCCACGATGGTAAACACGTCGCCCATTTTGAGATAGTCGTCGATTGCGCGCGGATCGACGCCGCTATCTACGATCTGCACGGTTTGCACCGCCGTTTTACCGATCGTTACGTTCCCAAACGCCACTTGAGGCGAAAGAAAATCGACATCGACCGAATAGCCGCTGCCGGAAAGCTGAACCGTCTTTACAATATCGCAGCCATGATAGAGAGCGTGGACGGTCATCGTTCCCGTTAGCGGGCCGGGCACATCGGGCCGGAAGCGCGCATAGGTCGGTTGATAAGCCGTCTTTGGCAATAGCACCATCGGGAACACAATGCCTGCTCCGAAAAAATTGGCGGGACTATAAATGATTGAATCGACGAAGACCGTATCGCTGCCGAGCGAGCGATATTGGAAACTTTGCGTGCCGCTGATAAATCCAGGACACACTTCGCCAAATTTCATCGAGTCGAGCGGCGTTTTGCCATCCACTTGTAATATCCCAAGCACATCCTGCACGCGGCCCGTGATGGGAATGACACCGCTGCCGGGGCACAATTCATCGCTAAAGACGCGCAGGGTATCTAAGAACGTATGCGAGGAATCGATCATGTCCATGCGGACCGTGACCGTCACGCATCCACCGGGCGGGAGCGATTTCGGGAACGTAAGGCCGGGAGAAGTCCACGTAAAATGATTGCTGTCGAGCGAAATATTTGTCAGCGTAACCGTTCGCGGCCCCGGATTACATATCGTCAGCGTCTTTTCGGAATAGGTCGTCGTTTGGCAGCCGACGTAGAGCGTATCCAAGTCGAGCCGGTCGAGCGAATAATTTAGTTCAGTGGCGCGCTGAATGTTGAGCGGAATACCGAGCGGATCGCCGCAGCTATTCGCATTCGCTATCCAGATGCCGGCTGTGAGCGGGCCAATTAAATCCGTGTGAAGATGAACGGTAAACGATTGCGGCGCGCCCTGCGTGAGCGTCAGCGTATTCGTCGAGAGGCTATACAGTCCTTGATAGGGTCCATATAGGCCTATCCACACTTTATCGCCACAAAGTGAAGTATCCGTAATTGTAAAAGTAAAATCGGTATCCTGCGTGCAGGTTAGCTTTGTGTTTACGAGCGCGGGCAACGATGTATAGGTAAGCGGCACGGTGCGGCCGCTCGAATCGCAGGCCGCGCCGCTACGGAGCTGGCCAAAATGATTGTGGCCCGTCGCGTCGCAAAGAAATTGCACGGAGGGGTCTTCATTGCAGCGATAATATAGTTCTAAACCTGGCTCGTTCCCATTGAGCGAGACGAGCCGCTGGCACGCGATCTCCTGAGCGGAGAGCGCGCGGCTCCAAAGGCGCACTTCATCTATTTGTCCGAGGAAAGTCCTGTTCGTTACCGGATCGTCATTCAGCCCATTGCAGCTACCGATTTGAAGCGGCAGCAAATTGTCTTCCGGCACATGAAGTTTCGTAAGAGGATAAAGCGGATTCGTCACCGTCGCCACCAGCACGCCGTCGATATAAATTCTCGCGGCGGTCGATTGCGCGTCCCACACGGCGGCTACGTGTCGCCAGCCGTTCGTGTAAAGATCGGGAACGCTCGCGACGGCGACCGTATTATCGCTATCGCCTTTATAGGAGTTATCTTTCGAGAGCGCGAAATAAATTTTTGTGTCCTGAATAAAGAGGACCCACTGGTCGTTGTTATCTTTGTTCGGTCCCCAAAGTCCCGCGATATATTGAATTTTTCCCGGCTGCGGCTGCGGATCGATCCAGGCTTCGAACGTTATCGCCGTGTCGAAATTTTCGAGTTGATAGGAGGTATCGACATCGACGTACTGCGCGCCTTTCCCCTGCGTGATCGAAATGGTCAGCGCGTTGCCGACGCAGGATTTATCCTTATCGCAGGCCGATGGGAATTGGGCAAGGATGAAGGATGAAGGATAAAGGATAAAGGCAATACATAGCAGTGTCCGTAGAAGTCCCGAAGGGACGGAAGGTAATAGCCGGGGACGTGAGTCCCTGGTAAGAAAGTGCGTAAGAAACGAAAGTCCCGAAGGGACGAAAGAAGCGCGCGGTGACACCATTTCTTTCGTCCCTTCGGGACTTCGAGAATCTTGTGCCAAAACGTTCCGGGGACTCACGTCCCCGGCTATTACCTTATGTCCCTTCGGGACATGGTTATATGCACGCATGATAGCTTATCGTATAACCTCGATGACTTTCGCAATGCGGTCATTTCCCGCTCGCATCGAAAGCAGATACGCGCCGGATGGCAAATCAGTCATTATTGGAATGGAGTAACTGCCCGCCGTGAGCGACCGAGCAAGAATGGATCGCACATTTTTACCATCCATCGAAGCCATCTCGATCTGCGTAAAACCATCGCGCGGCAATTCGATGGAAAGCGTCGCGCTCGATACTATCGGATTCGGATAAACCGAAAGCGAGAGTGATAGCGGTGCGGATGGGTTAACGCCGGAAGAAGATTTTATCAATTCGCCCAGCGGATTTGGAAGATCATTCTGATTTTCGAGGACGGTCTGGGCATCCGGAAGTGTCATGCCGAACCAATCAGTCAGGAGCGATTCATAGACGGAACGGAAATCAATTTCAACATTGAGGTCTCCGTTCGCATCGAGGTTCGCGAGCTCCGGTGGATGGCCAAAGACCGCACCATTAATTTTGGAGCCGAACGCAAATTGCACGGAGGCGGCGCCGTGATCCGTACCGAAGCTGTTATTAGCTTGCGGGCGCCGGCCAAATTCGCTGACGGTAAATCCAATGACGCGGTCGGCATAGCTCGATCCGAGCAACACCATATCCGACTGAAATTGCGCGACGGCATCGGCAAGTTGGCCGAGTAGATTGGTTTGCGCGCCCGATCCGGTTCCATCGTGCGTTGCTTGCTGCACGTGCGTGTCGAAACCGCCCATGCCGACAACATAAACTCGCGTATTCAGCCCACCGGCAATCAGCGCGGCAACCGATTTCATTTGCTGCGAAAACCCATCCTCGCTATAATTTCCCTGAAGCGACTTCATCCCGCTCGAATATGCTGTGGTCACACGTGTCGCATACGTGTTCGACATTTCCGAGACGGACTGCACGAACGCATATTCCGTTGCGTATCGCGTGCCGGGTGCCTGATCGTCGAGCGAATCGTCCGAGGCGCTGAGACCACCAGCCTGGAGACTCGGATTCGCGACTTCGATGCCCATTCGTCCTTTGTCGCTCGTGAGCGCAAGCGAAAATCCGCCGAAATTGATTGCAAGCGGATCGGTCGGAAGCTGCGCGGGGAAATTCGGATATTGCTGTTCCAGAAAGCGGCCAAGCCAGCCGGTCGATAGCACATCGTTCGCGTTACTATCGTTGATGCCGGAGAGCCAAATATCTGTGGAACGAAAATGCGAAAGATTCGGCGGATCGTAGCCGATGCCACGAATGATCGCAAGCTGCCCCATGTCGAACATCCCTGCGAAGCCCTGCTTATCGCCAAAGCCCAGGCCGGGATTCATATAAATGCCGCCGCTATTGATGAGGAAGTTTTTTTGAATGCCAATATTCGGACGCAGCGTGTAATAATTATCGTCGTCCGCGGGCACGATCGTATTCAGCCCGTCATTGCCGCCAAAAAGCTGGACGAGAATGAGTATCTTGTCGTTCACATCCAGCGGCTGCATCTGCGCGAGCAGCTTGAGCGGCGTCGAAGGCCGCGCATAGACGTTATCCAGCAGCACCGGCACGAGCGCGGCGGAGGCTAACGTGCTTTGAATAAAGGTTCTTCTCTTCATAACGCTCTTTAAGGTTATCGTCATTGTGAGGAGAGCCGGACGACCGAAGGAAGTCCGGCTCGACGAAGCAATCTCTCGGCTAGCCGAGATTGCTTCGTCGGGAATTACTCCGCTTCGCTTCGTAATTCCCTCCTCGCAATGACACGTTTAGAAATTTATGCTCTCCTAACATAGCTCGAAATCCGGTAGCGAAGAAATGTAATTCAAAAGATCGCGGATGTTGTTCGCGGCCGTTGCGGGGCTGCTGGCGAGGATCGATCCCCATTCATACGTTTGTGTCGTTCCCGCAAGCTTTTGTGCAAAAGCCGTTGCGCGGGCACTCGAAAGCGGGCGCGGAAGCAAAAGCTGGCCGATCGCGGTCGAAAGCGCGTTAACATCGGAGTAATTTGGGAATTGTTCGACGAAGGCGATGGCGGCGTTGTCGTCCATTAATTGAATCGTTGCGCCGGCTTCCGTGCCGCGCGTGGGATAGGTATTCGTCGTGATCCAATCGTGGTAGCCCGGCCAGCCGGATACGTTCGGCGGCTGGAAAAATTGCTCGTCGATTGCCGTCATGTTTCCGTCGATGGAATACGCTGGCGCAAGCTGCCGCGCCATGCCGATCACGTATTCCGCCGGAGTTTTGATCTGCGCGCCGATATTGATGTTATCGAAAAAATGCTCGGATTTCAGCAGCGTGCTTACGACGGGTTTAATTTCCCAATTCCCCGATTGAAAAAGTGTAGCCATCGCGGCGATTACTGATTGCTCCGTGCTGTCGCTCGTGGTATCGGGATCGCTATAGACGAAAAATTTATACAGCTTCGTGCAAATGAAGGTGGCGATCGAATCGGCGGTGTTCGTGAAGAGCACATCGATCATCCGGTCGATCTCGTTTTGCTGGACCTGATATTGCGTGTTCGTCGTCGCGTCGATGGCTGGGAAATCGGCCTCGAAATAGGTTTTATCGCCGGTGTCGTGCGCACCCGGAACGAAGTAGGTATTGAAAATCCCATTCGGCGCTTCATCATTCGTATATTGCCCGACGCGCCACCCGGTCAGGATTCGCGCGGCGGCATGAACATCGGTTTCTGTGTAACCGCCGCCCAAGCCACAGGTAAAAAGCTCCATCACTTCACGCGCGTAATTCTCGTTGGGAGCGCCGACCGAATTTTGGTTCCCGCCCAAATACACGAGCATCGCGCCATCGAGCGTGACGGATTTTACCAAGTCCTTAAAATTTCCGAGTGAACCGTTCTGCGCTCCGCTCGGAATATTCCCGAACGTGCGGAAGAGGTTATTCTGTCGGAAGAGCAGAGGGGCGATCACATATTGTTCCTCTCCGGTATTGAACTGTGTCGTAAAATGCCCGCTCCAAAACGCTGTCATTTTTTCCTGAATGGAGTTCGACGCGGTAAGTTGAAGATTCGCCCACCATCCGCGTAGTGCGGCGGCATCGCTCTCCCATTTCCCGAAAATGGGATACTGCGCCTGAATCGCAAGCAAATAGGGATTCTCGGTTTGGTCATTGCCTGCCGCAGGTGCCGTTGGTGTGCTCGTGCTGTTTAGCAAAAGATCGACGGCTTTGTCCGGATCGCCGAGTGTGACAAGCGCCTCGATGTCCGCCCATGTGGGCGCCATCATCGTGCGGCGGAGGAGATGGCCGGCGCGGAGTTCGTCCCACGGGCTGTTCGCATCCGGCACGAACGGCGCGAGCGGATCGGAAAGCGGCGCGAATTTGCGCCGCCCCATACCATTCGTCGATGGAACCGGTTTTAAGAGATTAAAAAAGCTGCGGCGGCTTACGGTTGTTGGCATTGGCGACTTCACGACAAGTGACAGCGGATGATCGGTCATCCGGGATGATCGGTCATCCACGACGGACAAAAATTGACTCTGCTTTAAACTCGACTCGCGCTAAAACATTCCGATGAATATGGCGATGCGGGTTCTCGGGTGTCCGTCTTTATTAAAAGAACACGAGGGTCGAGGGAAAGTCACGGGGCAACCTGCGATTCCCCACTTCGCGGGAATCGCAGGAATAGAAATGGTCGCTTGAAGCGCCTAAAATGACAAATCCGTGTCATTCCCGCAAAGGCGGGAATCCAGCCATTCAATCGTAGGCTTCGATGGACGAGCCGCCTTCTTCCGTGGAGGAGCGGGCATAGCGGGCATCCATCGGGTCCAGTTCGTCAAAATAGACTTCAAGCGTCCGCTCGAGCAAATGGACCTCATTGAGATCGAGTGCGACGTAGATCGGGTCGCTTTCATGCGTCCGTTCCGCGTCATGGAGCTTTTGGTTGAGTGCCATCAACCGGTCGAGTGTTGCGATCATTTTGCCTCCTAATTTGCCGAAGTTCCGGCTCCGTTCCGAGATGTACACAAAGTGTACACGAAGCCCGGTTGACAAATATACAAAACTTTTTGGGAAAAGTCAAGAGGTAAATCAAGAAAAAATGCCAAAAACGCAGATTCTTATCCACAATGGCTTTCTGAATTCTGACTTATCAACATTTCAACATTTTTTGATACTTGTTTCATTTGTTGATATGTTTCTATTAGATACATTCGATAGCCGAGATAAAGTTCAGTAAATAACTGCCGGTCCTGGAGTTAGGGAAGATGAGAAAAGGCGCTTCTTACAACTCGAATGCTCATTGTCCCTGGGAGTATTAATGACATTAGTTTAGTTTGGAAAGAAAACTGAATACGTTTTCGCAAATAAAGGAATTTTGATTTAGCTTTTTGTAAGATGTTATTGCGAGGAAGATTTTTCGACCGAAGGGAGAAAAATCTTACGAAGCAATCCGTTGTAAAATCAACGGATTGCTTCCCTCGATTCCTCGGGACCAAGCGAATCTCTCTTCGGTCGATTTGCGTTCCTTGCAATGACCTTAAAAGCTGATTTGATCAGAGCTTCCCCAAAATCAGAATCTAAAACCATGTTTGGAATCACCCCGGTACACCTGCATCTTCTTCTCAATCACCTTCCCGTCGTGGGGAGCATCGCGTCCGTAATGCTATTGCTGTATGCGATGGCGCGGAAGAACGCGGAACTAAAACGGGCAGCGCTTATCGCGTTCGTGCTCACGGGGCTTGCCGCCTATGCCACCGACTACACCGGCGATGGTGCGGAGCACGTCGCGAAAAACATTCCGGGTGTCGAGCGGCAAAAGATCAGCGATCATGCCGATGCCGGCGATACGGCGATGGACGTCTCGTTAGTCCTGGGAGCAATCGCATTACTGGGCCTGATTCTCGCCTGGCGAAAACCGGGTGGCGAGCAAACCATCGGCGATTACGTGCAGCACCATAAAGAGCCACACAAGTGGATTATGATCGCCTGCCTCGTGATCGGCTTAGTCGATATTTATTTCGTCAGCATCGCGGCATATAAGGGCGGGCTGATTCGCCATCCCGAAATTCAATCCGGCTACCAGCCACCGGCGGCCGCACCTGCGACTCCCCAGCCGTGACCTTCAGGTCACGGAAGCGAAGCAATTATCATAATTACGCCGTGACCTAAAGGTCACGGCTACAAAGCGGCCGCGAATCTATCTCCGAGATCGTGCTGTTTGCATAGTATGACCTCAACCTTCGAACCCTCCCTCGGCCATCTCCGCATTCGGCTTTCGGGCGATCTCATCGGCGGCGCGGACGCCATGAAATTCGCCGTGGAACTCCGAGAGCAACTCGCCGAGCAGCACTTCAAGAGCATCGAGATAGAAGCCGCCGGCGTTGGCTTCGTCAATAGCTCCGGCCTTGGAATGCTCATCGCCGCGCGGCAAGCGGCGCTGGAGCATGGCGCGGAGTTCCGGCTGAATGCCCCCGGCGAGCAGCTTCAGCACCTCCTTAATGTCACCAAACTGACCGAAATTTTGGGGGTGGCCTAAGTGTCTTATGTTATGGAGACACCCCTCCGGTGTTTTTATAGCAACTTTTTCTTCATTTACGGGTTATCACTGCACGCAAAAAACGGGGGAGAATGGAATTCACTGGATTCTCACCCACACAATCGGCTTTTTAATTTATTTTCGAACATCATGAAACGTTTTGGTATGATATTGTTCTTTGCAACCGTTGTTTCTTTTGCCGTTACGGTTAACGCGCAGGTGCGAATGGTAAAGGAATTTCACCCTCTTTCCACTCGATCCTTTTCCCCAGCGACCGCCGCTTCACTGCGCGGAAATGCGAATATTTCTCCGATCTTTCTTCCGATGAAGAATGGAGGAATGATTCCACTTTCTTCCATTGTCGAAGCTGATTCGAATTATACGGACACCACCGATCCAAATGTTACTGGTGGTAATGGCTGGTATCTATTTGATGCCTTTGGCGATACCACGGAAACCATCAAGTTAAACGGGGTTGATACCACCGTCACGTTCTATGTCAAAGGAATGGCGGAAAGCTTTACGACGAGCCTTACAAAAAATACGGCATACATCGATAGTGTTAAATTGACATTTATTCCTTACTCATTCACGCAAGGAGATACTTTGCTTTTTAAGGTTGAACCAGTCTGGGATCGCCCGACCACAAGCGGCACCGTTCTTCCATTCGTCGATTATTATGGCCAGTCCGTCGTGCCAAGTGGTTACACCATCGCAAAAGCCATCCTTACCGCCGACAGCCTTTCGATTGGCCCAGGAATTTTGAATACCGTCACTGCGAGGTTCGGACCTGGCGGAAAGCGCTTGAATAGGAATATTTTTTCTATCATTGCTCAAGCACAAGGCCCGGGAATTTCGGGCGATACCCTGCAATTCCAGATGGAGGCGGATCTCAACTCTTATCAATCTCCGTACACTATCGACACTGTTGCTAATCGGACTTACTACTTACAATTGACGGATGATAATAATGTTGAAAGTCAAGCATATGCGACCGATGTTCCGACTGCCGCCGATCCCACGCAAGCGTATTTTGGCAATATGATTATGATTGCGTATTTGCACGGCACTTCTTCTGGTGTTAATGATAATCCCTTATCGGGTTACCGGCTTGCCGAGAATTTTCCTAATCCTGTAAATTCTGAATCCCTGATTCCTTATAATCTCGCCCAAAGCGGCCCGGTTTCGCTTACGGTCTATAACACACTCGGTGAACAGGTGGGAACACTTGTGAATGGCATGCAGGGCGCGGGCGAGCATTCCGCGACATTCAATGCTGGCACGCTGCCGAACGGGATGTATTACTACAAACTCCAGTCCGGCGACTTCACCGCGACGCGGACGATGATCATCAACCGATAAATTAATCGAAAATTTTTTTTGAACGAAACGCCGGCCAAAACCGGCGTTTCGTTTTTTTATCAACTCCATTCGGCGACCGCCAGCGTCAGGATGCTGATCGACTTCGGCCTTGCTTCGAGCAAGGTCTCCGCCACGCTGGCGAGTGTCGAGCCGGTCGTCATTACGTCATCGACGATGAGCGCGTGCTTGCCTTCAATCTCACGAGCATGGCGCGAAAGCGCAAAGGCGCCGCGAACATTTTCGATGCGCTCGGGAATGGAAAGCTGTGTCTGCGATGGCGTGGGCCGCGTGCGTTTGAGCGCGCGTATGATCGCCGCATCGCGCCGCTCCGCGATTCCGCTCGCCATCATTTCGGCTTGATTATATCCGCGCTCGGCCATCCGAGTCCGGTGCAGCGGCACGGGAACGATGATCTGCGTCTCCCGCGGCGCAAGCCCCGCAATCGAGCGCCCGAATTGCGCGGCGAGCCGAGGCATCCCGTCATATTTGAACGCATGGACGACCGACTGGACCGGAGAATTGGCGGCGAACGAATACGCGCTACGGCAATGCGCTACCTCGAGTTGTGAGGCCACGAGATAAAACTGATTGCGGATGGAGGCTTCGCCGGGCGCTTCCTGGTAATCCAGGATTCGAATACAGACCTCGCAGAGATAGCGTGATAATCTATCCTTCGCGCCGCGATTGCGCGCGCGAACCGTGGGATGCTCGCAATGCAGGCATTGCTCGGGTAGGAAAAGACTAAACATCGAAGATTATCGCAGTTTAGAACCTCTTTTCTCCGCGGCGGCGACCGTATGTTTTGTTTTCCGCGGTTGCTCGAAGGTGCATTCCGTAGGCTTTTTATCGTAACGCAGCCCGACGAATGCCGGATGCCGGAAGCTTCCCTCGCTCGTTCGCTCGGTGAACTTCACTTCGCAGACGAGTTTTGGCTTGAGCCACTGCACCTCGCGGCTTCCTCGTGATGGCGAAGGAGAATCGAGCGGCGGCGACGCTACTTTCAGCGGCTGCATTTTTTCGTATAGTTCCTTGAGCAACGCGCGGTCGAAGCCCGTGCCGACTTTGCCAACGGAGACTATACGCTTGTTGTCGTAGAGTCCCAATTCCAGCGCGCCAAAATATTCGCGGCTTCCCTGCGGTTTGGTATAGCCAATAATCACCGCCTCCTGCCGCATCGTTGTTTTGATCTTCAGCCATTCGCTCGACCGGCGCTGCTCATAACGGCTCTCGCCATTTTTCGCCATGATACCTTCCAAATGCTGCCGTTCGGCCGCACGAAACAGCTTCGTTCCCTTGCGAACGATATGCGGGGCGACTTGAAATACTTCTTGCTGGCGTACAATTTTCGTGAGCGCTGCTTTGCGGTCGAGCAGTCGCGCTGGCATTAAATCATAGCCGTCAACATATATCAGGTCGAACACGAAATAAACGATCTTCTGCGATTTTACGAGGCGCTCGATCGCGCTCTTATTCGTAACGCCGAAGCGCGCCTGCAAATCCTGGAAGCTCGCGATCCCCTTTTTATTCAACACGATAATCTCACCGTCCAATATCGCTTCTTTAGCCGCTACCCATTTCGGAAGATCCGTTAACTCGGGATAGCGCATCGTCATTGGCTTTTGATTTCGGGAGAGAATTTCCAATTTCCCGCCACGGATATAACTCACGGCGCGAATGCCATCGTACTTATCCTCGAAAATCCATCCTTCTCGATCGAATGGCTGATCGACGAGCACGGCTTTCATCGGCTCGACCGCACGCGGCATCGCCGCTTTGCGCGCGCCGGGAATGGAGGCTATTGGAGATTTCGCTGCCATTGGTTTTTTAGGGTAGAGGGTAAAGGGTAGAGCGGTTCAAAATACCCTCTACCCTCTACCCTTTACCCTCTTCTGCTTCGATTGCTTCACCAATCGTTCGAGCGCTCTGGCACCCACGTCTTCTTTCTTTTTGCGTGCTGGCGCTTGCGCGCGCGAACCATAATGTAGAACGGGTTCCAGTTCCCAATTTTCGTCGGCGTATTCGTCCTTGTGTTTGAAAAGGAGCCAATTCTTCTCTCCGCGGCCCTTCATTTGCACCATGTGAAATTCGCCCCTCAGTTTTTTACCGTGAAAAATAATCGTAATCTTTCCCTGCTCGATCTGATCAACAAGCGGCTCGCCGATTTCTTCATACGTTCCCTTGTCCCAAATGCGAACCTGGCCTGCGCCATATTCTCCTTCGGGAATTGAGCCTTCAAAGGTTCCATATTCAATCGGATGATCTTCGACCATGACGGCGAGGTGCTTATCGTTCGGGTTCATCGAGGGGCCTTTCGGAACCGCCCAGGATTTCAGCACGCCCTCGGCTTCCAGCCGAAGATCGAAATGAAGCTGCGTCGCGTGGTGCTCATGGATGACAAAGCGATGCTTGACGATCGTTCTGGTTTCTTCGGCGATGCCTTTTGGTTCCGGCGTTTTTGTGAAGCGGCGCTTTTTGTGATACGTCGCAAGCCCATGAGAAATCTTCTTCATACCATCGCTTTAACAAACCGGGTGCCTAAAAACGCTTGCGCACCCCAAGCATTCCAAGCGGACTATCACGGAGTCTTCTCCGACAAATCTCCCTTATAATAATAGATCAACACGAAATAATCTCTCGCATTATAGCCTCTTGCTTCGAGCGTAAGTTGTGCGGGACCAAACTTCCATACTTCCTGCTTCGTGCTATCGCGGATGGCCTCATCCGTTGCCGGGCCATACATATTCGAGAGCCATTTGTATGCACAGTCGCGAGCATCCTGAATGCGGTCGGGGGTTGTTTTGTATGTAATCCCGACGGCGGTAAGCGTGCCGGTGGAGTCGAAGCCGAGGGAACGGCGCATCGGTAGTTTACAAGACGTGAGGGGAATGGTGTCGGAAATAACGCGCTGACCGGAATGGGACTTGAGGCGATCGAGCACGTCGGTTTTTTTTCCTTCGTGACGCAGCGCCGCCGAGGCCCTCATTCCGAGCCGGAACCCCAAAAATCCGGGGTCTTCGCCGGGAAGAGTTTTGCAATTCGCAGCAAAACCCTGACTCACCAGCATCTGGACGATAAGAATAGCTGTTATCATAACTTTATTCCGCAAGGCCCATTCACGAGCCATTCGCAACCGACTTTTTTCGCAACCGACTTTTTTCGCAACCGGTTTTCGCACGCACCGTTCTTCGCAACCATTCGCGCGGACACTACCGCGCGAGATGTATCTCTTAAGCCTCCGTCAGCGCGGCCTCATCTATATCCGCGTTCGAAAAAACTTCCTGCACATCGTCATTCTCTTCGAGCAATTCGATCAGCTTGGTCAGCTTTACCGCGTCCGTTCCCGCGACCGCAACTAAGTTGGCGGGCACCATCGCGATCTTCGCATCCTCGATCGCAACCGTTTGATTGGTGAGCGCATCGCGGACACGCTCGAAATCTTCCGGTGCGGTTCGTATCTCAAAAAAATCGGGATCGTCGGTCCGCATATCTTCCGCGCCGGCTTCGAGCGCCAGTTCGAGGAGGCGCTCCTCGCTAATCGCTTCGCGCGGAATGGCGATCATGCCCGTCTTGGCAAACATCCAACTGACCGACCCGGATTCCGCCAGATTCCCGCCATACTTGCCGAGGACATGCCGAATTTCCCCGACCGTCCGGTTTTTGTTGTCCGTCGCAGTCTCGATGATGAGGGCCACGCCGCCGGGACCATAGACTTCATAGCTCCCTTCGACGAGCGCCAAAGCACCCTCGCCGCCCGCGCCCCGCGCAACCGCCCGCTTGATATTATCGGCCGGCATCGAGCTTTTCTTCGCCTGCTCGATCGCAAACCGCAGGCGCGGATTGCCCTCCGGGTCGCCGCCGCCCGTGCGCGCGGCGATTTGAATCTCACGGATAAGCCGCGTAAAAAGCCGCCCACGGTTGCGGTCCGTGACCGCTTTCTTGCGCTTGATCTGCGACCATTTGGAGTGTCCTGACATATCGCGGCCTACTAATGGCCGAACGCGGTATTTTAGTTCTTGCCGCCGGCAATAAAAAGCCCTCCGAATTTCGGAGGGGCTTTGGAGTCTATCCTGTAAATCATTCTAATCCTGAAAATCCTGGTTCTGCGTCTATCCCTTCACCACTTTCACCATCCGGGTTCCCGGTTGTCCTTTTACTCCATTTCACGCATTATGAGTCTTCCGATGATCGATCGAACAGCACTTCATATACCGGTCGAGCCTGCTTTCCGGGGTTTCCCATTCGACGAAGACATCGAGGCGCTATCGGCCCTCTCTTTCCCGATGTCTTCGCCGACCCCATCCATTCAAATTTTCTGTTGTGATTCCACTCGCCACTCTCCAGTCGACACTCTCCACTCGCCGTTCGCCACTCACCCATACAGCGCTTCTTCCAAAGGCTCGTGTGTCGTGGCCCAGGCCATGAGGAGCGCGGCGAAGCTGGCGATAGTCCGCTTCTCGTCTTCCTGGCGGATCACGAGGCCGTAGGTTTCCGCGACGAAGCGCATGTTGTCCAGCACGCGGCGCAGCTTCGCGTCGGTCGTTTGGCCATGCCAGTAGCGGACGGTATCGAGCAGCATCTTGCGGTGACGCCGGAGAAACTCGGCCATCGAAATGACGGCCGCGCTGCCATCCCGGGACGGCGTGGGCTTCGCGATATTGAGCAGGTCGCTCACATACTCATCGAAATGCTTGACGAACGTCGCGTTCCCGGCGCGCCGCAAAAATTGCGCTCGCTTGATAGAAAAATTCGCTTTCGAATGCACCCGGAACCTCGGCTTGAGCACATACAAATCGTAAAATTGCTTGAGCTTCCCCTCGCGGTCGTATTCGTTGAAGACCCATCGGCGCTTTAGCTCACTCCACGCCGGAATGCGAACGACCGGGTCTTTCTCGCTATCGATCACGACGAACCGCTCGCTCTTCGCATCGAAGCCGACAATAGTTACCCAATGTCCCCACTGGTTGATGCAAATCATGCAGGGCGAACCCTTCGTCAGCGCGGCTTTCAGCGCCTTGAATGCCGCGGCCTCGGTAAATCGCCGAACCTCGATGAGCCGGGAGTCGAATCGCTCGGCGGCGCGACGGAGCATTTTCTCGTCCGTGCCCTCTTTCGTTGTCCGCGCGGCACGGGTAATCGAGCCTTCATCGACAAAATGGCCGACGATCGCCAGTGCGTGCTTCAGCGCAAACGGCCCGCACTGCCAGCGGTTATTCTGAGGATAAAATCCCACCTATTTATGACCCCGTTGTTTCAAGCCGCCTTGTAACAGGGGCGGCATGGGTTATGTCCCAATCCCGGGGGTGTTCTCCCTCAAAACCACGCTTTAATTTTTTGTTTTTGTTTTCATATTCATTTTCAACCTCGAATCCAGCTCAAAATCGCCAATTTGGGTTTCATAATTCATGATTCTCGTCTTCTTATTTGCCAATGGGAATGGGTGCCTATCAAAGTCCCGTACTAATATACACACTACAAAGCAAAAGTCAAGTTATTAGGCAATATTTTTTAAAAATTTCTCAACATCCAGTATTCGGTTTTGCCATACTGGGAGAGAAGTTGCTTCTTTACCACGCGAACCCGATTGCGGATTCTAGTTCCATTGTATTCATCGGGGAGGAACGTGAATAGAGTTGAACGGCGCGCGCGGAGAGATCGAGTGTAAATGGGTTCCAGAATCGGTATTGAATACCCGCCGCTTCCGAAGTGAGAAACCCGGAGGCGCTGGCGCCCGCGAGAACTTCCGCGCAGGGCGAGAGTTCCGCATCGGGAAATAATTCGAACCGGTATCCAAGGTCCAACGAAAATACCTGCGCTGTTTCCTGGGTCGTTGTTGGTGAAGTGCCTCCAATGGTTGCGCGGTACATCTGGCCGCCAGCCGTTAGCATGGTATCTCGCAGAGTGTTATTTTGTCCGCTGTGCGGTTCACGAAAAGAAGTCTGCCGCAGTGCAAAAACGAGCGACGAATTCTTAGACACATTATACCGCACGCCCGCCGCGTCCAAAAGCGAATTCCAAAGAGAGCCATTCGCAGCCATTCCAGAGGGCGCGGTTCCGCCGGCAACAAATACGCTCCAATTTTCTGTGCTCGTTGGATCGGGGATCGTGGAATTCAACCGAATGGCTGTGAGCGAAGAAGGAGTTTTATATGATGCCTCTTTATTCGATACTTCCGTTATAGGGTTCACAAGTGCAATCGTCGGATGGGTTTTGGACTGCACGGAAGGCGCTTCAGAGTTGGCATCGTTTATACGAACTTCGTTCCCGGCGCTTTTTCGTGGAAAGGTTAGGCTCGATCGACTGATTGCAGGTGTGAAAAAAATTGGCTTTAAAGGAATACTCGTGCTTAGAACCCGCGCCGCTCTCGAGGAAGTGTTCGCTCGGGCCATGGGCGAAGAATTATTTCCAAGGAGATACCCGCCAAACCCTGCCGCGAGCACGGCGAGCAGCACCACTCCGGCGGCATAACGATAAAACGAAGGCACGATGGCCTTTCGCGCGTTCTCGTTTTTGAGGACAAGCTCGCGAATCTCTCCAAAGGGCGGATAGGGTTCCGTCCGATCGAGCGCGTCGATATAGGTGGGGTATGGATTAGAGCGCATACGTTTCTATCGCCTCCATTCGAATGATGTGTGATTGGTCTGTTCGGTTGCTTTTGTTCCCATCGGTCTTGCGGCCTGGCGTTGGCTCGGCATCGATGCCAAGCGTGGCGCGGAGTATTTCGCGGCCGCGGCGAAGGCGGCTTTTAACGCCGCTCAGCGTCCCGCCCTGAATTTTTCTAATTTCTTCCAGCGAAAGATCGGCGACATCGAAAAGCAAAATCGCCTCCTTCATTTTTATAGGCAATCGGTCGAGCGCTGCGCGCACCAACGCAATTTCAGCGGCAACATCCGGCATGGCGCGCAGATCGAGAATAGCTTCCAATTTGATTTTGTCGATCGCAGTGAAGCGCCGGTCGCGGCGGTGCCAATGCTTATACGTGCGGGCTACGATGCGATAGAGAAATCCCGGGAACCCGGCTTCATCCCGGATCGTGTCGAATCGTTCGAGCGCCACGAGCACCGCTTCGCTCACGAGGTCTTTCGCCTCCTCGCGGTTTCGCGTCATGGCAAGCGCATACCGCGAGAGCCTCGGATAGACCGGCTCAAGAAGTTCCAAAAATCGCTGTTTGCGCTCGGCGTCCATTCGCGAAAGCTATTTTATCACGTCATTGCGAGGAGGAATCACGGAGCGAAGCGGAGTGATTCCGACGAAGCAATCCGTTGGGATTCTGCTGAATGTGAACGGATTGCTTCGTCGTCCCTCCGGGACTCCTCGCAATGACGTTATTATAAATATAATCAGAGTTTCCATAATTATAATTTTTTATTATGGTACTACGTATTTAAATCTCACCGCCTGTGGCCCAAACGGCGTGGTGCTGAAGTGTTGGTATTCTCCACCGGTCGTGGGCAGGCCCGCCATGTTCGAATGCCCAACAACGTAAATATAAACCGGCGTCCCGCCCGGCAAGGAATATGGAATGAGATTAGCAACATCGCGCGCGAGCGTATCGACGAAAACTCCGTTCGTAATCTTCGGGGATTGAAACGCGGGGTGATACGCTGTATCGGTAAGCTTGGTCGCAAGCCACGCATCTTCGCTCGTGGCGGGAGACTGCGGGCTGGGCAACGTTGGAAAAAGCGTGCTATCGAGCGAGCTATACACGAAAATACTTCCCGGCGCAAGCGTGCCGATTAACTTTCCCGTCAGGATCAAGGCGTTGGCATCTTCCACCGTATCATAGGTTATCACGGTCGAATCGACCGCGTTCCAGGTGGTATCGAACTTGCCATTGTTATTCGTGATCGTTGTATCATAGACAAGAACGTGCTTCGTTACGCTGACGGTAAAAACGGAAGATGTTCCTGCGAGCGCAATCGAATCGGTCGATTCCTGAACGACGTAAGCATCGTTGATAATGTCGGTTCCCACGCCGTTCAGATGATGCACGGGATAAACCATCGAATCGAATCCCGGCTTCGAAATGATAATATTATAAACTCCGGCGGGAATATTATCGATTTCGAAATGCCCGGCGGTATCGACTACTGTTTGAAGTGCCGTGCCCTGAATACTTACCACAGTGCCAGCCGGTGGAAGTAACGTGGGACTTGCAGAACTAAATGCTTCGACGGTTCCCATAAGTTTCTCGCCGCCTGTTGCGGTCGCGGGCGGGCCATTCGGAGATGAGCAGCCGGCAAAGAGGAGCGCAAATACGGTGAAAAGGAGTCCGCATTTGCCGACTCCTTTACGACTGCAGTGGCGCGGTCCCCGCGCCTGCCGCATTGTAAGGAAACTTTGAATCATTTGTCCAGCGGGAAGGCGGGGGAACCCCGACACTACAATATAACCCTGCATCATTCTTTCACGATCTTCTTCGTCGTCACGCTACCATTTGAGGCGATTCGAATGTAATAGGTTCCGCGTGTGACTTTCGAGAGATCGAGCGTGAAGTTTGCACTTCCCGGCGCTTTCATTTCCTCCACCGCCTCGCCTAAAACATTCACTGCCATTACATTCGCATTTGCCGGAACGCCTTGCAGCGAGACGATGCCGCTCGTCGGATTCGGCGAAATCTCGATTGGCGTCAGCGGTTCGGCTGGCGCGACCGCTTCGTTGATATGCATGACCGAATTCGGCGGAGCTACGGTATAATCGAACGCGAGATCGGAGCATTCGAGCGTTTGAACCTCCGGACCTGTGGTTGTTACGCCGGCTCCGGGTGCATACACTACAACGCCTCCAAAGTCTGGATCGCTGGTGGCACCAGGCTTGAGATATTCGATATCGTATGTTTGGCCACCATTCTGTCCCGAGATACTCGCTCCGGCCTCCGCATAAATCGTATCGCCAATATTATCGCCAAGCGTAAGCGATATTCCGGGATTTACCCAAAAAGCCATGTACGATTCATTATTCGAGCTGAAGGTCGTATTGCTGGAAACGATGACCGCATCATGCGAAACAATAGGATCAGTACAATCATAGACGAAGACATGGAACGTATCCGAGACCGAGCAGCCACCGGGACCGACGCTGCGAAGGGTGACGGTCTTCCAGCCACCCGTCGAATACGTCACGGTTGGTCCATTGGGGCCACCGAACGCCTGTGATAATGTGACAATGGTTGCCGGGCTAGCACCGCTTCCATAATCGATATAGACGGTGTCGTCGTTCGTTTGAATATTGACTGCATTAAAGTTTAACCCGATCGGGTCATTCATGGCCACTGTATTTTTTGGGCCATCGCTGGTTCCCCCCCATACGAAATTTGTTGGCATCTCTCCGACACGAATATCGCTTCCGTTATCCGTGCTTACCGTGTAGAGATACGCTCCAATTATACGAACCCGATAATGAGAAGAGTAGGGTGTAGTCGCGGGAATGGAAGTATTAATAGTAAATGATCCTGGTGCGGTATCGACAACCGATCCCAATTTGGTAAAACCGTTATCGAACGTTCCGCTGTCATTCGAAAGCTGAAGCGTGAAAGCATTTGTATGCCCCCAAGTGCCTGTCACTGTAAATGTGACGGAAAAAGGGTCACCAGCACAGAACGTGGTTCCGGAGACCGAATCTATCGCTATCGTTTGAGCGAAAGAGGCGCGTGGCGCTGCAAGCAGCACAACGGCGCAAAAAACCGCAAGAATGGTACTGATTTTTTTCATAGCCAAAAATAGTTTAAAACGGTGAACAATTCTAATGTTGCATGATGCGCCGGCGCGCCATACAACCATAACGTGGGATTTCGAGGGTGGAAAGTTTCATCGCCGCAATCCAAAATAAGCGTGTAGGACCGGATCTTCCGGTACGGTCTGCCTTTCGCCGGACCTAAAGGTCAGGCGCTACACCGTCGTAAGTTGACCCACCCCCAGCGTCTCCTCCCTCCCCGCGCCGACGGAGATAATTTCGAGCGGGCACAAGATTTCGCGTTCGAGCGCGTCTAAATAGCGCTGGACGGCTTCGGGTAACTCTTCGCGGCTCGTGGCGCCTTCGAGCGCTTGGGCGGCCCAGCCAACGAACGATTCATAGATAGGACGAATATCGGCGAGTTGCCGCAAATCATTCGTGAAGTTCTCGATGGCGCGGCCATCGCTGATGCGCTCATACCGGGTGCAGAGTTTTACTTCCGGCAAGCCGGAGAGGACATCGAGCTTCGTAAGCGCGAGGCTCGAAACGCCGTTAATCATATTCGTGTATCGCACGGCGACGGCATCGAACCATCCGCATCGGCGCGGGCGGCCGGTGGTGGCGCCATATTCGTGGCCGACGGCGCGGAGGCGATCGCCGGTTTCGTCCAAAAGTTCCGTCGGGAACGGCCCGTTGCCGACGCGCGTGGCATACGCTTTTGCGACACCGAGCACGCTATCAATTGCCATCGGCGGAATGCCCAGGCCCGTGCAGGCTCCGCCCGCCGTCGGATTGCTCGACGTCACATACGGATAGGTTCCGAAATCAATATCGAGCAGCGCGGCCTGCGCGCCTTCGAGCAAAAGCGTTTTGCCCGCCGCGATTTCGCGGTTCAGCATCAGCGCCGTGTCGGTAATGTAGGGATCGATTTCGCGGTCGAAGACTTCGTATTCCGCGATGATTTTATCGACATCGCACAGCTCGCTGGCGCCATAGAATTTTTCGAGCAGCTCATTTTTCTCGATGATATTCGCGCGTAGCTTTTCGCGTAGCGATTCGCGGTCGAGCAAATCAACGATGCGAATTCCCTTCCGTGCGAATTTATCCTCATACGCCGGTCCGATGCCGCGTCCCGTCGTGCCCACCGCAGTCCCATCCTTCGCGATCATTCGCTGCTCGCTTGCCAGATCGAGCATTTTGTGATACGGCATGATGAGATGGGCGTTATGCGAAATGAAAAGCCGGCCATGCACGCGCACGCCCTCGCGCTCGACCATTCGAATCTCATCCAGCAGAGCGACAGGGTCAATCACGACGCCATTGCCAATGACGCAGGCAACGTTTTCGTGAAAAATTCCGCTGGGAATTAAATGGAGGACGAACGAGCGGCCATCGGGAAGTTGAATGGTGTGTCCGGCATTGGCGCCGCCCTGGTAGCGGGCGACGATATCGACGTTCGCGGCCAGAAGATCGACGATTTTTCCTTTTCCCTCGTCGCCCCACTGGGCGCCGAGCACAATCGTACAGCGATTAGAATTTGACATGGGTAAAAAAAAAAGCTAATGGTGTAGCTGATTTTTCTACCCTTCGATTTGGGCGATGAAAGAACACTCCCGTTCTTTCGAATGGTTCTTACGGATGCGTCGTGATTTTGTTTTCAAGGTTTTTGGAACGCTTCTTGAGCGTATAATTTCATGGAAGGAGGTGAATTATTGTCATGCCACGAAAATATAGCAAGGCCGCGCAAAAAACGGTCGAGAGCGCGATGGAGCGCGAAAAGCGAGGGACGCTAAAGAGCGGGCAATCCGGCAAAACGGTGACGAGCCGCAAGCAGGCCATCGCCATCGGTCTTTCCGAAGCTCGGAAAAAAGGAGAGCGAGTTCCACCACAAAAGCGAGAAGCGTAGTAACTTGTAGCCGTGACCTTCAGGTCACGGCTACATGCCTAAAACACCTTTCGGTTACTCCCCGGCCCGATCCGGTAGATGATCTTCCGGATCGTATCGATCTGGAGGTAGGGATAGACCGCGCGCAGGCGTTCGAGCGCCTCGGAGCTTTTTAGCTCGTGCTGCTCGCGCATCGCTTTGAACGCGCGCCGGATGATATAGTCCCGCACGCCTTTCTCGTTGATAAGATCGTTCGAGCGGAGGAGTTGAAAAAGCTCGTCCGGAATTAAATCCGGCACCGGATTTTGCGCCGCCATCCGCTGCTCCGAAGGCTCTTCCGCCGGAGGAGCATACGAACTGAATTCGAGATCGACGAACGGCGCCAGCTCCGCACGCGAACCCGGGCGGCGGAAAGTGGTGGAATGTAAGGAAGTAGAGTGTAGCGAAGCGGAATGATCGCTAAGCCGGTTAACGCTGATCGAGGATTGAGTCGCTGACATAGTCTTTCAGAAGTTACGTGATTGAACGACTCTGCCAAGGGAGAGGCGGATGATTGCTCATCGATGCAAAAATGGTGACTTGCCGCTTTGATCTCATTGCTTTCGCGCCAGCGTGGCCGGTTCTGGCCGTGGCGGAAATGCGCATCGCTTATCGCGCGGGCAATTTCGGGATTAATCCCTCATCGCATTCGCGCTGGCACGGGCTATGAAAAAGTCCGCGCCGATCAAAGCGGCAAATCAATTTTGCCTCTCCAAAGCCGAAAACGCCAAAAGCGTCCCGGCTTCAGACAGAGTACCGTATCAAGTGTCCTTCTGAAAGAATGTTTTTGCTACTATTTTCAAAAAACGCCGTTCATCATGACGGCTCTATAATAAAGACTAACGAACGCCGTAAAGGTTACAGCTTTCATCAGGTCTTTTTTCGTGACCTGCTTTTTCGAGCACCATTATTTCGGTGCCCAGGGTTAATTCAGTAGCAATTTATCGGTGGGTTCTGATGAGGTCTATTTTTAAGATTTACAAATATACGAAAAAAAAATCAGAACCCGCCGAAATTGTTCTTATGGAAAGAAGCCTCCCATTAGCGCACTCGCGCCGAACGGCACGCTTTCCATATTTGAATGGTCCCGCCGCACAAAATAAAACGCACACGCATTTGTGCTTCATTAATTATGCCTTTTTTCGCCAGTTTTCGCTAATTTCTTTAGCGCAAGTACTTTTCAGCGGTGAGATATACGTTTAATTTTCATGTAAGATTTCATGAAGACGAGCACCTTTTCTCTGAGCCGTTTCAGGTTTTTTATGAATAATCGTTCACATTTTCTTCTTCTCTCATAATTCATACTTCATCATTCATCATTGCCCGGTACGTCAAGGGGTTCCGAAAGATTTTTGGAAAAATTCAGATTCGGTGGAAAACATTAAGTCAGCCCATCAATTTCATAAGTTCTTGCTCCCAACTTTCCTGAGAGACTAACTTGAATGTGATCGGCTTGCTATTCATTTCGAAGCCGAGTTCCGAGAAATGTTTCGGCTTCGCCTCATTACAGAGATTGAAAAGGAATTTTGTGTAACCGGTTCGGTCGTGGCGAGATTCTTCTTTTTGCTCGCCGAACTGATCGCCCTTGGTTTCAATGACATAGACTTTGTCAATCCCGTAATTACCGTCTGGCCTCCGAGATGTTGAAATAAAGTCCGGATAAATTTTGTGAGGACGCCAGCCTTGCAAGAAATATCCGTCTCTTCCTGAAAGATTGCGATACCAAAAGAATAGCTTTTCTTGTGAGTCAAGCCAAAGTGCAACATCCTTTTCAAGAGTCGTATCGAAATCCGCCTCCATGATGGATTCTTCGTCGAAAAGGCTTTTTTGCATGAGGTCGCCGCGCTTTTTCACCACGGGAGGAGCAGGGGCGCGATGAGCAAAAGGAGATTCTTCGATCGGGGCCGATTTTGTTGAAGGTGGGCGCCATGAATCCGTGAAAAAGACAAACCGAATCTCTTCGCTCTGAAGAAGTTCGAGAAATATCTGCTTCGCCATTTTCTCACGCTCATTATAAAGAGATGTGCGAAGTTCTTCCGATATTTTATAGAGATTATAGCGAATTTGTTCTTCCACGGATGATCGGTCATCCGGTTTCCCCTTGAATCCATCAAGAACGTTCTTTGCCAGTTCATAAGCCTGCCAGGGATTCGGAACAATATGAATAATATCCGAGGCAAGATATTCGGGTGTCGCCTCCTGGAAGGTATTGACTATCTCACCCGTCTGACTTACGTAGATTAAATCTTCATCGTCGTTGAGCGTCAATTTATCCTGCGTCGATTCGAGCGGAATCGCGCTAAGCTGAAAGCTGGTAACGAACTTCGAAATATCAACGGATGTCCAATCGATCCGCGATTCTATATCCGCCAAATAATCAACCTGGCGAGCACCCGTTTTGGTGACCGTCACAAACGCGGGCATGATAAAATGCTTCATCGCGCGTTCGTACTCATCACGAATGGAGTAGTCTGTTTTCGGAACCTCCTTTTTTTGAGAAGCGCTCAAGTTCCGAATCTGGCTGTCGATGCCTGTTATTCCTTCCCGTTCAAAGCCTTCCTTGATTTCGTCTATAACACCGTTACGCCGGTAACTCACGACGTAAGATTGGTCGAGTTCAGGGACGCCCGTCTTTCGCGCATCTGGCTGCCGCATGATTCGCCCGACAAGCTGTGTCGCGCCGGTCTTCGATTTGGGATTATTCAGCAGGCAAAGCACATACGCGAACGAGCAATCCCATCCTTCCTTCAGAGCTTCTTTTGTGATGATATAGCGAACGTGGTTATTCTTCGTGAGTAAACCATTCGCATCTTCAAATACGGAAAGTTCCTTTTTCTCGCTCGATTGAATGGCAATTTCATTTTCCGCAACATCGAGTTTTCTAAGTTCCGCTTTGACTTGTTCGGAATGAATGAAATCCTTGCCTTGCTGATCTTTTCCCGTTCGCTCCACTTGAATCAGGCAGATAGGGCGGATATATCTTCCCGTTCGCTTATAATAGTCTTTGGCGTGGTCTCTCAAGTTGTCCAGCCGCGTTCTTGCCGCAAGTAACGTATCCCGCCATTCGACGTGCTCAACATTTTGCACGTTGATCGGAAGCTTCACCATATCTTCCGCGAGTAGCTGTTTGCCGGTGATGCGCACAAGGACGTTGCTCAATTTATGCGGCGTTGCCGTAAACTCCACAATGGCCGAGGGGTTGAACCCTGCAAGCGTGCGCACTTGTAAATCGCTTTTGGCTCGGTGACCTTCGTCCAGGATAATCACGGGACGCAACAGGCGAATTACGTTCCCAAGCGAATCCTTGATTTGGCGCTGAGAGAACATCCTATCGTATTCCAATTTGTACTTCTCGATCAGGAGTTCATGCTGGTCTAATCGATCCTCTTTCGGAAAAAAATTGGCGAATCCCGACGACTGATACATCCGCAAGAACTCCTTGGATTGCCGGGAGGTCGATTGCATCATCATCAGAAGCACGACAAGATTTTCCTCCACATCACTCGGAGTGAATTTGTCTTCCTTCTCGATAATTTTCGTCTTTCCGGCGGATGCGCGATCCAGAACCTGACGGTATGGATGATCCCTTGTGTTAAGCGCCTTGTACGTCTGGGTATAAATCTGGTTGGTAGGTACGATCCAGAGCACCAACCCCGTATTCGTTGGAGTTACAAATTCTTTTGCAATATCGACCGTATGCGCAGCGAGAAGGGTTTTGCCACCGCCGGTAGGGACCTGAACGCACACGAATGGAACGGAATATCCACATGCATCATCCAGGGATTGATACTCTTTCGTGCTTCCCGATACCGCCTTCCACGCCACCGAAGGCGGGCGCGAAAGCCCGGTATCGTCCTTCAACGCGCTGAAGAAATCTTTCAGCGCGTGAATACACGTCTCCTGATATGTTTTGAGTTGCATCATCCTTCTGCTAAACCGGGAGTGTCATTGTTGGGTTGGGCTTTTCTTCCGAGCCGCTTTGTTCCTCTCTCTAATCTCTTGCTTTCAGATTTCATTGCCCGGTCCACCTTTTTTATATCCTCGGCTGCGGGAAGATTTTCAGGATAAATACCCTGCTTGGTTAGCAAGCCACGCACTTCTCGATTATTCTTCTCATGTTCCGATTGAATGAGTGTCTGACCGATTAACTGTTCATCCTCTTTTACCTTAAACAGCGTGATTTCCGTTGCAAAATCTTTGGCTTTGATGGTAATCGTTGGCAGAAAATCCGCCAGAGGGTGATTTTCCGATACCCCGAGTTTCTTTTTCATGTCACTCGTGGTTCGCCCACCAAAGAGGGCTTGGTCGCCTTTACTCCGAATAATTGCAAAGCCCCTGTCATCGACTCCGCGCTGGTAGATGATTCCCGAAAACTGGCGTTCCGTCTCGGTCAACTTTCCTCGGGCTTGCAGGCGTTCGATCTGATTGATTCGTTGTTCGAGAATTTCAAACTTGCGCGTTTGGACGGCAAAATAACTCTGGGCAAAGGCAATTTCCTCCTTGGATGGGTCGCCGTTTTGAGCAATAAGATAGCATGCGTAACGTGTTAATCGAACATCTTCGATTGGGCGTTTTGCGTCGGAGCCAGTCGAGACCATTTTCGTGATTTCACGAAAATGGTCGTCAATCACGGTTCCGGACGTCTGGCAGGACGTTTTTGCCTTTTGAATGACTTTTACAAAGTTCTCCCACCGGGAATAACCCAGCAGGGCCTGCAGTGACCGGGCGTCCCAACATTCGACGCCTTCGAATTCATACGCATGCCTCTCGAAGTCTTGTGTTAAGGACCGAATAATTTCAGCTTTCATGGTTATCCTCCAATTTCCGATAAATCTCCCACGGCAACTGGCAGAACTCGATGTCGTAGTCATCTAAGATTTCCTGGCCGACGAAGCGGACCGGCGCGAACACTAATTTTATCTTTTGCCCTTTTTTCGTTCCACGTTTGGGTTGTTGTTCCACCCATCCGAGCATCAGTGCCGTTTCGTTCGATTTCAACTTTGCCACGTCCGGCTCATAAAAAAGATAAACATCGAATTTGTCCGTACTGCCGATGTAACGATTTTTCTTGTCTAACTTTTTAGCATCGAACGGCTTGCCCGTCGCGGTAAAAAAGCAATATTCGGCAAGCGTTTCATACGAAGGCAACGCCGTGCCCGAAAGCATTCCATTCTCGCTGATTTCTTCGCCCAGCGTAACATACGTAAACGAACCGCCCAAAGGCTCCATGCTACGCGCAGTTCGGGCGTCCTCGCCCGACTTCCCCTTCCCGGCAGGGGAATTGTCGGGCGAGGACGCCCGACCTACGCGGCCCTGAATTACGCGGCGAACACGCTCCGCCGTGATCGTATCCGCGTA
>DASRZC010000087.1:0-21106 GCA_035686785.1 Kapaibacterium sp. (SeqCode)
CGTCCCGTTCGTGCTCGTCAAACCAATCGTCGAATTGGCCAGCGCGGCATTCGGCACTGCCTCATAAGTAACCGTATTCGCTGCCGTCACGACCGGCACGGTGTTCGTGCTCGGACCGGAGGGATAGGCCACGCCATTGACCTGCGCCACGGTTGGGTTCGGATAGGTTCCCGAAAGATCCCCACCCGCCGCTTCGGTATTGTACATGAGTGCAACACTCGATGTGGGAAGCGTGTAATTGTAGGTATTACCCGTAAGCGGCCCGATGAATAGGGCGGTGCCTCCGGAAGTCGTGAGGGCAACATTGCCGCCTGCATCGGGGAACGCAACGTTACGAACGGCCGTCGCGGCAGTGGTCAGCGAAGTCATTTGATTCGATGCGCCCGTGTGCAGGTTAAGCTGTCCGGCTACTCCGCCATCACCTACATCTACCTGCCCCAGCTTGCTAACAGAGAGATACTTTCCTTGCGGTCCAACAAACCCATTCTGCGTAACAGCAAAAATGTAGTTAGCAGGCGCGCTCGCCGCTTCCACGATCAAGCTGGCCGCCGTGCTGTGCGAAACGGAAGGAGCGATCGTTTGAAGATTCGTCCAGGTGTTGGAATGATCGAGATTGATCGCCAGCGCCGTACCGCCGCTCGAACCGTTGCCTTGAAGCGTGGTTCCATCCACATTCAGCGCGTTCCAGCCAACGTTGCCGCTGTTGTCTGTATTCAGGAACGTGTTGCTTCCGCCCGGCGTGATATCGCCAACAGCGATTCCGCTCGAAGAGAGCACGCCGCCCGCGTCGTTATGCACGATGCCCGGCTGTGCCGTCAGGCCGCTGAACGTAATCGTTCCGCTCGACGTGATACCGGTAGCGCCCGAAATCGCTCCGGCGCTCGTGATGCCGCCGGCGTTATTATTGAGGCCGCCCGAGATCGAAGCGCCGCCCGAGATCGTCGCGCCGCCGGAAGTTACCGTCAGGCCCGTGCCCGCCGTGACCGTGCCGCTGGAGGTGATATTACCCGCGCTCGTCGAAATGTCGCTTGTCGAGGTGATCGTGCCGGTGTTCGCAATACCCGCGCCCGTCGTGAGCAAACCGTTGGGAACGTTCACCGCGCCACTACCTTCGACCTGGAAGAGCGCGGTTCCCTGCGTTGCTTGTGCTGCATTTTGCGAAACATCGAGGGCAATATTGCTCGCGGCGTTTCCAGCCACCTTGATTTCTACACCATCGGCGCCGGCGCTCGTGCCGGGGTTGTAAAATGTTCCGGTATAACCCACGTCGCCCGATACCCATGCAAAGGATCCCGCCGTGCCGGCGTTCCCCAGATTGTCCGAGCCAACCGTATTCGTGGCCGTGTTACTCAGCTCATCGGAACCAAACGGATTGGTCAGGCCGACGCCAACCTGTCCGGGGCTCGTCGTTGCCAAATAGGTCGATCCGGTAACCTGAAGCGTTCCGGTTAAAACTGAATTCCCCGTCACATCGAGCGCATCCGCGCCCGGCAACTGGCCGATACCGACCTTGCCGGAAACGGCAAGATCGTTCGTTGCATCGGCGAGCACTCCGGTGTTCTCCGCCCACTTCGTGCCGTCCCAGCGAAGCGTGGAGTTCGTCGTGGTGCCATTCGTCAGGCCACCAAGAGAAATCGTGCCGCTGGCATTCGGGAGCGTCCATGTCTGTGCTGGCGAAAGCGCCGCTGTGGTGAGTGTGCCGTTGTTACCGCTCTCCCACTGGATGGTATTGGCCGCGTCCGCCGCCGCGCCGCTGGCTACACTGATGCCGCCCGAGGCGTCCATCGTACCCGTGCTGATCGCGCCGGTGTTCGTGATCCCGTTTGTTGTCGTCGCGCCCGTCACGCCTAACGTCGTCGTTACCGAGGCGGAGTTTAGCGTCGCCAGCCCGCTTGTCGAAAGTGTTCCGAGCGTGCCGTTGCCCGAGTTATCGATGCGGGTCACGCCGGCGGTCAGAATGCCGCCGGTATTCGCATTGATGTTTCCATCGGCCTGGAAGCTGTTGTTGACGTCGAGAATATTCGCGCCATTCGGGGCAATGGTGACGTCGCTACCGCCACCATTGTACAAGCGGAGAATGCCCTGATGCGAGGCGTCACCCAGTTCGATAGCGTCATTCGAATGAATGATGCCACCCGTCTCCGTAATGCCGGAATTACCAACGACATGAGCGGCGGTGAAGATCGCAAGGGTATTCGTGGTGCCAGTGACCGCCGTGTTGACGGCAGTATTCACCGTATTCAGGTTCGCCGCGTCTGTTCCCAACGTGGGATCCGCAAGATTGTTGATCTGATTCGAATTCATATCGAGCGCCTGTGACTGCGCGCCCAGGCCGGTGATGTTCGAATACGCCCCGTTCGTAAGATCGCCGTTGACAATGGCGCTCGAAGAGAGCACGCCGCCCGCGTCGTTATGCACTACGCCTGGCTGTGCCGTCAGGCCGCTAAAGGTAATCGTGCCGCTCGAAGTGATTCCGGTTGCGCCGGAAATCGCGCCCGCGTTCGTGATGCCGCCGCCGGAATTATTGAGGCTGGTGAAGGTCGCCGCGCCCGCATTGGTTACGCCCCAGGTTGAGCCGCCGGTGAGCGTGAGCGTGGAACTCGCGTTACCGATGCTGGTCGCATTGTTTGTAACGTTCGCGGTCCCAATGCTATTGGCGGCGCCGAAGCCATTTTGGCCCTCCATGTCATTTATGACCACCGAACCAGATACCGTGGACCCGATCGTGTTGGAAACATCGTCTCCAAGAGCTAAGGCATTTCCGAAGTTGTTGATCACATTCGTCGCCCCGCCCGCGGTGCCGAAGTTGTTCGTCATCGCGCCCGTGGTCGAATTACTATACCCGAACCAATTCGTTCCGCCTGCGACTGCCGAGTTCCAAATCGAACCGAAGTTGTTCGTTCCCGAGGCATTCTCATCGCCGAATTTATTCGTTCCGCCCGCATTATTATCGCCGAAGGTGTTCGTGGTCAGCCCGCCGCCGCTTCCGAACGCGTTGGTAAGTCCGGAGCCATTTCCGATATTGGAATTGCCGTTCGAAGTGAGCGTGCCGTTAACCTGGAGATCGCTCGTGTTGTCGGCGAGCACGCCAGTATTCTCCAGCCACGCGTTCGAACCCGCGTCCCAGCGAAGCGTCGAGTTGTTTGTCGTGCCGTTCGTGATGCCGCCAAGAGAAATCGTTCCGCTGGCATTCGGGAGCGTCCACGTCTGTGCTGGCGAAAGCGCCGCTGTGGTGAGTGTGCCGTTGTTGCCGCTCTCCCACTGGATGGTATTGGCCGCGTCCGCCGCCGCGCCGCTGGCTACACTGATGCCGCCCGAGGCGTCCATCGTACCCGTGCTGATCGCGCCGGTGTTCGTGATCCCGTTTGTTGTCGTCGCGCCCGTCACGCCCAGCGTGTTATTAACTTGCGTCGCGCCGTTGAGCGTGCTTGCGCCCGTCACGGTCAACGCACCGCCGTCGGTGATGTCGCTCGATGTACCGAGCGTCGTTGTCGTGATGCCGCCAGCGTCCGTGATGCCGTTCGTCGTTGAAACACCCGTTACGTCGAGGGTATTGTTGATCTGCGTCGCGCCGCCGACGGTGAGCGTGCCGAAGACCGCCGTGTTGCCCGTGGCATCATCCACGGTAAAGACGGGCGTGGTGGTGTTGATCTGGAAGGTCGTTCCATCGTCCTGCGCCATCGAAGCCACGAGTCCGTTCGCGCCATCGCCCTTCGGGATGATGTTTAAGCCAACTCCCGTAATGGTAGGGATGTTGAGCTGAGCCTTGGTGGCGTGATCCCACGCGCCGGTGAAACCGCCATTGTTATTGAAGCCATTCTGCCCCGGCGGGACCCAGTAGGCAATTTCCGGCACGATGGATCCGGAAAGCGGCCCTGGAAAAATGAAGCCCGCCTGCGCCCCGGCCGTGGGCGGCACGGGTAGAATGAATAAATTCTGGAACCCGCCGGCAGCCCAGGCGGTCCACTCCGCCGAAGGAAATTGCGGCGTTTCGATCGCGAGGGTGTGCGGAGGGGCTTGGTGATCGTCTAATACAAGTGCCCCAGCGCCGAAGGGCCGGGTGAGCTGCGCGTGAGCGGTGGCGGAAAGACCGAGCGCAAGCATCGCTGCTGCTGCTCCGGTTGCGAGCATTGACAAAAAACGTTTCATACGATTAGATGCTGTATTTAGTGTAGAAAAAGCTAATTCAACGTAAGAGCGCGTACACGAGCGGCCCGGATGGCCCGCGGCCACTACAATGACACGCTCCGGCGCGACGAAAAAAAAATTTCAATTGGAGGCGCGGCTTTTCACGAAAAAGGCAACCAGCTTTTTAAGTGAAGCTCCGATCAATGTAAGCTAATCCGCGCTTATCGAAACACACGCCGTAACAAGAAATCACGACGAGCATACCATAGAATTTTGAGAAAAAGCCGAATTTCTTCGTCCGGAAGAAAACTAACGACGTTCTCCGCACTACAAAGATACGAAGAAAAAATGCCCGCCGCAAGAAATTCCGAAAAATTTATTGGGACGGTAAAATGGGTTTTCGTTGTAGAGGGCACCTCTAAAAACTCCGAAGCCTGGATTCCCGCATTCGCGGGAATGACAGTAACGATTGTTTTTATGCGCTTCGCGCCATGATTTACGCATTTTGTCATTCCCGCGAATGCGGGAATCCAGGTTATTAGAGGTGCCCTAGAGTGTGCGATTGCACTCCGCAACCACTCTCTATTTTCGGCGGGGTCACGAAATGCAATTCCGTGGTACACGCACTAAAAAAGACGGCCCCCGAAAACTCGGGGGCCGTCTTGCAAATTGTGTATTGGGAAACTCCGCTTTCTCCGCGCCATTATGCTTCCATATCGCGGAAGCGGTATTCGAGCTTGTTATGGGTGAATTCGTCGAGCGCTTCGAGCGTGGGTTTGCCGAGCTTATCGATTTCGAGCGAAATCTTTAGCTGGTCGAAATTCGGGGCCTCGAATTCCTCGTCCTCTTCATCGAGTTCGACGGGTACGAGGGTCGAGATACGGGCATTGTACTCGGTCTTGATCTCGTCATTGATCTGCCGTGCGCGCCGCGCGGTGATAGCGACCGCCTGATAGAGCGATTGGCCGCGCCGGGCCATCATTTCCAGATCGACCGGCTGGATGCTCATGTGTTGCTTATCGATTTTCTTTTCGTTTTTGATTGGCATGGTTGGAAATGATGAATTATGAATTATGAATTTGGAGGAGCGGGCATCAAACGCTCAAAGGGGGGGTTGGGTTTCTTGAATCGGGTTTCGGGTGTTGGGCATCGGGTATCGGGAATTGGAAAATGAGGCTTTCCACTTCCCCCACCGCCCGTTCCAAATCATCATTGACGACAATATGATCGTATTCGCCCATCATGGACATCTCCATTTGGGCGCGTTCGAGGCGGCGGCCTATGATCTCGTCGGACTCGGTCATTCTGGTACGCAGACGGGCCTCGAGCGTCTGCATATCAGGCGGCGCGATAAAGATAAGAAGCGATTCCTTCAGAAATATTCTGCGAATGGAAAGGCCGCCCTTCACATCGATATCGAAGAGGAGCCGCTTCCCCATTTGTTTTGCCCGCTCGACTTCGCTCTTCGGCGTGCCATAATAATTCCCAAAGATTTCCTCGTGCTCGATGAGCGCGCCCGTGTGAATAAGATCCTCGAATTTGTCGCGCGTTAGAAAATAATAGTCGGCACCATCGCGCTCGCCTGCGCGCATGGGGCGCGTTGTCGCGGAAACGCTGAAGATAACTTCCGCCGGATGCCGCGCGAGGATTTCGCGAGCAATGGTGGTCTTGCCCGCTCCGGACGGAGCAGAGAGAACAATGAGAGACTTCTTAGACAATTACGAATGATGAAATATGAACATGCGAGAGAACGGTGAATTCGTCCTCGCTTTCCAGAATTTGCTAACCTTTTAAGGCCGTCATTCGTCTCACGAATTTGAATTTCAGGAGCTTACCGTGCGGCGCAAGCAAGCGCTTCCGCTTAGGATGGAATTATTCGAATGTTGGCGTAATTTGAATCGGAATGAAAGAGAAGATTAGCCTTGCTGCCATTATCGAAGCCAATGAACAAGCCGGTTTCCGCTACGAATGCCCGTTGTGCGGAAACAAATTCGGTGCGCTTATCGGGGATGACTCGAAGCTGCATGAAACCGGGGAAGCCGGCTCGCATACCCTATGCGTCAAGTGTCAGTCTCATTTAATAGTCAGCGAAGACGGCACGTTGCGTAGTGCAACCGCCGAAGAGATGGTCGCGCTTTTCGACGAGGATCCGGATGCCTATATGTTCCTACAGGATATGAAGGCCGCGATCCGCGGAGATCGCGACGCGAGAATTCGAATGATCTCCCTGCTGAAGCCCTAAAAACGCTCCGAAACTGCGCGCCCCAAAAGAAGATGCTGAGTTCGTCGATTAAAACGCCGGTTCACCATCCGTCGAGCCGCGCTTCGGTTCAAAAGCTTTTGCGGTAGATTGTTGAAATGGTGATGCGGGCTGTTGATTCCATTCTGGAAGTCCTGCATTCGGGCCGGCGGTAGCCGGATCGCCTGAATCGAACTCCGGCCAGTTTGCATAGTTCTCGAAGCGGCCAAATTGCTTTTGGAACGTCGCGGCGACTTCACCAATGGGACCGTTACGCTGCTTGCCGACGATAATCTCCGCGACGCCCGCCGCGGGCACCGTTTCGCCACGGACGACGGTGCTTTCCAAGCCATACGTCTCCGCGCGATAAATAAACATAACGACATCCGCATCCTGCTCGATGGCGCCGGACTCGCGAAGATCGCTTAAGAGCGGGCGGCGATCGTTGCGGCTTTCGACGCTACGATTGAGTTGCGAGAGCGCCATCACGGGGATGTTCAATTCTTTCGCGAGCGCTTTGAGCGAGCGAGAGATCATCGAAATTTCACGCTCGCGCGATTCCATGGACTTGCCCGCGCTCATAAGCTGCAAATAATCGACGATGACGAGTCCGATGCCGTGCCGCGCTTTCAGGCGTCGCGCTTTCGCGCGGATTTCGAGCGGCGTGATCGCGGGCGTATCGTCGATAAAAATGGGCGCATCGGAAAGGCGGCCAATGGTCATGGACATGCGGCGCCATTCGTCGTCATTCATTTGCCCTTTACGGGCGCGCTGCATATCGACTTTTGCTTCGGCGCAAAGCATACGCAGCACGAGTTGCTGCGCGCCCATTTCGAGCGAGAAAATCGCGACCGGAACTTTTGGCATCGCATGTTCCGGCATCGCCGCAATGCGCGCGAAATTGAGCGCAAGCGCCGTCTTGCCTTGCGAGGGCCGCGCCGCGAGCACGATGAGATCCGAATTCTGCCAGCCGCTCGTGATCTGGTCGAGATCGAGCAGGCCGGTGGTTACTCCCGTTAGTCCATTGTGCTGGTCTTTGATTTTGTCCAGCATTTTCATCGTGTCGAAGGCAAGCTGCTTGATGGGCTGCGCGCTCTTGCGATGCCTGGTTTCCGAAAGCTCGAAGAGGAATGCTTCGGCTTCATCGAGCAGATTGAACGTATCGAGTTCGCCCTCGAAGGCGCGGAGTTTTATCTCTTCGCAAATACGAATGAGTTCGCGCGCAATATATTTTTCTAAAACGATTCGCGCGTAACTCTCGACGTTTACGGTCGTGACAACTTTCGAGGTGAGTTCAACGAGATACGCCGGTCCGCCGATTTCTTCCAACTTGCCATCGAGCGCAAGCTGGTTCTTCACCGTGAGCAAATCAATCGGCTCGGAGCGATTGTCGAGCGCGATCATCGAGCGGTAGATGAGCGTGTGCGCGTCGCGGTAAAACGGCGAGTCATCGAGTGAGCGGTCGCCTAAGATTTCGACGGCGCGGTTGGCGGAGGATTTATCGATCATCATCGCGCCCAGCAAGGATTCTTCAAGATCGACGGCTTGCGGGGGAATGAGGCCCTTCGGCGAGAGCTTCTCGTATAGTTCCGAAAAGCTTTGGAGATAACGCCGCGCGTTTCGCGCGCCGGGGATGATGTTGGTTTGGATTGGCTGGAGACTCACGGGTCACGTAACGCGCGAAAGCGTGAGATGGGTGCCGGGATTTAGTCAAGCGATTTCTTGTTGGAAAAAATGCGTCTTTATGGGTCAAATGGGACCCATGAGTCACATGGGAGCCATGAGTCACATGGGAGCCATACGTCCCATTTTTCATTACCCATTTATTTTATGGCTAACACAGAAGGCTTCATCCCACCCCACGGCAACTACCGCGAACTGATCTCTTACCAGAAAGCCGAAATTATCTTCGATATTACCTATCGCTTCTGCAACCGCTTTCTTAAAAAAGGCGACCGCACCATCGACCAAATGATTCAAGCCGCGCGTTCTGGCAAACAAAATATCGCGGAAGGCTGCCAGGCATCGGGTACCTCGAAAGAGATGGAAATAAAGCTTATCAATGTCGCCCGTGCGAGCCTCGAAGAAGTCCTCGTGGATTACGAAGACTATCTTCGGGTCCGCAATCTTCTGAAGTGGGATAAGAATTCGAAAGAGGCTCTCTACGTCCGCAAGCTTTCGCGGCAGCCCGGCGTGAACTTTGAAAATTTCCGCGAATTCTGCGAGACGCGCCCGCCGGAAATAATTGCGAATATCGCGATCTGCCTCATCAACCAGGCGAACTACCTGCTCGACCGCCAAATCGCTCAGCTCGAACGTGAGTTCATCAACGAAGGCGGCATCCGCGAGCGCATGACGCAAGCGCGGCTCCGCCACCGCAACAATCCTTCCCAGCAAGGTTGAATTACCCATAGGACTCATGGGTCACATGTGACCCATGAGTCCTATTAACCCTAAAGCGGTGTTCAGCTTGCCGCTTTCGCCACGCCGTCTAAGTTCACCTGGCCGACGATCGCGCGGAGATCATCGAGCGAAACGCCGCCCGAGCCTTCGATCATCAGGTAAATCCGGTCGGCAACGATCACGCCGATCTCGCCATCGTTCGATTTCTTGTGCCACGTCACCCAGCCGGGATAATTCCCGAATTTCTCGCCGTGCTGGATTTGGTTTTCGTCCTCCATGCTGTAATTCATTAGCATAGTATAAGCCGCCGTCAGGCCCGCGGCGTAATTGTAATCGGCGAGCGTGACCTTCACGTGCTTGTCGCCGTTATCGAATTGCCGCTCTGCCGTGGACCATTCGATGCCGTTGAAATTGGCGCTCGAGGTGCTCGGCTCGTGCGCGGTGAAGCCGCTTAAGTTTGGCAGGAAGCTCGCGAGCGTCGCCGAAGGCACCGAATGTGCCGCCGATTTATGCGCGCCGCCTGCCGTGGCAGCGCCCATCGCCTGGCTCATCGCGTTCGCCACGTTGTTCGCGTTGTTCGCGCTGTTCGCGCTGTTCGTGTTATTCGAGGAATCCGAATTCGCCGCCGTATCGCTCTTCTTGCTGCAACCCGTGAGTAACACAAGGCAGAGCGCGGCCGATAGAAGACTAAAACGAAGAATGGATGCTTTTTTCATTGTTTTTTGAATTAAAGTGGATGACATTGTTCACAAAACTTTTGCAATATACGAACTTTTTTACGCCCATGTGTGAAATAGCGAACTTAATCCACCCCTCCGCGCACGATTTTCGCAATACAGAAAGTCATCTCCTGTAAATATGGTATTTTTGTAACCTATGAATCGAATGGCATGTACGGTATGAATCGAATCGCGGTGCTCACGAGCGGAGGCGATGCGCCCGGCATGAATGCCGCGATACGCGCGGTCGTCCGCGCCGGGTGCGACAAAGAGATGAAAATGTTCGGCGTTCGCGATGGCTACGAAGGCCTCATCGCGGGCAACCTCTTGCGGCTTCGCGCGAGAGATGTCGGCGGGGTTATCCAATTAGGAGGGACGTTTCTGGGCAGCGCGCGCTCCAAGGAATTCAAAACACCGGAAGGCCGTGAGCGTGCGCTCCGAAATTTACAAGAGCTAACGATCGATGCGCTTGTTGTTATTGGCGGCAACGGAACGCAGGCCGGCGCGTATGAACTTTCGAAGCTGGGCTTCCCCGTTATCGGCATCGCCTCCACGATCGATAACGATCTCTATGGTTCGGACATTACGCTCGGCGTCGATACCGCGACGAATATCGCGCTCGAAGCGATTGACCGGCTAAAAGTTACCGCATCTTCCCACCGGCGCGCCGTGCTCGTGGAAGTTATGGGCCGCAAGTGCGGATACCTGGCGCTGATCTGTGGCATTGCCGGCGGCGCGGAAACGATTGTGATCCCCGAAGTCGAGATGAAAGGGGATGACGTAGCCCGCGCAATTCTCGAAGCCTACCGGCGCGGCAAGAACCACGCGCTTGTCGTCGTCGCCGAAGGCGCAACATCGAATGCAACGGAACTCACAAAATTTCTCGCCGAGCATCGCGATCTTTTAGGATTCGATCTGCGCACCACGATCCTGGGTCATGTGCAGCGCGGCGGAGTTCCCAGTTCCTCCGACCGCATCCTTGCCGCGCGCTTTGGCATCGCGGCCATCGACCAAATAGCCTTGGGCAATCACGGAATTTTGGTCGGCGTTCACAAAGGCGAGATTGTCTTCACCCCACTCGCCGAGGTAGCAACAAAAAAGAAAGAACTGGACCTGAGTTTATTTCAAATGGCGAAGGTGCTGGCAACGTAAACGAGCCTAACGGTTTGGACCCGGTCTCCCGCCATTCATGGGGCCAGTTCCCCCGCCACCGAATCCCGGGCGGCGGTGCGCACGCCTCCGTCCAATTCGCATTTCTCGAAGTTTCAAAGCCTTTTTCTGTTGCACCGGGGTCAGCACGGCATGAAGGCGGTCGCGAAAACTTTGCATGTGCGCGCGTTGCGCGTCACGGAGCGCTGGGCGGTCCACTAATGCGGCAGCCAGGAGCTTCTGGTGGTCCCTATCCCATTGACGCTCTCGTTCGAGCATAATATTTCTCACTTGCTTTTCCTGATTGGCCGTGAGATTAAGTTCCGTCTTCCAGACCTGCACCCTTTGCTCGGCTCGGGCGTCCACCGGCTGTGGTGTAGGCTGCGCAAACGCGTGCCCTGCACCAATAGAAATCAACACCCCTGCCACATACGCAGCACGACGTATTTTGCTTCTAAGTATACTACGCTTTCCTACCATACCAATTTCCTTTCCAAATTCATCGGAATACCTGTTTCGCGTTTCAAGTATTAATACGCGGAATCACCGTTGTGTAGCTAGTGGCAAAAGAAGCGCCAACGAGATATTCTCTCGATAGGATAGGATCTTCGAATGATTTTTGGGGAAACGTGAGTAAGATTTTGACTGTCAAGCATTAAAATATCTTCCTGGCTGTACTTCAATCATCCCTTCCCATTGAACGTCAAATAGGTATGATCGAGTAATCCTTTTTCATACTCGTTCAGCATACGCATTCCTTCGTTGGGCTTGAGGCGGTCGGATTTGATCGCTTCATCGATCTGCACTTTCATGCGGCGAACGAGTTCCTTTTCGTGATATTGCGTGAGTTCCAAGACTTGCGAGATGGAATTGCCGGGAATCGTCTCTTCGATATAAAATCCGGATTCTTCGTCGGGGTCGAGAAAGACATGCGCTTCGTTTACGCGCCCAAAGAGATTGTGCAGATCGCCCATGATGTCCTGATACGCGCCGGTAAGGAATATGCCAAGATAATACGGCTCCGGCGCACCACCACCAGCATCGTGGGCGATGCGTCCTGCCCCCTCCTTGGAAAGGAGGGGGTTCCCATTATATTGAAGCGGGTGCAGCGGAAGCGTGGTACGAACGTCTTTAATATCGGCGAACTTCGAGACTTTACCATCGGAGTCGCACGTAATATCGACGAGCGTGCCGTGGATCGCCGGCGCTTCGTTCAACCGATGGATCGGCATGATCGGAAAAATTTGTCCGAGCGCCCAATGATCGAGCAAACTTTGGAAGACCGAAAAATTGCAGAGATATTGATCGGCAAGGTGTGGCGTAAGATCGGCAATTTCTTCCGGAATCTCTTCTTCGATATTCGGATCTTCCAGACGGCGTTTGAATAGTTCCGCGATCTCTTCGACGATGTGCCAGTAGAAGGTTTCGATCTTTGCCTTCGTGCGCAAATCGAGAATGCCAAGATCGAAAGCATTCTGCGATTCGTCCTTAATTTGCAGCGTATCGTGCAGTGCCTCGCGCGGATTTTGTTCGAGCCGCGCCAGAATCTTCTGCAACTCCTTCACCCACTTGTGATCGCTTCGCTTCACGGTGAGATCGTATTGCGCTTTTGTTTTTTCAATCGCGCCAAAGACCTGCACGACGAGCAGAGAATGATGCGCGACGATCGCGCGGCCCGACTCCGAAATAATATGCGGGTGCGACACCGATTCTTCGTCACACACGTCCATGATATTATAGACGGTATCCGCCGCGTATTCTTCCATCGTATAGTTCGCGGAGGAATGAAAACTCGTTCGGCTGCCATCATAATCGACGCCTAAGCCGCCGCCGACATCGATATATTGAATGCCGGTGAGGCCCATCTTCACGAGCTTAGCATAATAACGCGTCGCCTCGCGCGTGGCGCGTTTAATCGAAAGAATGTCGGGAATCTGGCTGCCAATATGGAAATGGACAAGCTGCAACGCATCGATCGCATCTTCTTTTTGAAGATACTCTATCGCCTCGACTAAGTCCATCGTCGAAAGCCCGAACTTCGCCGATTCGCCGCCGGAGGTGGACCAAATTCCCGTGCTCTTTGCAGCCAACCGAATGCGAACGCCAATGATCGGCTTCACGCCAATCTCGCGTGCCACTTCGAGGATGGATTTCACCTCCTCGACTTTCTCCGCGATCATGATCACCTTCTTGCCGAGCTTGTTGCCGAGCAAGGCGGTGCGAATGAAGGCCGTATCTTTATAGCCGTTGCAAATAATGACCGATTCGTTATCGGAATGCGTGGCGAGCGCAGCGAATAGTTCCGGCTTCGAGCCGGCTTCGAGGCCATAGTGAAACGGGCGTCCCGCGTCCTCGATTTCTTCAACTACTTCTCGAAGCTGATTGACCTTGATCGGAAAAACGCCGAAATACTGCCCTTGATAATTCGTCTCTTTGATCGCATCCTGAAAGCCTTTGTTGAGCGTCACAACGCGGTCGCGCAGCAAATCCTGAAAGCGAAGGACAAGTGGGAACCGAAGATTCCATTCCTCGGCGTCTTTTAGGACATCCATGATGTCGATCGTCGCGCCCGCTTCGCGCGAAGGCGAGATCGTCACATGGCCCGCGTCGTTAATGCCGAAATAGCCGAGACCCCAGCGGTCGATGTTGTAGGTTTCTACGGCATCCTCGATCGTCCATTCGCTTTTAGGAAGGAAATCGGCGAGCGTCAGGTCGCGGGCAGGATCATGACCGTTACCGTTCGACGCATACTCACGCGGTTCGACGAGTTGTTCTTCGGTGGAAAGAAGCTTTGGCAATTACGAATTAAAAATTACGAATAACGAATATCGGTGATGTCATTGCGAGGAAGTCCCGGAGGGACGACGAAGCAATCTCCGCGCCTAACAGCAAGATTAAGAAATCGGTGCAACATTTCCCAAATGGTGTGGGGCGAAATGGTATTTCGCCCCCGGGGACGATTTAACAAATCGTCCCACACATAGAATACCTGAAACTTTCGCTGTAACTTCGGTCATGTTCAGGTGTTATTAATCCAAACAACACCATGAAAATTCAAATTACGCTTTCCATCCTTCTCGCCATCGCGCTCGTGGGCGGCTGCACGAGTCCAAACGTTGTCCAGAGTGGCGCCGATCTCGGCTCGTTTCGCGGCAAGGTGACACTGCTGGGCGTCGATGGTAATCCGCTCTTGCAGCAAAGCGACGCGGCCGTTCAAATCGAGGGAACAACCTTCAGTACGATAACCGATTCGACCGGCACTTGGGGTATCGACAATGTGCCTGCTGGGATTTATGATATCATCATTTCGAAGAATGGATTCGATACGACACTCTACCCAAGCTATCATTTCAGCGGTGCGGGAACAGCCTTTATAGAAGATCCCACTCTGGAAATTTTGCCAAGGGATTCCGTCTTTTTTTTGGCAAGCCAGCCCTCCATGACCCTTAAGGATACCATGGGAAATATAGACTCGAATTTTCATGGAAATTTATTGGCGCTGACGGGAATCATACATGGAAGTGATACACCACAATTCATTTTGCTTGTCGGAAAAGATTCGATTAGAGCGCACATGGAAGCTATCGCGGGTACGTCTGCCTTTGGCTGGGGACCGTTGCCTCTTTCCATAAATCAATCTTTTTCCGATACTGTCAATCTAAATTATATTCCCATCGGAACCTGGCCCTCTCGTGGCGACACACTGTATGTACGCATCGAAGGATTCTCAAAAGGATTTGCGTCATCGGGCATGGCCCATTATCTCCATAAACCTTCGAGCGCGTATAGTGAACTTCATTCGTACATCGTGAAATAGACATTTATCATGCGCAAATTTGCATGACTGACGCCCGCCAGCGCGAATTTCTCGAGATGCTGGAGCCGGTCTATGACCGGCTTTCGCGCTATGCGCTGGCCGTTACGCGAGATGAGATGGATGCCGAGGACTTAGTGAGCGCCACCGTGCTGCAAGCCTTCGAGCAATTCGACCGCGCAATTACCGATAACCGATTCCTTCATTACCTTATCAAAATAGCTTCGCGTTTGCATAAACGCCGCCGCTACCGGGAACGCAACCAAATTCCGTTCGACGAATCCTTCGCGCGAGAAATCGCGGACACGAATCCGTTGCCGGAAACCGCGGCGGAAATCCGATTAGTCATGGACGCGCTAAATACACTGCCAGAAAAAATGCGGGAGACGGTCGTGCTGTTCGATATTTCGGATTTACCGCTCGAAGAGATTCGGCACCTGCAAGGTGGTACGCTCTCCGGCGTGAAATCACGCTTGAAACGCGGTCGGGAACGCTTGGCGAAGGCGCTCGGCGTAAAAACGCCGGAAGTGAACCCGGAACGAATAGAAAAAAAGCAGCCGAAGGAAATGAAATATTTACTTCTCGCGAAGGAACGTTATGTATAACAAAGAGTATCGAGATTATTTGAATGTGCTTCGCGCTCGCGAAGTGCGGCCGCCCATCGAGCAGATGGCCCGTTTGATCGCGGCCGCACCGGCACGCCCGAGTTTCACGATTCCGCTCTTTGCAAGATTTTTGAGCGCGCTTGCCATCGGTGGAATGGTCGCCGTGGGATACTGGGCGCTTTCGGCGAGATTCCCCGCTGCGGATGCACCAAAAAGCACTTTCGCGAATGCAAAATCTGCGTTGCCTTTAGCCAATAAGTCCCATGGGACCCATGCGTCCCGTGTTTCGGCGAATGATCGCGCAATTTCCACAGAACCCATTTTCACCGAACCTGAAGGTTCGGTGCTACATTCCACTGATGCCGATAACACAAACGCGCTGCTTACCGCTTTCGCTATTCCACGGCAGGCGATTCCTTTCCACCGCATTGGCGCTGATCTACATTCCTTTTCCCCAATTCCAATTCCGATTCCGAATTCCGAAAAAGAAATGGAACGCAATTTTTTCGCAACGGTTGGCGGCGCGCTTTCGCAACAATTTAGCTCTAATGTTTCATATCGCCGAACTTCGTTCAGCGACGCATTCCTGGCACTCGGATATTCTCTCTCTCAAAATTCTTCCGTTCGAATTCTTGCTGGAGAAGAAACATTCAATATGCCTTCCACTACGACGACAAACTCCATCTCTTTTCACGATACCACGTTCGTGCATGATGGACAAACCTATCAAAATGTGCTCGGCGAACTCCAGAGTGCGAACATACCTATCCTTACTCGCGCCTACTGGCTCGGTGCGAGCTATCGCTACACGCTCGGCGATGCAGCCACCGCGATCCGCCCATTCGCGGAAGTGATGGCTGGCGGCTCGACGGACGGCTTCCTTACGCATCAATCGCTTGGCGCGGAATTCTCCGCCGCAAGCTCTATCGATCTCGATCTCTTGTTCGAGGCGAGCGAACTGCTGCCTCAAAATAGTGGATGGCTCACCAAGGCCGGATTCGCGGCGGCACTCTCCTATCGGTGGTGAAGCTCACTTCTTATAATCAAAATTCTCATAAACGATATCCCCGGTCATGGGATTGAGATAGAAGTGCTGCCCCGCGGCATTCTGCTGGATGACGTGGCCCGCGGCATCGACGCCAAGGATTTTGACGTTGCTCGCTTGCTTGTCCTTGATCCATTGGCTGCTGAATTTGAATACCTCATTACTATTCAGGGCGTGCTTCATATAGGCATACTTCATATAGATCGCGGACGCGACCGGCTGGAAATCCCCGGTTGCCGGATCGATCCAGAAGTATTCGCCATTGGCCTTGCGATAGACCGTGTGGCCGTGTTCCATTCCGACGATAGTATATCGCGCGGCTACTTTATCCCACGCGTCCTCGTACTTGAGGGCCGTGGCGCCCTTGACGAACGGCACGGTCGATTTAATCTGCGCGCGGGCGTTCTGGATGACTCCGGGTGCGGTGGCCATCATCGGAAGCGCAAGGAGCGCGCCCGCGAGTGCTGCCTTCGAGCGTGGCATGCGCGCAAGCGCGGCCTTCGCTCTTACTCTCTTTGATTGTTTCTTGCTCATGATTGTAGTTTGTTAGTGGAAAAGTGGAAAATTAGTCAGTGAATAGTCCTCAGCATGTCATTCCCGCGAATGCGGGAATCCAGGTCCGGCTTTGGTAGGCGCGTGGGGTCTGGATTCCCGCATTCGCGGGAATGACAGTGGCGGAGAATGCAAATATCTCCCCGGGCCACGGCGCTAATCAAAGAAAAAAAATTGAATTCTCAAATTGTTCAAGCAGGCTTCCGCTTTTTCGCGGCATTCTTTTTCGCGCGCGGCGGGCGTGCGATCATCGAACCACGGCAGTTCGGCGAGCCGCAGTGACAGGCATACGCCGAGAGATCGACCGCCCGCTTCGGCGCTCGAATAGCCGGGCCTAACTGATAATCGAACGTCAATTCCTCGCCGCGAAGAATGTCGCGCATCGCGTAAATATAAACGCGGTCGTTGAAAATAAATACTTCGCAATTCGGCTCGCAGCTATGGTTGATGAAACGCGCGTCGTTGCCGTTCCGCGCGCCGTCGATCACCGTATCGTGACGAAGCCGAAAGAGATACACATTCGCTGCCGCGCCCGCGACCGTCTCGGAAAGCAACGCCGCCAATGGAATCCGCTCCCCCAGATATTCGATGATGCGGCTGCCGCCCGGAATCCGACGTTTCGCAAACACTCCGTTGCCCGCAATGCGCGACCGCCCGACGCGGGTAAAGCCGCGATCGAGCGCACCCTCGATCGGAACGGCGGCAGATTTGCTTGCTTTCACAATCGCCATTTTGCAATATACGAAAACATTTCGGCGGATGCGTGAAATCCGGGCGGCGCGTGTGGGGCGAAATGGCATTTCGCTCCCAAAATTTCGCTCCCAAAATAGAAAGGAAGATTTACCAAAAACAGTCCCACACACACTGAGGAAATTGAATTTCATGGGCGCTTAACTGAATGCCCAAAGGTTCTTATTCCCGCACGCTGTTCGACTTCACGATATGCCGACCCTCGAAATTAAACCATCGCAAGCGCCAATCCGGCAATACTACACCGCGCTCGCCGAGTTCGCCCAGCACGGCGCGACGAAAGAGACCTCTGTTCGCGCCGCGTTTCAGGAAATCCTCACTACGTACGCGCGCAAGCTCGGATGGTCCTTCATTGCGGAGTATGGCCTCATGCTCAAGAACGGCAACGCCGGTTCGGTCGATGGCGCGGTGCTCGATCCGTGGTCCGAAGTAAAAGGATATTGGGAAGCGAAGGACTTAGGCGATAAGCTCCGCAAAGAAGTCGATAAGAAATTTTCGATCGGCTATCCCAAGACCAACATTCTTTTTCAGACGCCCGCGCTCGCAATACTCGTTCAGGACGGTAGCGTGGTGGAGGAATACGATCTCACCAAGCCGGAGCAATTAGCGAATTGCGTTACCGATTTTCTCCAGTACCGCGCCGAGGACACGGCCAACTGGCAGCAGACCGCCGACCAGTTCAAAGAGCGCATTCCCGAATCGGCCCGCAAGGTGATCGAGATGATCGAGGTCGAGAAAAAGGAAAATCCGAAATTCCGCGATGCATTTCAGGTCTTCGCCACGCTCTGCCGCGCATCCATCAATCCCAATCTTTCGGACGAAGCCATCGAGGAGATGCTCGTCCAGCATTTACTCACGTCAAGGCTCTTTTCCACCGTCTTCAATAATCCCGATTTCATTCGTAAGAATGTCCGAACGTCTGCTATTTCTTCAGGTGTTACGGTCACACACAAAGCTTATGAATGAACTCAGTTTGATCGATTTGTTCGCTGGCGCTGGAGGAATGTCACTCGGTTTCAAACGAGCGGGATTCTCAACCGTCGCGGCCTACGACAATTGGACGCCTGCTGTTATGACCTACCGGGTAAATCTCGGCGAGGAGATATTTCACAAGAGTATATCTTCGTACCTTGAGGTTGATACGCCTTCTGTTATTGTGGGAGGCCCACCTTGCCAAGGCTTTTCTTCCGCGGGTTTAAGAAAAGATGGAGATCGGAGGAATAGTCTGATTAAGGAGTTTAGTCTGCTCGTTGCTAGAGTCAAGCCAACCGCGTTTGTTTTCGAGAACGTGGAAGGATTCTTAACTGCATCGGCAGGTCGATTTGTACTTGAATTGCTTGAACCTCTTATAGAATCTGGCTACCAGATTCACCTTCGAAAAATAAATGCGGCTAATTACGGCGTACCGCAGCACCGAAAAAGAGTAATCGCAATTGGAGGTCTGGGATGGGCACCATCATTTCCTGAACCGACTCACTCCGCTTATGGCGCGCCAGGAGCTCATCGAATACGATCAAATTCGGAATTGCTTACACCGACTGTGTTTGACGCATTGTCTGGCCTCCCGCCGGCCTCACCCCATGAGAATGGACTCGTGACAGATCACACCATTCCATCGATGAATGCAGAAGACATTGAAAGGTCGCAACTCTTGCTTCCTGGACAATCCATGCGAGACCTTCCCAAATCGATGTGGCACAAGAGCTACGAGCGCAGAGCGTTCCGCCGCGTTATGGATGGAACCCCCTCGGATCGTCGGGGTGGTGCCCCAGCCGGGATTCGAAGACTGCGAGGTGATGAACCATCGAAGGCTATCACGAGCGGATCACAACACGAGTTTCTACACCCTACGGAGAATCGGCCACTCACAATTCGTGAATGTGCTGTACTTCAAACATTTCCAACTGATTTCATCTTTGCTGGTAGTGCCGTTGAAAAATTGCAATTGATCGGCAATGCCGTTCCGCCACTATTGTCAGAGCAAATCGCAAAGTCTTTGGCTTTGGATCTGCGTCGCGCTGATCGCTTCGAGAATGAAGGTGGAAAATTGTTAAGCTTCGTCGCTACTCATGCTTCTGGTTTGAGTCCAGCGCTTGCTCAAGTGGTTGACCTCATCAATGAACGATTTGGTCTTGTTGCCCACCAACCTTCTTTTGAACTCGAATGGGTCTAACCAAAGCACAGGAAACAATTTGGCAGCGAGCGAGAGCCTTGGGTTCCGGCGATCAGGCCGTGGGGCTTGATGACAGTTCGTGTGCATTTTTAGTGGCAAGAATTGTATGCGATCTCGATTTGCTCAAGCATTTTCCCGAGCTTCCAGCGTCCGTGCCTAACTTCTACTCCGGAGAGAGTCCCTCCCTTCTCCGGATCGAGAATGTTGATGCAGAGCTTTTGTTTGAGAGACTACTCGATCATGTTAGGGATGCTGATACGTACTTCGCCTGCCTTGCCGTTCTGCACAAAGCGAGGCTTAAGTACGAGCGCATTTTGAGCACTCAATCATTTCCTACTTTGGAGCAAGTCGGCCCTCGGTCACTTCTTCAGTATGGATCTCTTAGCGTGGTAGCTCTATCGTCATTCCTTGCATGGCGGAAGTGGTTCTTCGATATCGATAATCGGGCAGGACAAGAAACGGGTTATCTCTTTGAACCTGTGATTGCTTTCGCAATCGGGGGCACACCAGCACCTTCCGCGAAAAGTCCGGTTCGGAGACATGCTGATCCGAAGAAAGGGCGACAAGTTGATTGTATCTTGAATAAGTTTGCTTATGAATTCAAGATTCGAGTTACCATTGCGGCTTCGGGCCAAGGGCGATGGAAAGAAGAACTTGATTTCCCCATTGACTGCAAAGAGAGCGGATTCCGGCCGATCTTAATTTGTTTGGATTCCACACCAAATGCAAAATTAACCGAGTTGATCGCTGCTTTTGAGAGGTGTCATGGAAAAGTCTTCGTCGGAGAAGAGGCTTGGCAACACCTCGAACAATTGGCAGGAAAGACGATGTCGACGTTTCTGAAATTTTACATTAGAGACCCGATAAAACACCTCTTGACAACAGATCCTCAATCTCCCCGTGATCTTCATTGCTCATCGAAGGATGGCTTGATTGAGATGACTATTGACGGCCACGAAAGGATTTCGATTACCCGGTCAGCTTCTGAAATAAATTCAGCTTCAGACTCTATAATGCCACCTGATGCGGACGTTGGAATTGAATAGCCCTCCCAATGCTTCCCCTTCTACACGTACGACGAAGACGGCAGCCACCGCCGCGAGAACATCACGGACTGGGCACTGGGGGAATTCACCGCGCGTGTGGGGCGAAATGGTATTTCGCCCCACAAAGGGAAGAGTCGAAGTACCACTTCGACCCACACCCTGGGGAAGTGGGATATTTTCTACTACGTCTATGGCCTGCTGCACCATCCGGAATACCGGACGAAATACGCGGCGAACCTGCGTCGGGAACTTCCACGCATACCGATCTCTCCGGATTTCTGGGCGATCTCGGAGGCGGGGAAGAAGCTCGCCGATTTGCATGTGAAGTATGAGGAAGCGCCGGAATATCCGCTCGAGGAGCAATGGGCTCCAGGTTCGGGATTGAATTTTCGGGTGGAGAAGATGAAGCTGAAAAAACCAACAAGTTCTGTAGCGCCGGCGTCCTCGCCGGTCCCCGTCCGCGGTTCCAAAAAACAAAAGGGT
>DASRZC010000088.1:0-20441 GCA_035686785.1 Kapaibacterium sp. (SeqCode)
AGGTAAAGGCCGTCTGCGAGTGACCCGATGGAAACGAATTCCAATAGAGATTGCCGAACATCACGTTGACATAGACTCTTCCAGCGGCAATGTCGGTGGCAAAGACCGTCAGAGGCCGGGGCGCATGGACTGCCTGCTTAATCACATTCAGTGCGATGCCGCCGACTATACCGGCAATGGCGAGCGCGGAAAGATTTCTCCAAAACGCGTGTCGATCTAATGCGAGGAGCAACAGGATTGCAATAGGGAACCCGATCCAACCGTTTCCGAGCCACGTTGCATAGCCAATCCAATAATTATTGAAGCCGCTATGCAAGCCATGATTGATGGCCAAGAAAAAGGCGCGGTCGAGAGGAGTCATGCGTGAATGGTCTCGCCGAATTGAATTTCCGCAAGCATGATCGATCTTGCTGGCTATACGGCCATCACTTCTTTTTCCTTCGTCGCGACGAGGTTGTCGATCTCCTTAATCTGATGATCGGTTTTTTTCTGGACTTCGTCTTCGCCACGCTTACGATCATCCTCGCGGAAGTGTTCGGCCTTTTCCGCTTTTTTTAAATGTTCCATGGCATCGCGGCGCACGTTGCGAATCGAGACTTTCCCTTCTTCACCGAATTTTTTTACGAGCTTCGAAATTTCCTTGCGACGCTCTTCGGTTAGAGGCGGCATCGGGACGCGAATAACCTGGCCGTCGTTCATCGGGTTAAGTCCCAAATTCGCATTGCGAATCGCTTTTTCGACCGCACCCATCATGCTCTTGTCCCAGACCTGCACGGTGATCGTGTGCGCGTCACTCACACTTAAATTTCCGATTTGATTCAGCGCCGTTTCGGTGCCGTAGGCATCGACTTTCACGCCATCCAGCAGCGCGGTCGAGGCGCGGCCCGTGCGGATTTTCGCGAGTTCGTGCCGAACGCTCTCGATGGCCTTAGCCATGCGTGTTTCACAATCGGCGAGGATTTCTTTGATATTCGTCATCTTTTGATTTGATGTGGCAATGTCATTCCCGCGAAAGCGGGAATCCAGTTTCGGATATTCGCTGAAACGTGGGGTCTGGATTCCCGCTTTCGCGGGAATGACAATTCAAAATACGTGTCGATTAAACACAATCTCATAAAATCAAGGTTCACACCGTTACAATGCTCCCCACGCCATCCTCGGTTAGCACTTTCTGCAAATTTCCTTTGAGGTTCATGTTAAACACCACGATGGGAAGGTTATTTTCCTGGCAGAGCGTGATGGCGGTGAGGTCCATAACGCGCAAGCCTTTTTGCAGAACGTCCATGTAGGTGATGAACGGTAGCCGAAGCGCATTCGGATTCTTCTCCGGATCGGAATCGTAAATGCCATCGACGCGCGTGCCCTTGAACACGGCATCGGCATCGACTTCGATGGCGCGCAGAGCAGCTGCCGTGTCTGTGGTGAAAAAAGGATTACCGGTACCGCAGCCAAAAATCACGACGCGGCCTTTTTCCAGATGCCGAATCGCTTTGCGCCGGATGAACGGCTCGGCAAATTGCGTCATCGTAATCGCGGACATGAGCCGGCTATAAATTCCAGTCGCTTCCAGAGCATTTTGCAGGGCCAGCGCATTAATCATCGTGGCGAGCATTCCCATTTGATCGCCTTGGACGCGACTGATACCTTCCGTGCTGCCCGAAACGCCGCGAAAAATATTGCCGCCGCCGACTACAATTCCAATCTCCACTCCCATCGCCGCGCTTTCGACGACATCAGCTGCGAATTGCTCGAGCACTTTGGGGTCTATCCCATATTCGCGCTCGCCCATGAGCGCCTCGCCCGAAAGCTTGAGAAGGATTCGATTATAGCGCGGTTTGGAATTCATGTTTGTAGCCGTGACCTTCAGGTCACGGCGAATCTTAGCCTCCGGACACACCGTGACCTTAAGGTCACGGCTACGATGCGTGCTTATGCATCTCGCCAAGCTGCATGCGGATGAAACCCGTAACTTTTAAGCCGCCCGCTTCTTTCAGGAGATCGTTCACCGTCTTCGCAGCGTCCTTAATAAAGCTTTGTTCGATCAGGCAAAAATCCTGATAATATTTTTCGAGCTTGCCTTTCGCAATGCGGTCGATGATCTCTTCCTTCTTGCCTTCATTGCGGGCTTGCGTGCGATAAATTTCAAGCTCTTTCTCGAGTTGTTCCGTCGAGATTTGCGTGCGATCGATCGCAATCGGATTCATCGCGGCGACCTGCATCGCAATATCGCGGCCCAGGGTGCTGGCGTTCGAGCTGCCTGCAATGGCAACGAGCACCCCTAGCTTCGAGCCGGGATGAATGTAGCTCGTCACAAAGCCGTTTGGCTCGGAGAGCATTTCGAACCGGCGGGCTTCGAGCTTCTCGCCTAAGCGTCCGGTTTGTGCGCCAACTTCTTCGGAGATCGTCGCGCCATTCGCAAGTTTCGCAAGCAGGAATTCCTCGTGAGAATTCGGATTTGCCGCGAGTGCCGCATCGGCAATATCCTGCGCGAACTGCATGAACGATTCGTTTCGCGCGACGAAATCGGTTTCGGAATTCACTTCCGCGAGCACTCCGCGTTTCTTATCTTCCGAAACGCTCGCCACGATAACTCCTTCCTTCGCTTCACGGTCGGAACGCTTGGCAGCGGAAGCGGCGCCTTTCTTTCGAAGGACTTCGATTGCCTTTTGCTCGTCTCCGTTCGCCTCTTCGAGAGCCTTCTTGCAATCGGCCATGCCTGCGCCGGTTTTATCGCGGAGGCGCTTTACTAATTCTGCTGAAATTGCCATGTTCTAAACTTTATAATTCCCCCTCCTAAAGAAGGAGGGGGTTAGGGGGTGGTTCCCGAAAAAAAAGGACCACCCCTGCCCCTCCATCTTAAGGAGGGGTTTTTGAAACAAATTTATTCCGCAGTGGCCGGAACCGGCTGCTGTGGGGCCGGTGTAAAATCGCTGGGTTCGAGTTCGACGCGGCGTCCGCGGCGTTCAAGGTGGAGTTCCTGGTGCGGCTCGCCGGTGCCTTCGTCGATCTTTCTCGCTCGCGCGGCGGCGCGACCATTATTGATCGCATCGGCGAACGCATGAACGAATAACTGCACCGAGCGGAGCGCATCGTCATTCGCCGGAATCGGATAATCGACCAAATCGGGATCGACATTCGTATCGACCAGCGCGAAGATCGGAATGCCGAGTTTGCGCGCCTCTTCGACCGCGATGTGCTCCTTCTTAATATCGATAATGAGCATGGCCGAAGGCAGCCCGCGCATTTCCACGATACCACCGAGCGTATTGGTGAGCTTTTCCTTCTCGCGGCTAAAATCGAGGCGCTCGCGCTTCGTGAAATTTTCAATGGAACCTTCCTCTTCCATCTTTTCGATCTGTTGCAATCGCTTGAGTGATTTGCGGATCGTCGCGAAGTTCGTCAGCATTCCGCCCAACCAGCGGTCGATCGCAAAAAATTGCCCGCAACGTTCCGCTTCCTCGCGGACCGTTTGGCGAAGTTGCTTTTTCGTCGCAACGAAGAGGAATTTTTTTCCTTCGGCGGCAAGCTGTTCCGCCGCATCGAGCGCTTCCTCGGCGAGCGCCTGTGTTTTCTTGAGATCGAAAATATGGATTCCGTTGCGCTCCATGAAGATGTAGGGTTTCATCTTCGGATTCCAACGGCGTGTAAGATGCCCAAAATGGGCACCCGAGGCTAAGAGGTCTTCTAAACTGAGTTTCATTTTTTTATTTGGTTGATTTCTCTACGGAGCCTGACTGCAATCCATTGCTGGACACCGTGCAGTTCGGCGGAACCCGTATCAGTTGTAGGGGCTAATGGCATTAACCCTCTCTTTTTTACTGGAACGGGCTAATGCCATTAGCCCCTACATCCCACCTCGACCGAATGGACGCAGCGGTAAAAATTATCGTTTCGAGAATTGGAATTTCTTTCGCGCGCCCGGCTGGCCGGATTTCTTGCGCTCGACCATTCTCGGATCGCGCGTCAGCAATTCTTCCTTCCGCAAAAGCGGACGATTCTCCTCGTTCATCTCCGAGAGCGCCCGAGCAATCGCTAAGCGCACCGCGCCTGACTGGCCCGTCGTCCCGCCGCCATTGACGTTCGCCGACACATCGAAGCTGCCGAGCGTATTCGTCACCTTGAAGGGACGCATCACGTCGTCACGGTGTAGCGGATTCGGGAAGAAATTCTCGAATGTGCGGCCATTGATCGTGATCGCCGCTTCGGAACCGCCGACGCTCGGCTTGAGGAATACCCGCGCGACTGCATTCTTGCGCCGGCCTACGTAGATGTCTGCTTGTTTTGCCATTCGGGCAATGATGAATTATGAATGATGAATTATGAAATGGCGAACGGCGCGGGCTGTTGTGCAGCATGTTCGTGCTCCGGGCCGGCATAGACTTTCAGCTTGCTGAACGTCTTCTTACCAAGCGAATTTTTCGGCAGCATCCCCTTCACGGCTTCGGTAACGATCCGCTCCGGATGCTTCGCCATCACTTCGCTGAATTTCTCGTGCCGCGCGCCGCCTGGATAGAGCGTATTGTGGTAGTAATCCTTTTGCTCCATGCGCTTGCCGGTCATTTTGATCTTCGAGGCATTGACCACTATGACAAAATCGCCGGTATCGACATGGGGCGAGAACGTCGGCTTATGCTTGCCACGGAGCAGCGTAGCTACCCGCGTTGCCAGCCGCCCGACGGTCTGCCCATCCGCATCGACCAAATGCCATTTCCGCACGACCTCGTCCTGCTTGGTCGCCCTTGTAATATGTACGCTTTCTTCTTTCTTCGCCACGGTAATTTTATGAGAATGCCATTTTTCGGCGGCTCAATAAGCGGAGGAAGCCTTCGATAGTTCCGATTTTCTTCCGCAATAAGCTTTGTTTGCCGGTAGAAAGGCAAAAGCTATTTTTAATACATGTTTTCTTTGAATGAATAATGCTGATTTCCAAGATTCTCAGAATTCAATTGGTTCGAAATAACTCTTATCCGATTTCTTTCGTTAGAGCAAAAGAATCCTGATGGCAGGCTGAATATTTGCATCCTTTCACCACATTCACCGCCAGCCTCATCCGTTAGTCGCATGATCGCTCATGCGACTCAATCCGAGAATCGGATCCTGAATATCTTTACCATCCTCTAAATTCTGGTCATGTTAGGCTCTTTCACGTTTATTCTTCACACCCATCTTCCTTACGTGCTGCACCACGGGAAATGGCCGCACGGCAGCGATTGGCTTTCGGAGGCCGTGGCGGAGTGCTACCTGCCGATCTTAGGCGTGCTCGAAGGCCTGCAATCGGAGGGATTTGCGCCACGCATCTCGATGGACTTTTCGCCGATCAATCTCGAACAGCTTGCCGATCCCGTGTTCCAGGATACGTTCGTCACCTATTGTGATGAAAAGATCGCGGCGGCGGAGCTTGATTATAAGTACTTCGCGACGAATGGCGAAGCGCACCTTCAGCCGCTCGCGGAATTCTGGAGGGAGTTTTATTCGCGTACGAAATCAGAATTCCTCGAAAAATATAATGGTAATGTAATCTCGGGATTTCGAAAGCTTTCGGATGCCGGCATTCTCGACGCGATGACCTGCGGCGCGACGCATGGATATTTTCCTTTGCTCTTGCACGACGAGAATATCCGCGCGCAGCTTCTTTGCGCCATTGAAACGCATGAGAAGCATTTTGGCAAGCGTCCGCGTGGGATTTGGCTGCCGGAATGCGGATACCGTCCATCCTCCCGTTGGTCGCCGCCCGTGGGACCGGCGGAATACCAAGCCAGGAGCGAAGACCGCGCTGGCGTCGAGGAATTGGTTGCTGAAGCGGGACTGGAATATTTCGTGGTCGATGGCGCGCTCACACGCGGAGGAAGAACCGTTCCGGCATATCAGCCGCTTGGCCAAAAGCTACACGAAAAGTATCTGGAAGAGATCGGTCCGCGCGGCGAAGCGGTTCCCGATTACGATCCGAAGCGTTCGCTGACGGATATTTATTGGGTCTCGGGGAAAAAAGATTTCAATGGCTCTTCCGAGGCTCGAAACTTTGGACCCAATGCCCACCCCTACCGCGCCCCTGCGATTTTTTCGCGCGACCCGAAAAGCGCTTCGCGCGTGTGGGCGGCGGATTTGGGTTATCCCGGCTCGGGCGTTTATCTCGATTTTCACAAGAAGCATCATATCTCCGGATTGCGCTACTGGCGCGTGACCGGCTCGCGCGTCGATTTGGGCAATAAGCATCCCTATGTGCCCTATCACACGGAATGGCAGCTCGATCTCGATGCGGAGGATTTCGTCACGCTTGTGCGGCGGGAACTCGAAGATCATAAAAAGGCAACCGGCCGGCTCGGAATTCTTGCCGCGCCGTTCGACACGGAATTATTTGGACATTGGTGGTTCGAAGGGCCGCGATTTCTCGAAAAAGTCATGCGCCGAATGTCCACATCCTCCGACGTTAAACTTACCGATTGCGCGGAGGCGCTCGATACCTACAATGCGCCGCGCGTGACGATTTCGCTGCCCGAAGGCTCGTGGGGTGAGGGCGGACATCACTTCGTATGGGCCAATCATGAGGTCGCATGGATGTGGGATTTCATTTACCCGCTGGAAGATAGATTTTTAAGGGCCGTCCACCAATTTTTGAAATCGCCGGGCCCGGATTCTCCGACGGAAGGTGGATTACTTCGCACGATTCTCGAACAAGCGGCGCGGGAACTGCTGCTTGTCGAAGCCAGCGATTGGCAATTCGTGATCTCCACCGGCGGTGCCATCGAATATTCAAAAGAGCGATTTGGGCGGCACTGCGAACTGCTTGGTCAATTGCTCGATATGGAGGAGAAATACGAATCCGATGGCGGGTTAAACGAAGACGACACGAAAGTTCTACAAGAATCGCTCGTTAAAGATCGCCCTTTCGCTAAGATCAATCTTCATTGGTGGGATTCAGAGGCTTCGTTTCCCCGACCGGCACCGGCTCATATCCAACGCACGCCAAAACCGGCAAGCGCGGATATTTAGGAAACCGCGGATCGCTTTTCGAGAGCAGGCACATCGTAAACTCACTTCCCTTCTGGGAAGTAATTTGCTTTGAGTGACGGCAGAAGGGGCAAAGACCAATCATAGGCACGATTGCAAACTCTCATGCTGGAGCAATTCCGATAATCGTTCAATCCTCGGGCCGTCCCATTCTTCCGAATCGATTCGGAATTCATCGTCGCCATTTCGGATCATCATGGCGGGCATGCCGAGTGCTTTCGAAGCGGCCAGTTCGCCACTATCGCCATCGGCAACATATAGACAATCCGGCGGCGTAACTTCCAGCCGTTCCAGCGCGCGAAAGAAAAATTCCGGCATGGGTTTTCGCAGACCTTCCCGGCAAGAAAATAACGGGAACTCGATCAGCGGTGCGAATTCGAGCGAGGGCCACAGTTCCGGAACTTCACTCGAGCAATTGGAAAGCAGCCCAATTCGAAATCCCTTCTGCTTCAATTCCCGGAGGGTGCTAACCGCGTCGTGGCGGGGAGTCAACCAGCGCCGCATGAAGTCGCGCCGAATTGCTACGGCACATTCAAGACCAGCCGGAGAATACTTCGCACTGCACAGATCGGCGGCGGCGGCAATCATTTCCGCAGTAGACCAATTCCCGGCCGCCCGCTGCGGGAAGGTGGCACTCCATCCCCGCTTAAATTCTTCGCGTTCTACCGTTAGGGTATCGGCAACATCATGACGAAATTGCTCGACCTCGGCGTTCGTCATGTTATCGACAAGCGTCCCAAAGAGATCGAGGAGGACTGCTTTCATGCCGCCGGGCCGCTCTCGGCATACAGCCGCTTCTGCAATTCGATCGCCACATAGTGGAAGATTACCGAATGGACGCTTTCGGAGGTACACATATCGTTGAGCGGGACATGAACTGTTGACTTCGCAATCTGCTTGAGCTTCCCACCAGCGAAGCCCGTCACACCGACGGTGTGCAGGCCATTGGCATTCGCCCACTCGATCGCGCCGATAACATTCGGGCTGTTGCCGGACCCGGAAATGGCGACTACAATATCGCCGGGCCTCGCATAGGTGCGGAGTTGCTGTTCGAAAATAGAGGCATAGCCTTCGTCATTGCCGTAGGCCGTCATGAGGGCAACGTTGTCCGTGAGTGAAAGCGCCCGGAGCCGCTTTTGCTGGTCCATCGACCGGAGGGTTCCTTTTGCAAGGTCGTTCGCAAAATGCGATGCGTTCGCCGCGCTGCCGCCGTTACCAATGACGAACACCGTGCGGTCGTTCTCATAGGCACCGGCCAGCAGGTCGATAAATCTTAAAATCTCCTCATGGTCGAGCGAGTTCAGGGACTGATTGAAATAGCGTAAATATTCTTCGAACGTCATGGATTAGGCCAATTTTCTTACAGCGGCATTCCTAAATGACTGCTAACTCCGCCGACAGGCATTTCAGTTCATAACTATTAGTGAGTATTCACGCGCCGGATAGCTATAATAAGTTCCGATTGGCCTTTCGTTTGATGGGATGAATGGCATATGAATTTTTTTCCGTCACAATAATTAATTACTACTATGCAACCCTCTGCGTCAATACCCCATGAGTTCGAGCGGTTGGATCATATCAACCGCCTTCTACGCCTGCAAAATGCCGCGATGCAACTCGCATTCCTGATCAGCAAAACTCGCGGCTCGGAATCCTCTCGAAACTTGGAACCGGCCTTACAAACCATCCACTCCGGAGCGGAAACCTTACCGCGAAAGAGCGGATAACAAAATTGTCACGTACCGGGCAAGTTTTTCAACCGGTCGCTTAAATGCGAGCGGTCGCCGATTCGGTCGATAAACGGCCCATGCTCCTGGAAACGCACGACGCTCACCGAGCCTGTCGGGCATGAAAGCCGGTAACGATAGCGGCCAACGTCGATACCGATGAGTGAGCAAAGCACAATCCGGATCGTCGCTTTGTGAGAAACGATGAGCACTTTGCCGTCCTCATATTCATCACGAATAGCCTGGACAACCTTGATCGCGCGCGCGGCCACGCTCGTCGCCTGCTCGCCATCCGTTGGCGGATACCACGCCGGGTCGGCGATCCAGCTTATATGCTCGTCGTGATATTCGCGATCGACTTCTTCGACGCTTTTTCCTTCCCATTTTCCGTAAGCGATCTCTCTAAGTCCTTCCGAGGCGCGCATGGGAATATCGCGGCCGCCCAGGATAATTTCCGCCATCACGCGCGTGCGTTCGAGGGGACTATAGTAGATAGCGTTCCATGCCATATCTTTGTAAAATTCCGCGAATGCTTCCCCCATTTCCTTACCTTCGGGAGTAAGCGGCACATCGAGCCCCCCGCCGCAAAATGAGTTGGAGCGGCTCGAAGGCGTTTGCCCGTGACGAAGAAAATAAAGCTCAAGCATGGGGGAAGTGCTAAGTGCTGAGTTGCTAAAGTGCTAAGTTCTTGTGAATCTCTACGGCCATACATCGGTCCCACAAAACCCATCCGTCCCATGATAGCCTACCACCGATACCGACGCTGGTTGAAAATAATCGTCGCCCCAAAGTTATCGAGCATAACTGGCATCTGGCGGTATTCTGAAAGCGCCGCGCGGACTTTCGCCTGATATTCCGGCTGAACATAGAGCAAAAGAAATCCCCCGCCGCCCGCTCCCGCGACTTTGCCTCCCGCGGCGCCAGCAGCGCGCGCGCGTTCGTACATCTGATCGATTTTCGAATTCGTTATGCCCGACGCGAGGCTTTTTTTAAGCGTCCAGTTTTCATCGAGCACTTCGCCGATCTCATCGAAGCGGCGTGCCCGAATCGCCGCCTCGATCTTTTTCCCCAGCGCGTGGATGGACTGCAATTGCGTACGATTCGATAACGTTTTCTCCTGCTGCTCTTTCAAAATCGAAGATGCCTGGCGTGTAACATTGGTGAAGAAGAGCATAAAGCGCCCGCCAAGATCGTGCCGCTCGCGTTCGGTGAGGTCGAGCCGTTCCGTCGTGACGCGCTCGGATCCATGGAACGTAATCGCGGAAAGTCCGCCATGGGCGGCAATATACTGGTCCTGCTTACCGATGGGCTTTTTCAAAATATCAATTTCGATCAGACAGGCTTCCTCGGCAAGCTGTTCATGCGTTACTTGAAGGCCGCGGAAGGTGTACATCGCGTTCAGCAGCCCGACCGTAAGGCTGCTCGAAGAACCGAGTCCGGAACCTTCCGAAGGAATATCCGCGAAGGTCGCAAGCTCGAAGCCGTTGTGTAGCCCGGCGATAAGCCCCGCTTCGCGGACAAGCTCGTGCTGAATCTCCGAAATATCATCGACGATTTCCTTGCGCGCCGCGTAATTTAGATATATCTTCGAATCGAACCGCTCCTTGATGAGCACGTACATGTACTTATCGATCGCGGTCGAAACGACAAAGCCATCGGAATCTTTGTAATACGCGCGCAAGTCCGTGCCGCCACCGGCAAGGCTGATACGTAAGGGAGTTTGGCTAATAAGCAAAGTGCTAAGTGCTGAAGTGCTAAGTTTTTACGAAGGAGTCCTTTCTATTTCCGCACGGATCCTTCGTGCAATGTCTTCCATCTCCTGGTCCGGAATTTCCCTCAGTATTTTTGGATCGGGCAGCTCGCCGTGGCCATCGTCCTCGAACCGAGGAACGAGATGCACATGCGCATGCGGCACGCCGATGCCGCCCGTGTCCGCGATGACCCATTCCGTGTTAAAAACTTTTTGCAGCGCCTTTGCGATGCGGAGAACGCGCATGAACATAAAGCCTAAATCCGCGCTATCCATATCCCACACCCAGCGGTAATGCTCTTTCGGAATAAGCTGCGTGTGGCCGGGATTGAGCGGATATTTATCGAGGAAACCGAGATACTCGGCGTCCTCATAGACGATATGGTGCGAGTTATCACCGCGAACAATGTCGCAGAAAACGCAATTTGGCGAGGCGGCTGGCATAATTGAAGCCTTGTAACAGGAACCTCGCGCAATTCCTTCCTCTATCCTGTGGTCCCGATTTTTCCTTCGTGGTCGACTAAAATTAGCTTTGTCTCACCATATCGCTCGCCTGTGACGAAGGATGCAGTCGAGAGTGCATCGGCATCGGTACCGGTTTTTGCAATAACGGTGGCGGAGAGCGTTCGGTTTGCCGACCGGCCTTCGCGCGGATCCATGATATGCCCGAATTTCTGCGCCTGATACACAACGAAGGATTCATAGTTCCCAGCCGTGGAAAGCGCCTGATCCATGATCGCGGTCCAATGAATCATTCTCGATGAATCGCGCGGATCGGGAATAGCGACGGCCCAGCCGTTATTCCCATGACGCAGGCCTTTCGGGGTTCCCATCGCGTACATATCGCCGGAAATGTCGATGAATGCGTGCTCGATCCCTTCGGCACGGAGAATACTCACCATTCGATCGATCGCATATCCCATCGCAATACTTCCCAGATCGAGTTTCGCTCCGGGCACGTTCAGCCGCGCCGAGGGGGCGTTGGACACCGGGCCAATCTCGATATGCTCGCTGCCGACCCATCGAAGCGCCGTTGCGATTTCCTCCTTTGTGGGAAGTGCTTTCAGCTCTTTCGATGGACTGCGAAATCCCCACAATTCCATCAGCGGCTCGACGGTCGCATCGAAGGCAGCGCCGGTCATTCCAGAATAGTTCTTCGCAGACTGAAGAATGGAATAGGTATCGGTTGAACACGGCTGAAGCGGGCCGCCGGCACTCGTGTTCAACTTCGAGATTTCGCTCGATGCATCGAAAACCGTGAAGAGCGCTTCGAGCCGTTTTAGCTCCGCAAAGGCCGCGGTAATAACATGGTTCGCTTCTTCTTCACTACTCGCGTAAACACCGATGCGCGCGGTGGTCCCCATCGCGAGGATGGTATGCTCGAAATATCCGGCTGGATCGTGATGATGGCGGTGGCGAACATGATGATGGTGATGCCGTGTGGCGGACGTGGCTTTGCCAATAGCTTTCGCCACTGGCAAGAGAACGAATACGCCGCTCATCTGCCCGGCGCGTTTCAGAAAAAGTCGTCGAGTAAATTCCATTATTGTAGTAGCGCGGTCTCCGCGCCTTCGCGTGCAAATTTCATCTCTTGAATCACCGCCCAGCACTGCCCGGCGAAGGCGAGCGCCATGAGCGTTCCCGAAAGCGAAACGAGCCAGCTAAACGCCGGATGAACATAGCGCATCAGCCAAAGTCCCGCGAACGTGACGAGAATACCGATGAACGGTTCAATTACAACGAACTTGCGGAATTTTGTTCCGGTGCTCGCCGTCATTAAGGTGATGAGGCCCGAAAGTGAAAACAAGAACGTCATTGAAAGAATGTGCGTGTGGATGATGTTCAGCATCTCCGCTAACGATTTCTGGTATTGTAACTCTCCGGTTATCGTTGGGGGCGGTGCTGCTTCAGTAGTGTCTTCCAGTTCTTCGGCGGACGCAGTGGACGGAGTGGATTCCGTGGACGGGTTTGTTTCCGTGCCGCGAAAGCGTTGCTCGATTCCCGCGGGCACGATGCGCGTCGTTTGATAAACGTACGCCAGCGCGTGCGCGTAGCCCAAGCCAAGCGCAAGCATAATCATCGCGGCAAAAAGCCGCACTTCGCGCGGAAGATTTCTAAGCAACGGAAGCGTTCGGGCCTCTTTCATAATTTACCTGCTTTCTTTAATTCGTCGAAGAGCACCGCGATTTTTTTTGCACCGTTGGCGATGGCGTTGCTCGATATTGTCGCGCCGGCGATGTTTTCAATATCATTCCCGATCCGCAACGGCGAGGATGCGTTCTTCCCGCGAAATTGATGCCGGAACGTATTGTACTGAATTTCTCCGCCATAGGATTCGCGATAGACGAGCACCTCGATGTCGGCGATCGTGCCATCGGGCTTGAAGAGCGTCATGTAAGTAATGGGCTGCGCCTTGCCAGGCACATCATCCACGATGCCATACCCAATCGACTTCCCATTTAACGACGCTTCATGCACAATCACCTTATCGAATACCGGCTGCCCGGAACGCGCCCGCACACGTGCGGCCATGACAGGGTCGATAGTGATAATTTGCTTGGAGAGCGTCGCATTCATCCCAAACACGCGGTGCATGGCGGCATCGGCCTTTTGTGGAATGGATTGAGCACCGGCTGATCCAATCGAAGTAACCAAAAGGACCGAAAAGAAAAAGTATCTCAAAAATTAAATCCTCCTCCGAGACTAAACTGCTTGTAGTCCGCTTCGCCATCGACTTTCGTCATGCGGTAATCGGCTTTAAAAATAATATTGTCGAGCGGTTTGAACGCCAAGCCGGCCGTAACACTATTGTGCGCGATGGAAAGAGAGTTCTCTCCAAAAAGGATGAATGATGCCGCAGGATGTCCGGTAAAAGTAAAGGATTCATACAAAACGAATGGTAATAGTTCCGAGTGTGCCGAGGAAAAGAATGGCATCACGTTATACGCCGCTTCCACCCAACCTCCCACGGCCTTTTGCGGAATCGGTTGGTAATTAGGGTTCGATTCATAATAATTGACCGCATCGTTGCTCACCGTAAAAAAACCCCCTTCGCCGCTCAGCCGGAGCGGACCATGCTCGAAACGCGCGTCGAGCATCGCCATGAGGAACGCGCCGCTCGCGCCCGCCGGAAGCGTATCGAATGCAACGGGCTGATAATAAGCCGACGCGCCTAACCGCAGACCGGCGACCGGAATATAATCGAGCCTGCCGGAAACCGCGGGGTGCGAGGCATCGCTGCCACCGATGGCGTCGCTCGTGATGTCGCCGGCGGAGCCGGATTGCTTCGCGCCGTCGATAGTGGTCATCGAAAGGCCCTCGCCTTTTAGTCCTTCGCTCAGCATGACTTGGTATTCGAGCCCCTGCGCTATTTCGCCATAAAACTGCGCGCCGATCTCTTCCCATTCGGTGGCAATGACGGACTGATCGAACAGCGGCCGCTCGACGCTATAATAGGTCGTTGGTTCGTGCGTCTGATTGATAATTCCGATGGGAATTAATTGGAGTCCCGCGCGCAAGCCGATGTGCGGGTTCGCATGATAGTCGAGAAACGCCTGCTCGTACTCGATCTCACCGCCCGCGCCGCGTTCGAGCTTCACGTTTTCGAGTTCGAGCTCCGATTTAAATTCCCATTGCGCGCTGAAATCGTGCTCGATGAAGGTTACCATGCGCGGAATATTGAGCCGCGGCACGTCACCGTAATTCGGATCTTTATAGGTGATCTCCCCATATCCGCCGATGTGCGTTTGGTTGATGAACGTTTGAAGCGGTGTGGTAGCGGCTGGCGCCGTTGTATCCTCGGTCGATTGCGCGAACGCCGGAAGCGTGCCGGTCAGGAATAGCACAAGGGGGAAAACGTTATTAAGATTGAGTCTTAGTCTTTGTCTTAGTTGAAAAAGCATCGCGAAAAAGGGGTGTGTTTGAAAAATTTGTCAGGAAGAAGAGTTATTGCGCCCAGTCCGCGGCAAACATATTTACATCGCCGGGATGCGTGGCGTTGCGCGAGGAGCAGAACACAAGCTGATTGCCATCGCGCGTGAACACTGGGAACCCATTGAATCCCCCGCCATAGGTGAGCCGTTCGAGGCCGGTCCCGTCCCTCTTTATCATAAATAGATCGAACGCTTTGCCGCTTGGATCGAGATAATTCGAGGAGAAGACGACATGTTCGCCATCCGGCACCCAGCAGGGATTACAGTTCGTGCCGCCAAGATGCGTAACCTGACGCACATCCCTTCCTTCGGCCGTCATCACGTATATCCCAGCTTCGGCGGGGTTATTCGGATTCGATTCGCAAAAAACAATGTCGTTCCCGTTCGGCGAATAGGAGGCATCGACATGAGAAGCGTCGTCGTATGTCCGCTGCGTACTGCCATCGCCATCCCGCCTCATGGAGAACAACTCGGCACTGCCGGTGCGCGTGTTCGTGAAGATGATGAGTTTTCCATTGGCGGAAACCGAGGCACCGCCGCTGAAATGGGCAGAATCGCTCGTCAGGCGCCGAATATTTTTCCCATCGGTGTCCGCAATATAAAGATCGCTCCCCTTTTCGAATGTTTTCTTCTCCTTTGGGCACGAGCCGCCATTCACCGCCTGGGTGGAACTAAAAAGGATCTCGTCATCCGAAAGAAACTCGGCACCCGTGGCCCGGCCCTGGCCGGAAGAGATACGCCCGGCCGGGACGCCCGTAAGCGGCATTCGATAAATCTGGTCGCAGGAATTGGGCTTGATGCCATGCGACTGAAAGGCAAGATACCGGTCATCCGGACTAATAGCCGGGCGCGTGTTCACGCCTTCGAACGTAAGTTGGCGAATATTTTTGAGATGCCTCTCGCCGTGATAATAGCACGAATCGGGCAGTGGACGCGCGCCGGGAAATTGATGCGCGGCGTCGATCTTTGCGTTGTCGTTCATCTCGAAGAGATAAACGGGCGCCATGCCGACTGTCCGTAGCGTAAAGACCGTTTTCTTCGTTGTATCCACTCGCTTCGCGGTATCGCTGATGGGCGTGGGAGCCGTGATCTGAGCGGCGGCAAAAGCCGGAAGGAAAAGAACGGCGAAGAAAAGCACGGAAATAACTTTTTTCGTAGCGATCATTCAAAGAAAAAAAATCAAAATTCTACTAAGCATACCTGCCTGGATTCCCGCATTCGCGGGAATGATAAACGGATGGGTGATAGCGCGAAGCGCATAAAATAGAATGTACCCGTCATTCCCGCGAATGCGGGAATCCAGTAGTTAATCACTCCCGGTGCTGCTCCCGGATTTTTTCGAGCGGCAGTACGCCGTTCGAACCGGGAGAGCCGGTCACGGCCTGCGGCTGCACCGAATGGGCACGCGTATTCGTTCCCACGGTACGGCATTCGAGGCAAATTCCGAAAATCTGAAACGAATGGTACATCGGAGTAAATCCGAACTGCGCGCAGGCATCGTCCTGCAATCGCTCGACGCGCGCGTTCTCGAATTCCACGATCTTCCCGCACTTGGTGCAGACCATGTGATCGTGGTGTGGGCGGTCGGTGGTTTTCTCGTATTGCGCGTGGCCCTGCGAGAACCGGTATCGCGAAACGAGGCCGCACTCGTGCAGTAGCGAAAGCGTCTTATAGACCGTAGCGCGCGAAACTTTCGAGCCGTTGTTTTTGAGATAAATAAAAAGATTGTCGGCGTCGAAGTGGTCGTTCCAGGCGAGCACGGCATCCAGCACATCGAATCGCTCCGGGGTGATGCGGTACTGCCCTTCCTGCAAAAACTTGCGGAAATGCTCGTGCGGCTTCATCGCGTCGCGCCGAATTCCGGTGGTCCGGGCGGCGGGCGTTTGCTTTTTTCGAGCGGCGGATGCGGTAGCGTTCATCAGCTTATTAAGATTGAGTCTTAATACAAATGAACGCAATGAATTGTTCCCACAAACCCAATACCTCTATGCTTGCCAATGCATCTGCGTTCGATTAATGGCGCCGATTACTCTCCCCGTCAATTCCCTGCCAATGAACGGCGTATTCCTCGATTTCGAGCGAATATCCGACTCCGAAAATTTCCACTTCTTCTGTGGATCGAAAATGGTGAGATTCGCCGGCTCTCCTTCTTTGATTTGAATTTTCGGAAGGCCCAACAACCTGCGCGGGTTTGTCGAGCAGCATTCGACATATTGTGCGAACGTGAGATGTCCCACATTGACGAGGTGCGTCAGGCCGAGCGGAATGGCGGTTTCGAGGCCGATAATGCCCATCGCCGCGCTGACCATATCGGTCTCCTTTTCCTGTGCGGCATGTGGGGCGTGATCGGTGGCGATGCAATCTATCGTTCCATCGCGCAAGCCTTCGATGATCGCATCAATATCCTCTTGTGTGCGGAGCGGCGGGCACATCTTGGCCATCGTGCCATGCTGCTCGATGGCTTCCTCGGTGAGAGTGAAATGATGCGGCGTGACTTCGCAGGAAACGGCAAGCCCGCGCGCTTTCGCTTCCCGAATGAGACGCACTCCGCCTTTGGTGCTCACATGCGCGACGTGATAACGAACACCGCCCACATACTCCGCAAGCAAAATATCGCGCGCAATAATAATCTCTTCGGCTACGCTGGGCCAGCCGGGAAGCCCGAGCTTTGTAGAGATTCGGCCTTCGTTCATTGCCGCGCCCACCGTCATGGAATGCTCTTCGCAATGCTGCGTCACGAGCAGATCGAACATCTTCGCATATTCGAAAACGCGGCGCATGACTTCGGCACTACGAACGGCCGCGCCATCGTCGGAGATCATTCGCACACCAGCCTTTGCGAGCGCAGCCATTGGCGCAAGCTCTTCGCCTTTGCGATCTTTCGTCATCGTCCCGCAAATTGCAAGATCAACGAGATGTCCTGCGGCTTTTTCCTTAATATAGCTTACGACAAACGGATCGGAAATCGGCGGCTCGGTATTCGGCATACAACAAACGCCGGTGAAGCCTCCGGCCATTGCGGCATCAAGTCCCGTTTCGATCGTCTCCTTATGTTCTTGTCCCGGTTCGCGCAAATGAACGTGCATATCGAAAAACCCGGGCACGACGATGGCTCCGGTAAGATCACGCGATTCAAAATCGGATTTCAGATCTTTTCCAATGCGGGAAATAATTCCATCGCGTATTTCGAGATCGACACCGGATCCATCAAGCTTCCGCGAGAGCTTGAGCGATACGTCAATGAGATGCGCGTTATGAAGAACGATGTTCATTCTTAACTCTTAATTTGTAATTTTTTTAATTGAATATCCACTCCAGTACCGCCATCCGCATCGCCACCCCGCGTTTCACTTGTCGCAAAACAAGCGAACGTTCGCCATATACTGTTTCGCTTTCGAGTTCGATGCCATGATTGATCGGGCCGGGATGCAGAATGACGGCTTTTGAACGCGCCATGCGCTCCGGTGTCATGCCAAAGAGCGCGCGATATTCTTCGATGCCTGGAAAGAATCCGCGAGCCTGACGTTCCATTTGGATTCGGAGCATCATGATCGCATCGGCGGAATTTAAAACATCGTCAAGATCGTGCGTGGTCTCGATGCCGAACACATCGCGAGTTTCGCGCGGCATGAGCGTTTCCGGCGCGACGAAAGTAATATGTGCGCCCAATTTCTTCAGCAGCCATGCATTCGAGCGCGCCACGCGGGAATGCAAAATATCGCCAACGATTGCGACGCGTTTACCCTTGAGGTCGCCGAGAGCTGCTCGCAGTTCGGCAGCATCGAGTAAGGCTTGCGTAGGATGCTCGTGAACGCCATCGCCGGCGTTGATGACATGCACATATTCCGGCAATCGCTCCGATAAAAATTGTGGAACACCGGACACGTTATGACGGACGACAAACGCGTCGACTTTCATCGCTTCGAGCACGAGAATCGTATCTAAAATCGATTCGCCCTTGCTTAAACTGCTTACCGCTGGCGTGAGCGTAACGACATCCGCGCCAAGCCGGCGTTCCGCAAGCTCGAACGAAGTGCGAGTGCGCGTCGATGGCTCGAAAAAGAGATTTGCGATTGTTCGCCCTTCGAGAAGTTTCGATTTTTGAAACGGGCCCGGCTTTTTTAGAAGGTCTAAATAATAATCACTTCGATCGAGTAAGCGAAGGGCGGTCTCGACCGGAAGATGCTCCGTGGAGAGAAGGTCTTTCCTCAAAGAGTGCCTAAATACTGCATGTTATTTATAATATTACGCTCCCCACGCTCTCGATTCGCTCGGTGGAAGATTGATAAACTTCCTCGTAGATCGGTTTTACCGGAGCCGCCTTCACGCGGCCATCCGCGATGGGCTGCCCGAGATTGCCGAGAGATTCATACGTCATTCCCTTGAATTCGGGAATGAGTCCGGCAATCTCATCGAACAAATTTTCGGTATGGAGATATTTCCAATCAAGCCCAAGTTCATTCGAAACGAGTTGAACGAAGCGCCATCCCTCACGCGCATCGCGTTTGTTGCCGCGCGCCCATTTATCGTAGGGCGAGCCGAAGCGGTCTAAGCGCGACATGTGGAGCATATCCCGGCCACGCATATAATATTCCGTTGTCACCGCCGGACGAAGTTGCTGCGCCCAGCCATCGAAATTGACAAACACACCATCGCGCTCCGCCCATTGTGAAGCGGGAAATACGACATCGGCGCGGCGAGAAGTTACGCTTTCGTTCGAAGCTTCGCTCGCAAAGAATTCCACATCTTCAAATGCTTCCAATAATTGAGGATCGGCAAGAAAATCATCCGCGAGTGCGAAAACAGCTTTGATTTTCCGCGATCGGAGTAATTCGAGCACGGTTTGTTCGCCAGCACGCTCGCCATGAATATGTTGATAATGCTCGTCGGCCACCGCGCCGGCGAGCGTCGCGCCGAGTGCGTTCGGAGTTTTATCGGCTTTGAGAAGCAGACGCTCATCTTGCCCGGAAAAATGCGGAATGAATGAAATCGAATGCTTTCCAAATTTCTCTCGCGCGAGTTTTGCCATCGCGTAATTATCCTCGACCGTCGCATGCGCGGAGCCGAGAATCAGCACTTCATCCTTGTGATATTTCGAAAGTTCCTGCGCGGTGCGGCGCGCGGCGGAATCGTAATCTGTTGATTGCTGGACACCATTCCCATCCTTCATGCGAGGGCCGCTGATGCGGTCTTCATTGACAGGAGGGTACGCCGTGAGCCGCCCATGATCGCACATCCAATACGTATTGACGTTCGGATTATTGCGCGGTTCAAGCCGTTCGATCACATTATTGCGAACGCCCACGCGAATGTTGCAGCCACGCGAACAGCCGGGACAAATCGATTCCGTAAACGACATATCCCACACGCGCGCCTTGAACCGAAAATCGTGGCTCGTGAGCGCGCCCACCGGACAAATATCGATCACATTCATCGACATATTATTGTCGAAGCCCATGTCGGGATTCGAAACGATCGTGACGTGATCGCCGCGATTGACGAATGTTAAAACTGGCTGCTGGGCGATTTCATCCGCGAAGCGAATGCACCGCGAACAGGAAATGCAGCGTTCGGCATCGAAAAGGACTTGCGGTCCAAACGGAACGCGCTTCGCTTTGTGAACTTTTGCTTCCACGAACCGCGAGACACCGCGCGAATGCTCGAAGGCATAGTCCTGCAGCTTGCATTGCCCGGCTTCGTCGCAGATCGGGCAATCGAGCGGATGATTAATGAGGAGAAATTCCATCACGTCCTCGCGGCCCTCGAGGGATTTGTCCGAAAGCGACTTCACGACCATACCCTCCGCGACCGGCGTGGCGCATGCAATCTGCAATTTCCCCATCTTTTCGACTTCGACCAGACACATGCGGCAATTCCCCGCAACGGTCAGCGCCGGATGCCAGCAAAAATGTGGGATGTCGATCCCATTATCGAGCGCGACCTGAATGATCGTTTGCCCCGCCTGCGCTTCGAGTTCTCTTCCGTCAATGGTGATTTTCGGCATGTCGTAGGATTGATTGGGAC
>DASRZC010000089.1:0-7415 GCA_035686785.1 Kapaibacterium sp. (SeqCode)
GTCGAAGGGAACATAATAAAACCGCTCACGAATTTTCGAGTGATCGGAGATGGTTTCGTGCCCGAAGGTTCCGTAAATGAGAAAAAGGCCCGCGCTGAATTGGAAGAAAATCTCGGCTTGAGCCACCTCTCTCCCTCCGAACAATGGGTCGCGCTTAACCACCGAATTATGAAAGATTGGGATAAACTTCCCACGGGTAATTTCCTTTATCTCGAACAAGGCGGAAAAACCTGGCGCGGGTTTGTCGAGACATGCGGGATCACTCCCGCCGGGATGACACTCGAATTCAACGCCCCACCCGACATCCAGCCCGGCCCGATCACCCTCACGCTCGGTATCCGAATGAACGGAGCCGAAGTCCTGAAGACCGCGCCGATAACCGCAGTGGTCTCGCAATAGAGCGCGACTAATCGGGCAGCCTTACGCCAGCACGCCAGCACGCCAGCACGCCAGCACGCCAGCACGCCAGCACGCCAGCACGCCAGCACGCCGCGACCTTCCCATTCGTATGGGGATTGTGCGGGAAATGGAAACGACTGCGGGATGACAAACCGAACTATGGGGAGAGTGTCTCCGTTTCTACGATATGCTACAAATCACACAAAGCTCCCAGCGCGATGGCTTGACGTTTAGCCTTAATACCAATAGTCAGTTGAAATTGCACCAAGTCGAGCCGAAAATTCATCCTCTCCCGCGCGTATTCATCGCATTCGAGACCGCAAGTGATTTCCAGAATTATCGTGGAGATTTATATGAGCAAGTGGCCACACTCCTGACACAGCTATCGGAAAAAGAGCTGAAGGAAAAATTCGGCGGCTATGAGGTTGTCGATCCCGTGACAGGTCAAAAGTTTTATCCGAATGCTTGAAGGAAGATCCTCCGATCGAAAATCGCTTTATATTGGGCGGAGTGGGGAGTTAGCGGTACTCTCTGAATTTCTCTCCCGCGGTTACAATGCCGCTACACCGGAAATCGATGTGGGGGAAGACGTCTTTGTGATTGAAGACGGAGCAGAAGGATACTGGCCCGTGCAGGTCAAGACTGCAACAGCCGAGGAACGAGAGGATGGCAGCTGCCGAGCTCAATTTAAATTCCGGCGCGACCAATTGGTAAAAACTCCGAACGTAGAGCTCACCTACGTATTGGCACTTCGAAGAAAGAAACAATGGACGAGCTTCCTTGTCATTCCCAGACGTGACCTCAATCAACTATACGATCTCGGCAAATTGGGTGTTCAGCAGGGCCCGAATCTAACATGGGAATTCGTATACGAGGATGGAGCGGTGCGATGTCAGCAGGCCAATCTCACGAAATTCGAATCAGATTGGGAGACGCAATGGCCCGAAATTTTGGATAAAATTCAATGAGTGTCGTCCCCCTCGGAACTCTGTCTCTTAAAAAAAACCGCAAAACCCCGGACTCACGTCCGGGGCTACAAATATGTCGTCCCTCGGGACTGTCGGGCTGGAAGCGCCGTTACGCCAGCACGCCGCCCGCCGCGACCTTCCCATTCGTGTGAAGGTCGCGCTCGCCTAAGTTTACGCCGGAGAAAAAGCGGGGGCGGTTATAGGTATCGAGGTTCTTATTGCAGACGATCTGGAAGCAGGTGGAATTGCCTTGCTTCGCAATATCGACGGACCACGCGAGAAATACTTCCCAGCAGCGGAACCACCATTCGTTGTAAGCCGCGAGAACCATCTCCTTGTTCTTTTCCCAGTTATCGTACCATCGCTGAATCGTGAGCGAATAATGGATGCCAACGTTTTCGACGCTGTGAATTTCGAATCCCGCGCCTTCCAATCGCTTGACGACAAAGCTGAGCGGCATGCTGGCGTCCGCGCCGGGGAAAATATATTCGGCCATGAACGCGCCCCACATCAGCGATTCCTTGTGATAGCCTGCCTTAAGCCCTGCAATCTGGAGATAAAACAGCCCGTCATCTTTTAAGAGGCCGGCAATCTGCTTCATAAATCGCTGGAAATATTTTACGCCGACGTGCTCCGCCATTTCGAGGCAGGAAATCTTGTCGTATTTATCGGCGGGAATCGAGCGGTAATCCATTCGCAGCACGCGCGCATGATCGGCCACGCCCCAGCGCTTGATCTGGTCGTTGGCATAATCCGCGCCTTTTTGTGCGATCGTGATGCCAGTCGAATCGGTGCCATAATATTTCGCGGAGTGCGCGGCGAGCGTTCCCCATCCGCAGCCGATGTCGAGCATTCGCTCGCCGGGTTTCAGTTGCAATTTCTGGCACACCAGATTCAGCTTATTATCCTGCGCGGTCTCCAAATCTTCGAGGCCGGTCTTGAAAAACGCGGAGGTATAGACCATCCGGTCTCCCAAAAACCCACCAAAGAAATCGTTGCCGCGATCGTAATGGCTTCGGATAACGCGCTCGTCCTGCTTTTTCGAATGAATCGTCACTTCGGGAATGAAGCGGGAGAACAGGAATTTCAGATGATGATTGACGTAGGCGTATTTGAAGAAGAGCGTGCGGTTTTGGATCAGCTCCTGCAAGTCGCAGGTAATGTCCACGCGGCCGTTCATATAGTCCTCGATGAAATCGGTGATCGGGGCTTTCACGCCATTTTTATAGCGGAAATCTACGCTTTTATCACGTACAATGACGAGGTCTCGGATATTCTTGGATAGGATTGTCTTCGAGGACATGCTGGAATGAATTAGTTGTTTTAACAGGTATGGATTATAGGAACCCACGGGTAAATTGAGCCTTGTATAACGGAAATATCCAAAGATAATTCGGGCGCTTTGTGACTAATTATTCCCGCTATCCTGAGCCCCTTGCAAACGTTCGGGTGCCGATTTTAGAAAGATAGCTGTTAGCGCACTGCAATCGTGAAAGAGCAAATCAAAGCCCTGTCGAAAGAAACGCTGATCTACGGCGCGAGCACGGTCATCGGCCGGTTCCTGAATTTTCTGCTCGTCCCGTTTTATGTGAACGTCCTCGATCCGCGAATGTACGGCGTTTCGGCATCGATGTATGCCTATCTCAGCTTCGTCGGCATCGTCTATACGCTCGGCCTGGAAGCGGCCTATTTCCGTTACGCTTCGAGAGGGGAAAACGAGCACCGGACCGATGCCGAAGAGCGCCGCCTATTCAGCGGGCCGTTCCTTTTCGTCCTTCTGTTCGGCGGCCTTCTGAGCGCGGCGGTTATTGCGTCCGCGCCATGGATGGTGTGGCCAGTCTTTCACGATCCCAAGACCAACATCGCGCCGTTCGTGCCGCTCTTCATTCGCATTCTGCGCTGGAGCGCGATTATTGCGCTCTTGGACAGCCTAAACGTTATCCCATTCGCGGCGCTCCGCATCGACCGGCGCGCGAAGTGGTTCGGAACGATTCGGTTGACGGGAATCGGAATTACGCTCGCGCTCAATATCATTCTTATCATCGGCCTGCATGAGGGGGTCGAAGCGATTTTTATAGCGAACGCGATCGCTTCGCTCGCAATGCTTGCCATGCTATCGCCAACGATCGCGCGCCGGTTCGAATTCAAAATATCGAAACCGGTCATGAAGCAGCTTTTGCCCTTCGGACTTACGAACGTCCCAGCGTATCTCAGTTCGATGATGGTGCAGGTGATCGACCGGCCCATCGTGCAGTCGTTTCTGGGGCTTGCCATCTTGGGTGTTTATCAGGCGAATTACCGGATGGGAATTATAATGATGGTCTTCGTAAGCCTGTTCGAATATGCCTGGCGTCCGTTTTTCCTGCGAGAGGCCCGCACGGATGACACTCGCGCGCGCCTCGTCTTCGCCCGCGTCTTTACTTATTTCATGGTCATTGCGTGCATTGGGTTCCTTGCGCTCGCAATGTTTTTGCCGGATTTACTCGTGGTCCGGTTGCCGATTATTCATCACGCGATCTTTCAGAAGAAGATTTATCTCATGGGACTGAATATCATTCCCGTCGTGCTCGCGGCCTACATTTTTCAGGGAATGTACACGAATTTCATCGCGGGAATTTATATCGAGGAGCACAATAAAGTCCTGCCATTCGTTACGGGTTTAGGTGCGGCGGTAAACGTCATTACGAATTTGCTGCTCATTCCCGTGATGGGCATTATGGGCGCGGCACTGGCGACGCTCTTTGCGTACATGGCGATGGCCGGCGCGCTTTATTGGCAGGCGCAAAAAGTGTATTTCGTTCCTTACGATTGGCGGCGCGTGGGTTTCGTGGCGCTGTTCGTCGCAATCGGGTTTGCGATCGACTATTTCTACGTCGATCCCTTCCTGCATGGCGCGGAAAAAGTATTGATGAAATTTGCCCTGCTTATTGGCGTCATTCTCCTTCTGTTCCTCACCGGCTTTTTCTCGAAAGGGGAAATCGCTGCGTTGAAAGCGATGCTGCGGGCGCCGCGTTCGCTCCTGCTGGGGATTTTGAGAGGATCGAATCTCTCCGAACCGCTCGAAGCCAGCGGGGAACGGAGGGAGGGGTAGGCATTGCTGCTGTTGGAATGCCGAGCGCGGGAATTTTCCTCGGATTTTGCAAACGAAGCGCCCCACAATTCCATAGCTGCCCCGTGAATTTATTATCGGCCCCGGTTCGTTCTTAAAAAACTATGAATACTCTCCGCATCCTGAATCTTCGCGTAATTTCCGTTTTTCTGCTTCTTCTGGCGTCGCCGGTTGTGGTTTCGGCGCAACAGGCTGCCACGCCCGATTCGCTCGCGTCTTACGCGGGCCGCGTTCCCGGCATCGTCTATGTGCAATTTCGCGCCGGGTATCTTCCCGCGTGGGGTAAATCGAACGGCGCCGGAGTCGTGGCGGGCAGCGAAGATCCCGTCCAAAAAATATTCCGCGAGATCGGAGTGGATTCGATCGTGCCATTCGACCGCCTGGCGTGGAAGGATTCGATCAGCCATCGTTTGGGCATCGACCGGATTTACGATGTTTATTATTCGAACGGCGCGCAGCCGCTCGGCGTCGTCGTGCGGTTATTGCAGACGGGCCTCGTCGAGACGGCGTCGCCGCGCTATATCTTCAAGCCACAAATCGTTCCGAACGATCCCGCCCTTTTAAGTGGGCAGCAGTATTATATCAAGAATATCGATGCGGAAGATGCGTGGACGATCACCTACGGCGATTCGAACGTGATTATTGCCGATGTGGATGAAGGCGTGAACGTCAACCATGAGGATTTGAAAGGCAATATAAAATTCAATCCGGGCGAGACCGGACTCGACGCGCAAGGACACGACAAGCGCACGAATGGTCAAGACAACGATGGTGATGGCTACATCAATGATTGGGAAGGCTGGAATACCGCGCTCAATAACAACGTCGTGACGCCGCCGCCGTGCGGCAGTGATTGCGAAGGCGATCACGGAACGATGACGACCGGCTGTTTCGGCGCCGTGGCCAATAATGGCATTGGCATCGCCGGCGTAGCGCCCGGTTGCAAAATTCTCGTCGTCCGTATTTCGAATGACCAGGGCCAACTGACCGGGGCGTACGAAGGCATTCACTATGCCTCGACGTATTGCGCGAAGTATGCGCGGCACGCGGTCATTAATAATTCCTGGGGCGGCCGCACGGACGCGGAAGCGCTGCCCTTCGCTTCGATCTTCCCGCAGGAGGTTACCGCGCGCGGGCAGGTCTGCGTAGCCTCCGCCGGAAATTACGCGCTGGATAACGATATTACTCCGTTCTATCCGGCTTGCGTGCCAGGCGTGCTTTCCGTCGGTGCGACAGATGAAAATGATAAGCCGACCTCGTTTACGCATTACGGGCATATCGTCTCCGTCTTCGCGCCCGGGATCGATATTTATACGACCACGACGGAATCTCCGGAACTAAACACCGGCTATACCGAGCCGACCGTTGCCGGCACAAGCTTCTCCGGTCCGATCGTGGCGGGCATTGCGGGGCTGCTCTTTTCCTCGGACACTTCGCTCTCGCCGGATGCGGTCAAAAAACGCATCATCGAAACATGCGATCCGATTCCGAATAAAGATCCCTATCTCTATCATGGGCGGGTCAATGCGTTTGAGGCGCTCAATATACCGCCCTCGCCGTCCCTGGCCATCCAGAATTATTCGGTCGGTTTCCAGGTCCTGGGAACGCTTGGCGCCATCGGCAGCACGAACGCGCTCTCGGTCAATTTCATCAATGTAGGAGCGGATGGATCCAATCTTACCGCTCAAATTCAGCCCGGAGCCGGATATACCTGGCCCGGATATAATCCGGTTTACCAATCCACCTGGACGACCGATCCCATCGCGATCATCGGTAAGAACCAAACCGTTTCTACTCCATTCCAAATCATTCGCACCGGTGAGTTTTCGGAAGGATCGATTAATGTGAATTTTGTCGTCAACGATCAGGCGCCACCCGATACGCTTTCGGTTCGGGTTGCTCTTACCCAGCAACCCGGCATGACCCACCGGCTCCTCGTGCAACATGCGACCTGCGTCCGGCAAGTCGATGCCGTGAATGGCTGGGCCGGATTTGGATATTATTTGAATTATCTCGATCCCGAGCGCGGCACCGATTCCACTATTCTCGTCAGCCAATATAGCGTCCGAGGCGATACGGGCTGGAGCCTTCCCATCGATATTCCCGGCGGCGAGCCGATCTATTCGATGGACGCGATCGACAAAGATCACGCGTGGTTTGCCAGCAACACCGACATCTATGCGACGGCCTCCAATGGCACCGCGCCGAATGACATTTCGAGTCCCGGCGGCCCCATTCGAAGCATTCACTTTAGCGACGCGAATAATGGAATCCTCATCGGCGACGCAAGCAGTGGCAAATGGAACATCCAAACGACGACGGATGGCGGCAACAATTGGACGCCTTCCGTATCCGCGCCCCTCGCGGGACATGCCACGCAAAGCTTCTATAATGCCTCCTGCTGGGTCGGCAAGGACGCATGGTTCGGCACCGATTCCGGAATCTTTCGCTCCACCAATGGCGGCTCGCAATGGTTCAATACCCAGATTACCGGAGCCACCAAGAAACAAAAGGATGTAATGGCCATCACGTTTTCTTCCGATGCAAGTTTGGGATATGCCGCCATTCGGCCCTTCGCGGGCGATATATCGAATGCCGACGATCCCGATAGCGCAGGGCTGTTCTACTCTTTATCGAAGGGCGTCGATTGGATTCAGTACTCACCGACACAGACTCCAACCGGATTTATCCCCTACTCGATCGCATTCATTCCGGGAACCGACACCGCGATCATCACGTCCAACATGGGGATTTTCAAACTTGGGAAGCCGGGGGATGCGCTGACAAGCTTCTACCTTCCCGCGCCAACGTCGTTCGATGCCAGATCGAGCCAGGTAAGCGTGGGCGGCGTGTCCGGCACGCTTACGATCAGCGCGGTCTCGCTGGCTTCCGGCATCGCGGACTATGCGGTGGGCAGCCCAAGCGGCGTATCCAACCCA
>DASRZC010000090.1:0-4897 GCA_035686785.1 Kapaibacterium sp. (SeqCode)
GTACGCGAAGTGGGTGCAATCCTACCGCGATCTTCCGATTTTGATGAACCAGTGGGCGAACGTCGTCCGATGGGAAATGCGCACGCGGCTATTTCTGCGCACGATGGAATTTCTCTGGCAGGAAGGCCACACCGCGCACGAAACCGAGCGGGAAGCCGAGGAAGAGACGCTCCAAATGCTCGGCGTCTATCGCACGTTCATGGAAGAATATCTCGCGATGCCCATCCTTACCGGTATCAAAACCGATAGCGAACGTTTTGCCGGCGCGCTCCGCACCTATTCGACCGAAGGACTTATGCAGGACAACAAGGCGCTGCAAATGGGAACCAGCCATAACCTCGGACAAAATTTCGCGAAAGTCTTCGACCTCAAATTTCAATCGCGCACGGGCGAGTTGGAATACGCGTGGAATACATCGTGGGGCGTATCCACTCGTATGGTGGGCGGCCTCATCATGACGCACTCCGATGACGATGGCCTCGTCACCCCGCCAAAGCTCGCGCCGCTTCAGCTGGTTATCGTTCCCATTTTCAAAACCGATGCGGAAAAACTCACGGTGATGGAAGCCGCGGAAGAAGTATTTCGCCAAATGAAAGCCGCTGGAATTCGCGTGAAGCTCGATGATCGCGATTCGCTCAGCCCCGGCGCAAAATTCTTCGACTGGGAGCTAAAAGGGATTCCACTACGAATGGAAATCGGGCCGAAAGATGTGCAGAATAATTCTGTCGTTATCGTTCCTCGCGTTCTTTTGGATAGTGAGGAGGCTCCGAAGCCCGGCAGAAAGCAAAAACTGTTTGTAAATCGAACGGAGCTTGCCCAGCGCATTCCATCTCTTCTCGATAAATTGCAAACCCAGCTTTTCCAAAATGCGCTCGCGCGCCGCGAAGCCAACAGCATTCGCGGCGTCACCGATTATGAGGAGATGAAAAAACTGATTGAACGCGACGCGGGATTTATCTATGCCGGCTGGTGTGGTATGCCGGAATGCGAGGCCAAAGTAAAAGAAGAGACGAAAGCAACCATTCGCGTCATCCCCTTTCCCGAATTCCAAAGCGCGGAAAAGCCGGCACACTGCATCGTCTGCGGCATGTCCTCGAAGCAGGAGGTCGTGTGGGCGAAAGCATATTGAGGCTTGGAGAACGCCGGAACGATACAGATGCGATTCGAATTTTCATTTAGTGAGTCTGTTCTGGGATTTTGCTTTTGTAAGCTCTATGTCTGTTTTCGATCACAATGACTTCGCAAAGAGGGAGGCCAAATGGGAGAAGCTGAATGTCGAGCACGGCGGTCGGTTTCAAACCCGAGTGCGCGAGTTACTCGCGTTGCCCGTTGCGCTTACCATGATCGAGGCGAGGATTAAAACGCTCGCCGAGGAGGGATGGAACGACGGGAAAATCGCTGAAAGGCTTGGCATCAAGGAAAAGACAGTCTATAACCACTCCTCGAAAATTCGAAAGCTCGCAGGAGTGGGACGAGAAGTGCCGTTTCGGATGGTTTTCTTCCCCCCCCCCCCCCGGGGGAATGGTTCCGACGAAAGAGACGCCGCCTGAGAATGAAGAAAAATCTTAAAAAATCAATCGCGGGATATTTTAGGGAGTTTTCAGGGATATTTCAGGGAAAAATCAGGGAAATCAATTTCAAAAATACTTCGTAATTTTGTAGGTAATTGATCGATGGCGTTTCGACTGAACCTGAAACAGATCCTTTCAAGGAGGGGCTGATGTAAGAGAAAGCGAAAAAGCTGGAATCCGACGCACCGTAACGAGATGCAGCGGCCCGGCCCTTCGGAGATCAGTTGCCAGGCACGGTCGTGACTGGCGGTTATTAACTTATCAACTAATACACAACAAAGATGAAATCAAGAACAATTTCTAAGATCGTCATTGCCCTCGCTTTTGTCGCGGTCAGCATGATTGGATTGACAAAAGAGAGCCATGCAAAGGGCTCTAAGACTATCCATATCACGGGGTTACAGTGGAATGGAAGCACAGGATCAGACGCTGATTGTCCGTCAGATGGGAGTGATTGCAGTATGGATATAACCATTATCTTCGGGGTTCAAAAGAGCACCGATGGTCTCTCTTGGGTCCTGAGTGGTCAAATCTCATCTCCACCGGAAGTGGAAGTAACTTCGGGAAACTATTACGGGAATCCCCTAAATTATACTTTCCCACCCGGTGCGTCTCTTCAGATCAATACGGGTGACTTTCCGGGCGTTCCAGCTCAGACATTTGACCTCACAGGTATCACGACAGACGGTTCAGGTAACTTTACTGCCTCGAATCCGGCATAATTAATATGCCTAAGAATACCAATTATAGAGGGTGACCCGTTTTCGGGTTGCCCTCTATAAGTTTTGTATAACTTTAATTTTAGAATTAATTATGCACCGATTCAGCACCAACTTTTTTTGTTTCACATTAATTGCAATTATCGCTTATGCGAGTAATTGTCGCTCTCAACAACTGAGTCGTGATCCGTCATTTCGATCATCGCATCAAAACGGTGATACCCTTCAACTGCTTCCTAACGAGGAAGGCTACGGTTGTCAAATCTTGGTTTTCGTAGATGCATCGACATGCTTTACATGCGATCAGGCGTTGAATACGTTTACAATTTTTGAACAAAAATACCATGTACCTATAACGATATTTATGGAGGGTGAGATACAAAATTATGCCGATTCCCAAAAAACACGATCTGGATGGCCTTTTGCAGTTATCGGTGATCCGCTTCACCTTTACGAAAAGGCGTATGGAGTTATTGCTCCACCGTATTATTTTCTTACTGATCACAATGGTAAAATTATTGCACTGGACAAGCTGGCTGGAGTAAATTTTTCGATGGATTCGTTGCGTTCTCTCATCTTGGATGCGGAAAATAATCAATCTTTCGGGCAATCATCCTCCTTACCCGTAATTAAGGAAATTACTTTATCTGATTCTTTCGGTACTCCGCTGGTGATTGGCAGAAAGAATTTTATTGTTCCTTTCGTTAATCGTTCCATGATTGCGATTCTGGATGGATCATTGAAAATCCTCTACCTCGCAGATTCCACCGGGCACATAGATCGAAAATTCGATTTGAAAGATTTTCCCTCGACGCCTTCCGCAGTATCTTGGTATATAACAGACAGGGAATTACTTATACGCTTTCCTTCATGGACTACTAATTGTTTACTATATGCGCTTGATATTGAATCATGTCGATTTCGACCGATACACTATGATGCCGGAGCTATTCCCAAAGGGTGTCGAATGCCTAAAGCATGGATAAATCCAGTTTCTGGTTTAATTTATGGAAATCTTCTTCCTAAGCAAGGCTTAGTCGCTGTAAATCCGGGTCAGCCGACGGTCATTGTTTTTGATTCATCGGGGCATTTTTTGCGCTCGTTCGGCAAGCCAGCGCAGTCGCTAACAACTCATATCGTAAGCCTTGTTGCAGAGTCTTATTTTGGCTTTGATACGGATGGAAATCTTTATGAGCTTGAGTCACCTTCGAGTGCTCTCAACATCTATGGCTCTCGTGGGAATTTAATAAATCATATCTCATTGAAATTTGGTGATAAGTGGAAGCCTTATACTACTAATATCCCCGCAGACCCAGACATGAATTTTTGGACTAAACTAAATATTAACACCTCTTGGGAGAGGAACCTTCTTATCGCTCCAGCCGATTCGCAAGCAGCGGTAGTGTATGTTAATACGAAGTATAACAATGGCGACACTGATCCGCATTCTTCTGACGCAATCCTTACCTATTATCTTCACTTAGTTCACTCTCCCTATTCCAAGGGTGATGACATTGCGCTTCCGACAAATACAGTACCAGTTGCCCTCTATAAAGATTATTTCATTGCTTCCCGCTACCAAGGAAATCACCTAAACCTACTTTGGTTTGATTTAAAGAAAGTGAAAGAATAATTATTATTATCCCCAAGCGCTTATCAATTATTTTTTCCGAGCACCTTTTAATGGAGCATTATTCTCTTACGATGCTTTTGCTCACGATAACGCCGCCGATATTGGCGCGCACATAGTACGTGCCGGGCGGAAGCGCGCCGGGCTGCCAGTTATAGGAGCCTTCGAGGTGGAAATGATCCACTTCGCGGCCCAACACGTCATACACAGAAACTTCACCGGCCGGAGCGCCCTGGATGGTCACAAGCGCCGCGCCGCTTGCAGGATTAGGAAAAATGGAGATTGAAACCGGCGCGCTCGAACTCGGCGAAACATCCGCGAGAATTTTCTCGAACGAATAAACGTCGGAACGATTGCCGTCGGTATCGACCGCTTGAATCGAAAAACTCGAAGAGCGCGCGGTGTTGGTCTGTGTTACGGTCACGTTAACGGATTTCGTGCCAGGCTTGACCGCCAGTGCCGTGAAAGTAACATTCGAACTGTCGGTAACAAGGATTGAATCGAGCCCTCGGTCCCACGGCCGGCTGTCCGTAAAATGAAAATGGAGCCATCCGGAAAGGCTGTCCCACGTCACGAGTGGCGGCAGCGTGTCGGCAATCGTGCAATAGGTAACATTCACCGCTTTCTCGTTGCCCGCGACATCGGTCGTCGCCACGGAAGCGGATCCATCGAGCATCGAATCGATCACGCACACGGTGTAGGGAACGGAATCCGTTCCCGGCGTGAACGTGGGAGCCGTAAGTTTCATATTTATCATCGTTCCCGCCAGAATGGATTTAACACCACTTGCCAGCGAACCGGTATCGACCGCGAGCACATCGGTGCATCGGGAATTGCAGGCACTGCCGTCGGAGCTTCCCGTTTGGGAAAGCACGGTGGAGACGGGCGGGTCTAAATCCGTTGGAATATTGGCCGTGCCATCACCCAGAATGAGCTGCGCGTAAATATCCGCATTCCCATTTCGGAAATCGGTCCAG
>DASRZC010000091.1:0-11300 GCA_035686785.1 Kapaibacterium sp. (SeqCode)
CAGCAATGGCAGGCAATAGCGCCCATGCATTCTCCTCGCGCCGAGCATAGCGCCGTGGCCCTGCCGGATGGCCGCGTTCTTGTCGCGGGCGGGCAGGATGGTTCGGTACCGCTATCGAGTTGCGAAATCTATGATCCAGCGACAAATACGTGGCAGGTGACGGGCTCGATGCATGAAGCACGTTTTCGCTTCCCGATGATTCTGCTCCAGGATGGAAGGGTCATGGTCGCCGGAGGACTTACCGGAATGGATTATGGTGGAACCGTCGCGACCACGGCAGGCGTGGAAACCTATGATATTAAAACGGGTGTGTGGACGCAAATGGCCCCGATGCACAATCCGCGTGAAACCTTCCCTATCTTTCAACTTCCAAACGGTAAAGTTTTCATTTGCGGGGGACTCGACGCAAACGTTCCAGTCTATCTCGGAAGCGCCGAATTTTATGATCCGAGCACGAACCTGTATCAGCAACTCGCCCCAATGCCTACTGCTGTGTTCAGTCAATTTACATTTTACGATTCCGTTCGGAAAGTAATATATCAACAAGGCGGTAGTTATAATGGAATCGGTGGAACCTGGCCACCACTTATGCAAGAATACTCTATCGCAACGAACACTTGGAGTAATGGACCGAGCTTTACCGTCGGGCATGATGTCGGCTTCAATACTCAATTGCCTGACGGCTCAATTGTTCTGGTCGCTGGAAGGACGGGTTCTTATACGGCAACGGATACAATTGAAATTTTGCAGCCAAAATCGAATGCATGGCAATTCATTGGACGCCTAACTTCCAAGCGATGGTATGGTCGGGTTATTGTTTCCGGGGACGATTCCATTCTGGCAATTGGAGGAAATAACGATCCTGGCATTAATACTAATAACTTCGATTCAACTAATTGGTTTTTTGTGAAGGAACATAAGACGGTTCAGGGGCCTCGAATGATCTCCGCGCGCTCTAAATTTGCTGCGGTCCTTTCCAAGCAGCCCGATTCGAATTGCGCTCATCAAGAAGACGTCTATGTCTTTGGCGGACTATCGAACGGGGAAATCTTGAGTGCTTGTGAAGCTCTGAATCTTGGAGTGAAAGTATCATCGGATTCCGCCTCCGCCCAGCCCCAAATGGCCTCCACCCCATTCCCTCCGGTCATCGGATGTTCGGATACGAGTGTCTGGGAATTACTCAGTATTGGATGCTCACAATTTCGAATCGACTCGGTGAGAATCGAAAGTGATACGGCCCACGCCTTTCATTTAGATTCCATCCTGAATCTGCCTCGGCTTATCGGCGTGAACGGGTCGGACTCCGTGCATGTGATCTTCGAGCCTCATGGTTCGGGCACGGTCGGCGCGCGGCTCCATTTGTTTGGGACGCTGCTCGGTTCGGACAGCGCTTACGATACCGTTATCACCTTGGTGGGAACGGATTCTTCGGCTTCCATCCAGCCGGAAATAGCTACGAAGCCGATTCCGCCCGTGGCGGGATGCTCGGATACAAGCGTATGGGAACTTCTCAGCATTGGATGCTCGCAGTTTCGCATCGACTCGGTCGAGATCGAGGGTGACACGGGAAACGCTTTTCGATTAGATTCCAAACAAAAGCTCCCGCGGTTAATCAACGACAATGGTTCCGATTCCATCCATGTGTTTTTCGTCCCGGACGGACGCGCGGGTACCTTCGGCGCGCGGCTCCATTTGCATGGCACGCTCTCCGGTTCGGGCGCGCCGTATGATACCATTATCAACTTGCAGGCAACGTCCACATCGACGGGCAATCCGCTCCCCACGATCCGGTATACGCCCTTTGCGCAAGTGCAGTCCTGCAGTAATGGAGATGCCTACGCGTTCTATCGTATCGGCTGCACTCAATTCCGAATCGATTCGGTAAGGATAGTAGAAGACACGGCGAATGTTTTCGAAGTCGATCCGACGCAAAAATTCCCGCAGTTACTGACCGCCAACAATTCCGACTCGGTGCATGTGCTCTTTCGTCCCAATCATCGCCTCGGCGGATTCGGCGCGAAGCTCGAGTTATATGGAACCGACATGGGTTCCGGCGTGAGTTTCGATACGGTGCTTACGCTGCTTGCGGAATCGACGCTGCCAATTCCATTATTTTACGCATCCACGGACTTATACACATGGTCGTCACTCCCGGAATGTTCGAGTGGGGATACCATCATAAAATTCGTGAACCAGGGGTGCGACACGGTGAGTGCCGATTCGCTGCATCTTATTCCGGGCCTCACGCTCACTTCGCAGGGGTTGACGCTGCCGACGCTCGTGCCGCCAAATGGTTCCATTTCGTTGCGAGTGCATTTTGTGCCGGATGGACTGCTTAGCGATAGCCTCCAGGCGTTGCTCTATTATTCTTCGCCTGGATATGATGACAGCATTCCGGTGCAAATTAGTGCGCAGGCTCATCCCGCGCCGCCGGTACTGCTTTCGAGCGCTTCCAAAGTGAATTTCGGTTCGCAGCTTTCCTGTGATACGGTCGATACCCTGGTTTATTTCAAAAACACGGGCTGCGATTCGCTGACCATTACGAGCATTTCGAACTTGCTCCATGGGTTTTCAAACGATCCACCGCTCGCGCTTCCGATCACGCTCGCGAAAGGGGATTCGATCGCGCTGCATGTCCGGTATAGGCCGATTTCTTCGCGGGATACCCAAACGGTTTTTATTGGGACTACCAGCGGAAATCAAAAAGGAGTGGTTAAGATTAATTTGGCCGGCCAAATTCGGATCGGGGAACTTGCTGTCCTGACTCCAAGCGTATCCCTTTCGAGCATAGCAATTTGCGGTTCGGCCGATACGACGATCACGGTTTCAAATCCCGGATGCGATACGATGGTTATTACATCGGCAAGTCTCTCTCCCACGGGCGATGTCCAGCTTGTTGGTGTTACTCCGCCCATCGTGCTTCCGCCAAACACGGATACCACGATCGAGCTTCACTTCGCGGCAAAAACGGCGGAGAATTTCAGCACAACCCTCACTCTCTATTATGAGGATGCGGGTATTAAGGAACCGCATATCGACATTCCAATAACTGCGGTCGCGATAAATCCACAAGAAGAATTGGCGCTTTCCGATACCGCGCTTTCCATTGCATCTCTGCCGATTTGTGCGAGCGATAGCCTCCATGCCACGCTGTATAATCCGGGCTGCGATACGCTTATCGTTTCAGCGAACGAACTCACGGGCGATCCGGATTTCGTTTTGCTCTCGGCGCTCGATTCGATACGAATTCTTCCCGATTCTTCCGTGCAGGTGAATCTCGCCATTGTGCCGCAACAGAAAGGAACCCGGAATGCGCTGCTGCATATTCATTATTGGAACTCGCTTGGAACTGCCGGTACGCACGATAGCACGATCGATCTTTCCGCATTCATCACCAACGGCGCATCCCACCTGACGGCGTCGCTTGCTTCGGCTAACTTGGGAACGATCAGCGAGTGCGCCTCCGCCGATACGCTCGTCACGCTGCAAAATACCGGCTGCGACACGCTCACGATCGATTCCGGAATGCTCGATAATAATTATTTTACGATGTCGCCGGATACGGTATTCCCCGTTCACATCCCGCCCAATTCCGCGATTACCTGGCGGCTCGATGCGAATCTCGATACGGCGGGACATCCATCCAATCTTTCGTCGAACCTCCGCTTCACTTCGCCGGATACGGTTCTTGCGCCAATTCCGCTTTCGTACTCGATCTATTACGCCGTGCCATCGAGTTTGGCACTTGTTCCCATGACCGGTGCTCAACTGGCGGATAGCCAGATTTATTATGATATTCGCAACACGTCGGGCCTGGCCGGATTGGGAGTAAACGACGTTCGATTCTCGCTGCATGTCGCGCAGGATGTGTTGGGATATAAGTCCTTCGAGGGACCGAATGTGGTTTCAGAAGATTCGACAATTTCGAATGGGATCATCAATTATAATTTCAATATCACCGGCGCGCCAGTTACTCAATGGACGGACGGTACGCTCGCGCGACTATGGTTCCGGACCTACGTCGCGCTCGAATCGCGCACGGCCATTTGGATCGACTCGGCCCATTTGAATCCTGGCGATCCGGAGTTTGAGCGATGCACGGCGTATCTAAGGCCATCGACTTCCGACACCACGTTCGATCTCCTTCCCTCCTGCGGCGATTCCGCGTTGCGGAAGGTGATGTCGGGCCAGAGCATTTCGATGAGCGTGCGAACCGAAGGCGGTAGAACGATTTTCGTGATTCACTCGCCGGAACTTGTTCCAGCGCATCTTCGAATCTCGAATCTTCTCGGCAGTGTCGTCTCCGAAGAAAATCTTGAATTGGTAAAAGGGGAAACCGATTATGAAATGACGCAGCCGCTTCCGGATGGGCCGTTCTTCGTTATGCTCTCGGATGCAAACGGTGCCGTGGCTCGTGCCGCATTCATTTCGATTCATCGGTAGTAAGCATCGTGGGCGATGCAGCAACCTTTAGGCTGCGCGGCGAATAACCAGGATGGGCCGATCGTCTCTGAAATCGTGCCCGGCCACTGCGCAGGCTGAAGCCTGCGGCTACCGAATTGAGAATTAAGTATGAGGAATGTGGGTTTGGAACGGAGCACTCAGGAACGCTCTGATTAAAACTCGATTTCCATGCGCTCTGTCTCCGTCGTCATGCCGATTTATAATGAAGAAGCTCTTTTGAGAGAGCTGTTCGAACGGATGGTGCGCGTCTTCGATTTAGTCCAAACGGAATTTGCGCTTGCCTGCGAATGGGTGCTCGTCAACGATGGCTCACGGGACCGCTCGCTCGAAATGCTTTCGAAGTTTGCCGCTTCGGATGCACGCCTCGCCGTGCTTGATCTCTCGCGGAATTTCGGACACCAGCCGGCAATTCAAGCAGGAATCGAATATGCTTCAGGCGATGCGGTTATTATCATGGATGGCGATCTTCAGGATCCGCCGGAACTTATTCCCGATCTCATCCGGTCGTGGCTTGCCGGACATAGGGTGGTCGTCGCGCAGCGGCGGTCGCGCGCGGAGCGGGGCGTGAAGGGAATGATGTTCGCGCTCTTCCATGCGATGCTTGCGCGCATGAGCGATCTGAAAATGGAAACGGGCAGCGGAGTGTTTGGCCTCCTCGACAGGCGGGCAGTGAACGATCTTCTGAAATTGCACGAGCGCAATCGTTTTCTTCCGGGGCTGCGAACGTGGGTCGGATATGAGCAAGCGCATGTTCTTTACGATCGCGAAGAACGTGCGGCCGGCAAACCGAAGCAGAGCTTTGCGCGGCTCGTCCGCTATGGCTTCGATGCGATCTTCAGCTTTAGTTTTAAGCCGCTACGCGCGATCTGGACGCTCGGCTTCATCGTCAGCTTCTTCTCTTTTTTCTATGCTCTCTATTTAATTCTGATGCGCATTTTGCATATCAATGTCGTCGCCGGGTTTACCACGCCGACGGTCGCGATTCTTTTGCTTGGCGGCGTCCAACTAATCTCCATCGGCATCCTGGGCGAATATCTGGGCCGCATTTACGATGAGGTCAAACAGCGGCCGCATTATGTGATCAATAAAATTATTCGCTCTCCAACTGCCGTGTGGCAACCGGAGTATACTCCGGTTGCTACACAACCCATCCCTGCCCATGCAGATTGAAGAATACGACGCGCTCGAACGCGTGGAGCGTGAGCATTGGTTTTACAAAGGCAAGCGCCTGCTCGTGCGGCATTGGATCGAGCGCGCCGCGAACCTCATGGCGGGCGACCGCATTGTCGATTGTGGCGCGGGAACCGGGGAACTCGTGCGCGAGCTTCGCGGCATGTTCGAGTACCAGGGTATTGCCGTAATCGGGATCGAATATTCGGAAGAAGCCCGCCGGCTCGCGCTCGAACGCAAAGGCACCGGATTGCTCGCCGGGTCGATCCTCGATCTCCCACTCAAAGATGCAACGAGCAAGGTGACGGTCGCGCTCGATGTATTGGAACATGTCGAAGATGACCGGCTTGCATTTTCGGAATTGCTGCGCATCACGGCGCCGGGCGGCATTATCATTATCAATGTGCCGGCCTTTATGAGTTTGTGGAGCCAATGGGACGTTTCGCTCGGCCATTATAGGCGCTATTCCAAGGCTATGCTCCACGATGTTCTCGCGCCGCATCGAATGGAGTTCGAAATACTTCATTTCGAATATGCCAATTCTTTTGCGTTCCTGCCGATTCTCTCGCTCCGGAAATTTTCTCGTTTATTGCGGCCCCAATCGCGTATGGAAGACCGCATCCCCGCGCCGCGCACCAATAAATTATTGCTCGATCTCTTCGTCGCGCCGAGCAAGGCATCCTGGTTCCATCCACCCTTTGGTTCCTCGCTCTTTTGTGTATTAAAAAAACGATGACGCTCGATAATAATACCCCCTCCTTTTCAAGGAGGGGGAAGGGGGTGGTTTTCAACTTCGAGCGAACAACTCGCTGGATCGCGATCCTGTTGGGCGCGGCCTTCATCGCGCTCGTGCTTACGCTTTCGATTCTGCGCCTCATGTATCCATACGAGATCGAATGGATGGAAGGCGCGATGGTGGATCACGCGATTCGTGTGATCGCCGGACAGCCGATCTACACCGCACCCTCGCTCGATTTCGTCGCATGGCTCTATCCACCGCTGTATTATTTTGTGGTCGCGGCGGTGATGAAACTCACCGGCATCGGCTTTTTCGCGGGAAGGATCGTCTCCTTTCTTTCGACGCTCCTCACCGCGTTCATGCTCGGCTGGATGGTAAAGCGCCAGACGGCGAACCGCATTTTCGCGTTCCTTACGATTGCTCTGTACTTTGCAACCTATCACGCGACGGGATTTTATTTCGACATCGTCCGCAACGATGCGTTTTTTACGTTCCTTATTGTGGTATCGGTTATTCCCGCATTCTTTAACAATCGGGGCGCGCCATATCTGAGCGGACTCATCCTCGCGCTCGCATTCTTCACAAAGCAGCAAGCGATCTTCTTCCTTCCACCGCTGGCAATTTTCTTTTGGCTTCGAAATCGCAAGTCAGGCATGGAATTCCTACTGAGCGCTTTAGTTCTTGGTGTTCTTTCCATTCTTGTGCTTAATGCCGCGACACACGGGTGGTCCAACTATTATATGTTCGCGATTCCCCATGCAAAGGAAGTGGATTTTTCCGCGATTCGGATGTTCGATGTGTTTCCCGATTACGCGTTGGGTCCATTCGCAGTCTCCTTTCTGGCATTGATTGCACTCCCCCTCCTAAAGAAGGAGGGGGCAAGCATCGCCCACGATGCGCGGGGATGGTTATGGTTTTGGGCGAGCAGCGCGGGGCTTCTCGTAATGATGGCCCTTGCCGCGCTCATCGCGGGCGCATTCAGCTTGGGCAACGAGGGTGGCTACCGGAATGTGATGATGCCGTTCGTGGCCTTCGTGCTGCCGCTCTTGCCTATTGCATTGAACAAGATAAAAATCGCACGCCCGGAATTCGCGCGATATATTTATCTTGCGTTTCTCTTTCAATTTATTGCTCTCTTTTTCAATCCGCTCTCGGAAAAAATGCTGATCGCGAGCGCGCATCAGCGGCGCGGAGCTGCGGAATTTATTCGCAAACTCGCGGCCATGCCCGGCGATGTCTATATTCCTTATCATGGATTTATCTCGCGGCAGGCCGGCAAGGCGACCCACGCGCAAATCCTTGCCGCGCTCGATGTGCTTCACATGCACGACACCACTGCCGCGCGCCTGCAAGCCGAATTCGATAGCGCCTACGCACAACACCGGTTCAGCGCCATCATTATGGAAGAGAGCGACGCCTTCCGAACCGATTCGATCGCGCACTATACTTACGCTGGGCGCATGCTCGCCGAGCCGAACGTCGGCCTCACCCGCGTAGCCGATGGCGCCACCCGGCCGGAGTTCGTGTTTGTGCCGAAGTAGATGCCGAAGAGTGTGGAGCGAAATCGTATTTCGCTCCACAAAAGCAACCAGGGCGAAATACCATTTCGCCCCACACCCAAATTATTGCTTCAACAGCGCAACCCGCTCCAAGCGCCCGCCCATGCGAACGATGCACCAATAGCTTCCCGGCGCCGCGCCACGCGCATCCCACGCGAAGGAATGATTCCCAGCGCCAAGCTCGCCCGAAAAGAGGTGTGCCACCGGCGCGCCGAGGATATTTACGATGGAAATGCGAGGCAGAAGAAGCGATTGGCATGGGGATTATGACTTATCCCTAATAGACACACTAAGTGTACTAAAAACCAAAGGGAAGGAGGAAGTATGACCGAAATTATGAACACATCGAACCATAAGGCACCGACCCGTCGGGTACTTGCCTCCTTAGCGGTTAATTCCGTTCTGTTGTGGCATAGCTACACAACGAAGACGATAACGCCTGACGCTCAGTCCTCTCGCTGACTGAGCGAAGCATCGACAATTCACAAGCGCAATCGCGCTTCATGGCATTATTCACTTTTAAAACACAAAACAGCTATGCATACCATTCAACCGACCTTATTCGAACAACAGATCCATCCTGACCGAACCGCACTCATGGATGCGATCCTATTGATTATTCAGCACGAACAGCCTTTGAAGGCTCGTCAAATCGCGTACCGTTTATCTCGCAAATACGGCACAACGATTTCGCGGTATGAGGTTAATCGCATTCTTTTCAGCAAGAGCGGACTTCTCAGAGATGTGATCGTCTCAAGAACTGACTTCAAAGCGTATTTAAGGACAGCGACTCAAACAAAATCACAGCAACGACCAATCGCGAAGCCGATAAGAGCGAAAACCGATCGAGTTCTAATCGGCATACCGACACAGCCTTTGGTGCAGCCAAATCCGCAAGCGACAGATGGGGTAATACGTGACAAATTAATCCGGCGTGGGATCGGATTGGGCTACGCCTTCCTTGCCTTCGAGGTAATCAGGTTATTACTCTAAGTCAGGGCGGCAAGATCTAAATCAAGTTGAGGCGTTCGGGGATATGACAGTCATTTGTAGTGAAACATGATCAACCCCGGCGCCGAGAAGGCAGCGACCGTTAGTAGTGGCGGGTTCGCTGCCTTTTTTATTGCTGAGATCGTCTAATAATTGATTTCCTCAAGTTCAATTTTAAACGTACCAATCGCAGGGAATGACCGATAGAGTTTGGGTCTCTTTTCCTTCGAACTAAGTATTTCGATTATTTTCGTGCGGTTCTCGGAAGAAATGTTGATGCCGAGGATGACTTGATCGATTGTACCCGGTTTAAGCTTCAATTTATACTTAGCCTCCCCAATCATCCTAAACTCCTTTTCGTATTCCCAACAACGCGCTTTTGAACAAAAAACTTTGATCCATTGCTCATTAGACTCAGGGCTTTGATCGGTTGGATCGATGGCCGGATATTCATCATCATACGAAACCTCAGTCGGCTTTCCCCATTCTTCAGAAGGTAGTGAAGAAACCAGCAACTCTCCGTTAAAGCCGATAGTAAAACCGGTGTGGCCGTTGGAGTAATGAGATGACATTAGAATGTTAAGACCGTCAACCGAAAGAGAGAATATTCCTAATCTCAATGCGGACTTCTTAGCAAGCGCATGCGAAGCATCTCGCTTTTCTTCATCTGTTCGAGGCCATAATTCAAGTTCACGTGCGACTTTGTCAGCAATTAAATGTGTCGGAACGTTATTCTCTCTAAAAATTCGAGTTAGTGTCTTTGGAATCTCATTAACTGGAAGGTAGTAGTATGGAACAATGCACTGGCAATCAAACGGATCATTGAATTCCGTTGGCGGGGTAAAGTATAGCACCTCGTCAATTAGAAGAGGCAGAGAGAATGGACTTTCGAAATTTCGATATTTGAAGTACGAAGGATGCATTTAATTCCTTCGCCAGACCGTGCCCGTTGCGGTCTCGTGTTCGAAGCCGTAGAAGTAATAGTATTCTTCAATAAAATAGTACTCGTAGTTATGTACATCCGCTTCGACAAGACCAATCCCTTTGGCAAAATACAAGTCAGCGTTCGCCGAGTATTTCTTTTCGTAAATGTAAGGGCCGAAATTAGTTTGCTCACTATCACGCAATGAGTCAAGATAAGTGACGGACACTTGCAAAACATCGGAATATGAAGTGCCACCTTTATTAGTAAATTGCGAGAGGCGCTGGACCAGCCTTGCTTGGCAACTCATTCTCATTTGCGGATACGGGGTCCACGATTGGCCTATTCTCATGCTCTGAGGCAAAATGGTTGCTGCACCTGAGTTGATATAGTGATTCATGGCGAACACTTCGCTATCAAGAATGCCTCCATAAGCGACCGGGCTTCCACCATCGGAACCATAAATGGGGTGTACATTTTGACCATCGTGAGTCTCGACAAACCCGATTGACGCGTTATAGTCCTGATCTATTTCATCCGTGCCGGTAACATTGCCGTTGGTATCCAAATGTGTAATCGTGCCGCTAATGTGACCTGGTAAAGCGGTATTATCAGTCAGCGGGAAATAGTTAGCTCCATAAATTGTCGAGCCGTTCGAATTATTATTATTCGACCCCGGTGTAGTATTATTGCTGCACGAGGCGAAGAGTAAAAAAGCGAGGAAGGCGAAAGACAGTTTCATTTTTTTTATTCCTTGGGTTCTAAGCTGGCGAGCCACTGGCGGCCGTCAGCATCGGTAAAATTGAGATTTAGCGCTTCGCCATCCGGCGAAAGTCTTACAAAGATACGACCTTCCTGGGACGATAGCGCGAAAACCGAATCTTCGCGCGACCATTTCCCATAGCGCGTAGATTTATAGACGGCGGGAATCAGCACGCGGTTCGCGGTCATTCCGAATATCTGCTTCTCGACCCGCACGTCTTTCAGAACCGCAAGACTCATGGTGTATGTGCTATCCGCATTCAGCGAAAGATCGAGATAGCCATATTTCGCGATGGGAACGAAAATGGATTCCGTTCCTTTCGTGATCGTTACGTTGTCGCCGGACCAATCGCCCACGAGCGTGCTGCGATGGTTGTTTGCACAAGATGTCATCAGCAAGGCTACGGATATGAAAATGAGCGCGAAGCATTGTTTCGGGATCATGGCACCATGAAAGGAACGCATTCCGCCAAAAGTGCCCCCGGCGCAAGGTGGTTTTGAGTGACCAAAACGGAAACGGCTATACTACTGTTAAGGAAACTCTGATTAAGTCCATAAGCATGTCATTGCGAGGAACCTTTGACGACCGAAGGGAGTCAAAGGTGACGAAGCAATCCCTTGATTTAACGCGGAGATTGCTTCGTCGAACAAAGCTCCCTTCGGTCGCTTTGTTATCCTCGCAATGACGGGAAAA
>DASRZC010000092.1:0-6290 GCA_035686785.1 Kapaibacterium sp. (SeqCode)
CATTAGGGGTCGCAAACTAAAGTTTGCGCTACATTAGGGGTCGCAAACTAAAGTTTGCGCTACATTAGGGGCCGCAAACTAAAGTTTGCGCTACATTAGGGGTCGCAAACTAAAGTTTGCGCTACATTAGGGGTCGCAAACTAAAGTTTGCGCTACATTAGGGGTCGCAAACTAAAGTTTGCGCTACATTGCATTACATCACTATTTTCGGCGGCAGATACGCTCGCAGCACGCCCCGCATTCCCGGAATCTCGAACCGCGTTAGCTCATAAAGCGCGACGGCGCTTTTTTTCATCTCGATTGCTTGCTCCGTTCCACTCACGAGCACGCTCGCGAGTTCCGAGAAGAGCGGATCGTGGCCCGCAAGCATAAGGACGCCACACTCTTTTTTCTTCGATGCGATAATCGACATTGCCGATTCCATTCCACTGCCGGGACGCAGCCCTGCATTGATCTCGAATTTTGCTTTCGGCGCGAACTCTTCGGCCATGATACGCGCTGTTTGTTCCGCGCGAGGCAAGGGGCTGGTGATGATAATCTCCGGCACGTCGAACTCCGCCCGTTTTAGCAACTGGGCCATGGCGATCGTGACGCGAATGCCTTTTTTCGAAAGCTCGCGGTCGTCATCGCTTTCGGCCGGAGTGTCGGCGTCGCCGTGGCGGATTAAATAGAGAAGCATGAACCTGGATTACGCGGATTAAGATGGATTACGCGGACGATTTTAGGATTTTTCTGTCATTCCCGCGAAAGCGGAAATCCAGACCCAAGTGCGCCCACCTGGATTCCCGCTTTCGCGGGAATGACAATCCAAAAGCTTGGATATTAAAACTTACGATTGTAGCAATGTTTTTTATTCTCGGCTGCGCGAAGCAACCGGCTCCGCCGCCAATGGCGGATTCCGCTGCTACTGCAAATTCCGTGCGCGCGTTGGAAGGCAAGCACTTCCATACTTTTCGCGGTCCCGCCGATGTTTTGGGCGACACCACGAAAAACCGGAGAAATCCGCCGTTGATACCAGTCCGGTAGCGGCTATTAGGGATAGCTTCGCGTCGGTTCCTCGCGCTCCGCGGGATTCATGCTCATCACCGCATCGCCCGGAATGCGCTTCACGCCGGAGCCTTTGACGATCCAGTATTGCTCGGCGTATGGCGGGCGCGCAGGGAATAACTCGAAGTTGTCGAACCGGTTGCGCCAGGCAAGGCGGAATGGAGAGGAAAACAGAAAGGTGACCGGCTGATCGTCGGTGATGATGTGCTGCACCTGGTGGCTCATCGCAAAACGCTTCGCGCGGTCCGGCTCGACATTAATTGCTTTCATCAGCGAATCCGCAACGGGGTCGGAATAGGAATAGTAGTTGGAGCCTCCATTCTTGCTCTGTGACGACTCCCAAACCTGCCCCGGTTCATCTTCGACACCTTGCTGACCAGCCGTGTTCCCGGCCCAGCCCCCTAAATAAGCATCGAAATTGTGATTTCGCAAATTTTCGCCAAAAACGGAGAGTTCGAGTTGGGATACCCGAGCGTCGATTCCAGCTTTTTTGAAATCGTTCGATATGATAAGAAGCTCCTGTCTTGCAAGATCGTTGCCTGATTGGGTCACCATCGTAAACTGGAAGGGTGTCAATTTCCCGTTGATTGTCTTTTGGAGAATCCCATCGCTTCCGGGTTTCCATCCTGCTTGCGCCAACAGCAGCTTCGCGGAATCGACATTATAGGCCGGCTCTTTTACGGTAGGATCGAAATTCGGCTGCGTGGGGGCAACGATACCCTCGATTTTCTTACCCATATCGTGCAAAATGGAGTGCAATATTTCATCGCGGTCAATGAGCATGGTAAGCGCTTTTCGCACCATCTTGTCCGAAAAAAGAGGCCGCGCGTTATTGTAGCCAAGGAGAGAAATAATGTTCTCATACACCGTGTCCTTAACCAGATCCTTCGACGTTGTGGTGTCCACATCGGTCAAATACTGCGCCGGTGTAAGGTTATCATCGAGATCAATATCGCCATGCTTGAGCGCGATGAGCGCGGCATTCTGGTCGAGGATCGTTTTGAAGGTTATCTTGTCCGGATAGGCCTCGGCCCACGGATGGTTCCGCGCCCAGTAGTTCGTGTCGCGCACGAGCGTGATATGGTCGTTCGTTATCCACGAATCGAATTTGTAAGGACCGCTGCCAATGATATGGCCGGGATCGCGCTGGATTTTGGGGTCCTGGAAGTGGTCGGCTAATTCTTTGATGGCGGGGTTTGTGGGCGGGAACTTCTTCAAATCGGCCCACGAGAATTTATCGGTGAGGTCCGTCGGGTCCCAGACGTGCTTGGGAATAATGCGCGCGTAGTTCGTGATCTTGAGCAGGTCGAACTCGTATTTATTATAATGGAACACGACCTGGTCCGGATGCCCGGCCGGAATCCAGCAGCTATCGAGATTCCCGAAATAGCTTCGCAGTGGTGCAACGTTGACGATGAGGGGATTATTGACGATCTTGTAGGAAAACACTATGTCCTCCGCCGTCACTGGCTTGCCATCGGACCAGTGTGCGGTCGAATCCATCGTAAACGTTAATGTTAGATGGTCCGGGCTTTCGGTCGGCACGAAGGCCAGATCCGGAATGTAGCCCTGTGTGCGGGGATTTTGCCCCGTCAGCGCATCGAACATTTCACCCTGAACGTAATTCGATAGCTCGGAACTGGAAAGCATCGGGTTAATAAAATCCGCGTCCTGCGGGGCGTAGATTACCACCTCGTTCTTGGTCGAAAGCCCGCTGGCCGGCCCTCCGGCGGAATTGCAGCTTGCGAAGAAGAGCGCGGAGAGGATGAGGGGAGCGAAGGAAAATGCTGTTTTTCGTTGTGTCATGGTCATAAAGAATTTGTGGCTACAAAATTACGAAAGAAAAACCTGGATTACACGGATTAGGTGGATTTTGACCTGGATTACGCGGATTAGGCGGATTTTCAGGGTTACTATCGGTGAATTCGGCCGCGATGGGAAAAATTTCGCAAGATCAGGAGTAAATCCAACATTGAATCCTTCTGAAATACCTAAATTCCTCCATACTGCTTAATTTATTGATGCTAATCCAGAAAATCCATCTAATCCGCGTAATCCGGGTTCAGTCAGTCGGCAACGGCTCGGTGATTCTCCGCGAGGCATCGCGCAATTCCACCCATTTCTCCGAGAGATAAGGAATGTATTCCGTCGCGGTGACGAAGCTCCAGACATACGCAACGATGGAATAGAGCGCGCCGATCGTGAAGCGATCGAGATCGATCGAGATGTAAAGCGTCGAGAGAAACATGATAAGAAGAAACACGCGGACGACGCCGTAGCTCAATGTCGAACGCTGGGAGTAGCGGATTTCTAAGTCCGCGATCTCATCATAATACGACCGGATTTTCACCGGCTCGCGGGTGGAAAAAACATTGTACTCGTCTTCGTACCGGTCGTGCAGCGTGACCTGGATGTTCTCGAGCAAGCGCATATAATACTTGCTGCCAAAAAGGACGAGCACAATGAGTACTCCTCCCACAGCCGAGAGCCGCCAATCGAACAACGCGAGCGCGATCACAGCGCCGCCCACCGCAATAAATTGCTCGAGGAATTCCGGCACATTGTATTGGAAGAATTCGATATTATTCCATGCCATCGAACTTCGGGCGGCCACTTTGGAGAGGTCCTCGCCTTGCGCAAGCTGCCGGGCGACAACATCGCTCGAAAGACTCGCGAACATCTTTGTATAGATGCGCGTGTCGTAAATTCTGCGAAATCCGCCGAAACCCGAGTTTATGAAAAAGAGCAGCACCCACGGAATAAGCGGGGGCAGAAATAAACCAATATCTCGAGTAATATAGGAACCGAGCGGCTCGCTCTGCTTTGGCGGAGGGCTGGTGCCGGCCGGTTTTCCCGGGCCGGGATTCTTGTGGGCCATCAGCGCCTTGCGGATCGAATCGCGCTCGGCAGAGCGTGTCAGATGGTGAAACATCCTGCGGCGGCGGCTGCGGATCGAATCCAGCCGGGCCAGCTTTCGGCGGACGCTATCGATGTGCGCGCGCTCTGGCGTGCCTTCCGGTGGAAGCAAAGACCGTAGGGAATCCGGCTCGTAACTCTTGTGCCTTTTGCCGGTGACGAATAGTGCCAAATGTACAATCGGTGCATCAAAGTTTGCTGCCCCATTGGGCCTATCCGTCGGATGGGACCCATAAAATGATTCCATCGAATCTACCGCTCGAACAGAATCCACGGACCGAACCGAATCGACGATCCTCAGTGAATCCAGCAGGTGCCCTCGCACGGAATCGGCAAACTGCCGTAGCTGGATATTCGTCATGCTCGAATCGACCTCCTCCTCGATGCGGTTTGCCTCGCGGAGACCGTCGATAGCTTTCCCAAAGACGTAAGGCTCCGCAATTTCCGCGAAATTCTCGAAAACCACGAGCGCAAACGCGAAAATTATCTGAAGCCGGTATTGCTGGTAAAGGCGGCGAATCATTCGGTTCATAAAACGCCGGGGAGCGGCAATAAGTGGCGATGTGTGGCGCAGGCTTTAGCTTGCTTGGGGATTCAGGAACAAGCTAAAGCATGTTCCACACCCCATGCAGGAAGTAGTCATCATCACGGGAGGTACGAAAGGGCTGGGCCGCGCATCGGTCAGGAAATGGCTGGGAGAGGGCTGGCGCGTCGCAACCTGCGCGCGGGACGAGGCCAATCTCGCGCGGCTCGAAGAAGAACTAAACAATCCGAACCTGATGACGCAGGCGCTTGATGTTTCGGACGCGAATGCCGTGCATGGCTTTGTGGAGCGGGTGCTCGGGAAATGGGAACGAATCGACGTGCTTATCAATAATGCGAGCATTCTTGGTCCGCGAGAAACAACCCAAGAATATTCCGAAGAAGTCTGGCGCGAAGTGATCGAGATTAATGTGAATGGCGCGTTTTATTTTGCGAAAGCGGTTTTGCGTCCGATGCTCGAAGCGAAAAGTGGCGTGATCATAAATATCACGAGCGGCGCCGGGGTCAAAGGCAAGAAACGCTGGGGCGCTTACGCTGCCAGCAAATTCGCGCTCGAAGGATTTACGCAGGTGCTGCGCGATGAGCTGTTGGACTCTCACATTCGTGTCCACGCTTTCGATCCCGGCGCGATGCAAACCGAAATGCGCGCCCAAGCCTATCCCAACGAAGACCCAGCGCAGCATCCCACTCCCGAAATGATCGCCCGCGTTTTATTCGATATCGCCGCCGTCTATGAGCCAACAATGGGCCGGCTGGTGGCGGGGGAATATTTGTGATTATTTGTAGCCGTGACTTTCAAGTCACGGCGAAAATTCACCGCCGTGAGGAATTCGCCGTGACTTAAAAGTCACGGCTACAAGTCACGGCTACAAGTCACGGCTACAAGTCACGGCTACAAGTCACGGCTACAAAAGTCACGGCTACAAGTCACGGCTACAAGTCACGGCTACAAGTCACGGCTACAAAAGTCACGCGAATCTTCGTAGCCGTGACCTTTAGGTCACGGCGAGTTGTTTCCAACACCATGATCGAGGAGAAGAAACATCGACTTCCGCGCGAGGCGTACCGCGGATTCGTCCGAACGTCGTTCACCGCATGTATCGAGAACCGTCAGGATTATTTTTTGTCTGAATCGATATTCAAGGTTCACGAAGCCCATCTTCTACGAGCACTGGATCAGCATAAATGCGCTTCCGAGATTTATCTTTTCATGCCGGACCATCTTCACGTCATCATTACAGGAACGGATCCCGCTTCGGACGTTTATGCCGCGATGCGAGCATTTAAGCAATACTCGGGCTTCTGGCTCGGCAGAAACCAGCGGGATATTCATTGGCAGGAAGATTTTTACGATCACATCCTGCGTCAGGAAGAAGACCTCGCGAGACTAATCACCTATATTCTGAATAATCCGGTTCGCGCCGGAATTTGCGAGCGGTGGGAGGACTATCCCTTCAAAGGTTCCACCGTGTTCGATCTCGCAAAATGGAAGGGCGCTATTTTGTAGCCGTGACTTGTAGCCGTGACTTTCAAGTCACGGCGAAAATGCAACCGCAGTGGGAAATTCGCCGTGACTTGAAAGTCACGGCTACAAAAGCCGCCGCCGTTTATGAACCGACGATGGGTCGGCTGGCAGCGGGGGAGTATTTGTGATTATTTGTGGAAGCGGATGCGGACGTAAGGGGCGAACGGTAGGGCGGGTGATTCTGACCACGAAGCCTGAGAATTAATTGTGACTTGGAGGCCATTCTGACGATCTGAAGAAGAGGAGTTGAAGCTGCCAT
>DASRZC010000093.1:0-27185 GCA_035686785.1 Kapaibacterium sp. (SeqCode)
AACAACGGCGGGAGAAAAATCCATCCCTTAATGCTACACATCCAATTGCCGGAGTCCATTGAGGATATTTAGAGGTTTTCGGATGGTTCAGTGAATGCCGAAGGAAAAGTGACGAAGAATGGTTTGATGATCATTCATAACTTATTTCCCTTTCCATTCCGCCTTCCGCTTTTCGATAAACGCCGACATCCCCTCGCGCATATCTTCAGTAGCGAAGAGGAGATAGAAATTCTTGCGCTCATATTCCAGGCCCATTTCAATCGTCGTGTCGAAGGATTTTAAGATTGCCTCTTTTGCGAGACGAACAGCAATTGGCGGCCGCTCGGAAATTTCCCGAGCCACACGCTGCGCTTCTTCAAGATAAAATTCTACCGGAACGACTTTTTGCACGAGTCCCGCTTTCAGAGCTTCCTCCGCGGTAATTTGGCGACCAGTCAATATCATTTCCATCGCCAGCCCTTTGCCGACGGCCCGGGTGAGCCGCTGGGTGCCACCTGCGCCGGGCATCACGCCGATCAGGATTTCCGGCTGGCCGATTCGCGCGGTTTCGCTCGCGATGATAATATCGCAATGCATCATCAACTCGCAGCCACCGCCGAGCACAAAGCCGGAGACGGCGGCAACAATGGGTTTCTTGATCTTGCGGATTCGATCCCATCGCGCGAATTGATCGCGCGCCAGCATCTCGACCGCTGAGGCATCAGCCATTTCTTTAATGTCCGCGCCGGCGGCGAACGCGCGCTCGCTGCCGGTGAGCACAATCGCGCGAACGTCCGCGTCCTGATCGAGTGATTCCAGGCAATCGACCAGCTCGGTCATCAGCTCGATATTGAGCGCGTTTAGTGCTTTCGGGCGGCTAAGTTGGATGGTCGCGACGAAGCCATCGCGGGTGAGAAGGATGTTTTTGTATTCTGCCATTGCTACAAAAATACGACACCAGAGGAGCGGAGCGTTGTGGAACTCAACTTAAAAAATCGAAGGCTCATGACTGTCATTCCCGCAAAGGCGGGAATCCAGGCTCGCTCGTCATGGAATGCTATCAATGGAGATTGTATTTCACCCCCAGCGCGTACTTAATCGAGTTGAAATTCCAATTATAGTCTTCGATTTGATTGATATTTATAAAATGGTCGTAGGTCACAATTGGCGCAATCGTGAAGCTCGATACATCGAAATTATAGCCAACGGCTATCATTCCAGAGAACAGCAAGGCTTTGTTATTATTTGTAAAAGTCCCCGAAGCGCCGCCATAAACCTCCGTAATAACGATTGAGAGTGGATCGGAAATCCCAACTCCACCTTGTATAAATAGGGAAGAATGCAAAATTTGATATTGGATGTATGGTTCGAATTCAGGAGCGTTAATTTCTCGGCATCAACGACACCGGTGGAAATGTCAAAACCAGGCGGGGTGCGCGGTGGTGTATTCACAAAATCGAGTCCGGCTTTGAGGCCAGCGTAAAAATCTCGGCTAATTGGTAAGTCAAAGAATAAGCTTCCGGTAAAGCCAGTGCCATTCCCGTTCGGTGACAGATGTCCGTAAGAGGATACCATCCAACCAACCTGGGTGTATTGGCCTAAGCCGCCCTCGATGCCGATTGAAGGACCGGGCGAGCTAGCCATCCTCTGTGCGTCAACGGCGCCATCCTGCGCAGTGGCAACCGAAGCAAAACAAAATGCACAAAGTAAAACCGATGTGATTAAGAATGGGTGCTTCATAAGTTCTCTAAAAATAGTTCTCTAAAAATGTAAGTACGAGGTAGAATGTGAAAACAGGCCCAAATCTGTATTCCCTCGTTCGCGGGAATGACAGCGCACATCACTCGAATGAGAATGATGACAATTCTTATTTCCTTCCCCGCCCACCGCTCATGACGGTGAGCAGCATAAGGAATAAATTCAGGAAATCGAGATAGAGGCTGAGCGCCGCAAGCGTGGGCGGCACCTCATGCGCGCGGCGAAGAATGCGCGAGGTATCGACAAGGATAAATCCCGAAAAAATAATGACGCCGACGATTGAAAGCCCCAGATCGAGGGTCGTCGATTGGACGAAGAAATTGATGACCATGATGCCGATCAGCATAAAGAGTCCGATCGTCAGGCTCGCCCCAAGGTAGCTGAAATCCTTCTTCGAAACGAACGTGTAAAGCGTAAGGCCGCCGAAGATCGACCCGGAGAGGAGCAGCGCGTCGTAAATCGTCCCGGTGCTGGTGCCGCGAATGTAGCCGTGCGCGATCGCATAGAGCATCGGCGCGACGAAAAGGCCGCTCACGAACGTCGCGACAGAGAGCGTCGGCACTGCGCGCGAGGGATTATTCGCACTCCGCGAAGCAAACCAAATCGATCCAAAGAAAGCGGCAATGCCGATGATCGGCGCATTCGCGAAGGAAAACGCGAGGCCGGTATTCATCGCGATGAGCGTCCCGGCAATCGCGCTGGCGACGGCAATGGCGAAGTACGAATAGACCTTGCGGATATAAGCAAGGCGGGCCTCGCCGACGAGCGTCAGAGCTTCCGGAGTGAACGAATAAACGGGATTTGCAAAGTTTTCCATAGCCATAGAGAACGAATTTTGAGCAGAGGAGTTTCAGATGACCGAAAACTCACCAAATACAATTATGGCTACCACACAATACCACGAACCACCGAACGAACTCCCGGCAAAAACACGTACCTTCGCACGAATGATTACCTCGCTCATTGAAGAAGCCGAGGCCATCGGATGGTACGAGCAGCGCATGGCCGTCGAAAAGGACACGGTCGCGAAAGCCATCATGCGAAGCGCCCAGAAAGAGGAGTTTAAGCATTTCGGAATGGACTTGGAGTTCCTGCTCCGCGCATCGCCGCACTGGCGCGAAATCCTTCAGGGCATTCTCTTTACCACGGGCAATATCGTCGAGGAAGGCGGAGAGGCGGAAGAGTCGGTGAAGGATTAACCGCCGGTCGCGTCGGGCGCGATGGGAACTACCTCCATGCCAATCAGGCACGCGAGAAGATGTTGCGTAAGCAGCGGATCGTCATCGAGGAAATGGCGCGAGCGCTGCCGCGCTTGACGTACTTGCCCGGGATCGATTTCGGCGATGACTAAGTCTTCATCGAAAAATTTCCCGCGCACAATCGTCTCTCCCGAAGGCGCGACGGCTTCCGAACCACCCCAAAAGTTTACGCCATCTTCCACGCCAACACGGTTCACAAAGATGACATAGCACCCCAAAAGCCGCGCGTAGGCTGCATGGTGCTCGCGATTAATTGTGTAATTCTCCGGCACGCTGGAATGTCCCGCCTCTTCTCCACTATCCAGCCGCGTGGGGCTGGCGGCAATCGTAATAAGAAGCTGTGCTCCCTTCAAAGCCTGAATATAGGGGAGTGCCGGATGCCATAAATCCTCACACACCAGAAGTCCAATTTGTCCCATCCGGTCCGATACAAAGGAGCTGGCGCTGCTCCCTTTGGAGAAATACCGGCCCTCTTCGAAAATCCCGTATGTGGGAGGATAAACTTTCCGGTGCGTATGCTTTACTTCCCCATTCTCAAAAAGCAACGCTGAATTATAGACAGCTCCACGCGCATCCGCTTCGACTGCGCCGGCGACAATAGTAATTCTTTTGCTTAATTTTTTAAGCGGAGCCAGAACTTCCGCATCCATTTGGAGCGCACACTCAAAATTGAGATCGCGCAATGTGTAGCCGGTGAGAGAAAGCTCTGGGAAAATAATAGCATTCGCACCGCGCTCGATGGCGCGCTCGCACCACGCGGCATGAAGTTCAACGTTCCGCTTTATATCGCCCAGGAACGGCGCAATTTGTGCGAGTGCTATTCTGGAAGGCTTGAGAAACATTTCATCGGCGTTCATTGCACGATAGAACAAAAGTTTACGCCCAATGAAATCCGTCTATCTCATGGCCACTTCCTCGTTCCCATGGTGGGTATGCGCGGCAGGTTTCGGCAGCTTCCCTTTCAAATGATGCTCGATCTTTTTGACCGCTTCCGTAAGTCCGGCTTCGTACGCGCCGGCGGCGAAATGCTTATTGAGCGTGCGTGCCACATCCTCCCACGCTTCGGGATGGATTCGGCTATGCACGCCCTCATCGCCATAGACATAAAACTTTCGCTCGTGGTAAAGAACGAGGAGCAGAATCCCATAGCGTCCGTCGTGCTGATGCAGCCGGAGCGTAGTGAATTCCTTTTGTGCGAGTGCTTTCAGCGAAAGATCGGCCTCGCCGGCATCACGTAGATCGCGGATCGAGACACGTATCTCTGCGCCAGTCGATTCTTCGACATCGGCTATGGCATGCGCAATTCGTTCCAACGCGTCGCGCGGGAAAGCTTCGGAGGCGTGGTCGGGGTGGTCCATGATTGTTGCAAACCAGATTCGAGGGAAAAGTATTCTCGATCAATCAGAGTTTCCCGTAAAGGGCAGTTCTAAAAATTCAGACGAGCGATTCGAGCGCAACTTTCATTCTCCGAATCGACTCCGCTTTGCCAATCACCGCCAGCAATTCAAAGAGTCCCGGCCCCATGCCGCGACCGGTAACGGCGAGTCGAATGGGATGGATCATCTTGCCGGCGCTAATGCCTTTTTCTTCTGCATACGTTCGCACGATGGCTTCGAGCGAATCGTGATCCCATTTTTCTGCGGCCTCGAAGCGCGGAAGGATTTCCGTTAGCCGTTCTTTTGCTTCCGGGTTCCAATGCTTCGATTTGTATTTCTCTTCGTATTCGGTCGGAGGAACGAAAAAGTAGCTTGCGAAATCTACAAAATCAGGAAGCGTGCGAACGCGCTCCTGCATGGCGCGAATGACGGTGAGCAGATATTCGTCGCTTGCGACATATTTTCTATCCTCCGCAAGTGGGCGAACGAGCGGCAGCAATTCTTTCGGCGATTTCTTGCGAATATATTCCGCGTTCATCCAATCGAGCTTTTCGCGGCCAAAGATTGCGCCCGCTTTGTTCACGCGCGCGAGATCGAAATCGCGAATGAGTTCGTCAATAGTGAAAATTTCTTCGGTTGCACTCGGATTCCATCCCAAGAGTGCAACGAAATTGATGAGCGCATCCGGTAAATATCCTTTATCGCGAAAATCTTCCACGGCAACGTCACCCTGCCGCTTCGAAAGTTTGGAGCGGTCAGGATTTAATATGAGCGGGAGATGCGCGAATTTTGGCGGTTCCCAACCGAACGCGGCGTAAAGCAAGACGTGCTTCGGCGTTGAGGATAGCCACTCCTCGGCGCGGAGCACATGGGTGATCTGCATAAAGTGATCGTCCACAATATTGGCGAGATGATACGTCGGGAAGCCATCCGATTTCAGAAGGACTTGATCGTCGATTGTCTTGGAATCGAATTCTATATCACCGCGAATGATATCGTTGAAGCGAACAAGCTCGCCAATAGGAACTCGCAAGCGGACGACATGCGGTTCTCCGGAAGCAATGCGCCGATCCGATTCTTCTTTCGTTAGATTGCGGCAGAGCCGATCGTACATCGGGGGAATGCCTGCGGCTTGCTGCGCTTTACGAACGGAATCGAGCCGTTCCGCAGTACAAAAGCAAGGGTATGCGTGACCGCTTGCAATTAATATATCGGCATGTTCGCGATAAAGCTCAGTGCGCTCGGATTGGACATAGGGACCGCATGGACCTCCGGTAATCGGCCCCTCATCGAACGTGATACCGGCCCATTCCATCGTTCGAAGCAAATTTTCAACGGCGCCTTCGACGTAGCGGGTGCGGTCGGTATCTTCGATGCGAAGGATGTTCACACCGCCGTGATGCCGCGCGAAAAGATAGCAATACAGGGCCGTCCGGAGAGAACCAACATGGACGTAACCGGTCGGAGAAGGAGCGAAACGAACGCGAACCACGGGTCGTGCTGAGTGCTAAAGTGCTAAGTGCGGAGTACAAGAGCACCGAAGGTTAGGTAGAAAATTCTACCCTTTACCCTCTACCCTCTACCCTAAGAAAAGTGGGTGAGCGATGGGCTTCGAACCCACGACCTCCAGGGCCACAACCTGGCGCTCTAACCAACTGAGCTACGCCCACCATGTGTCGGCAATGATGAATGATGAATGATGAAAAAGCTGCGCACACCCCGAAGCTAATTTCATCATTCATCATTCATCATTGTCCGTCGCGCGCCCGGCTGGACTCGAACCAGCGACCCACAGCTTAGAAGGCTGTTGCTCTATCCACCTGAGCTACGGGCGCTTGTTGTCCGTTTGCGGCAATATAGCCCGGCGCGGAGCGAGGTAACAGGAGCCTGCTTCGACAAGTTCACAATCAGGCCATACGAACGGCCAAAATGGTGACATCGTCCTCGATGGAAATCCGTTCGGAGTCAACCATTGCTTCGAGCGTTTCTTCGAGACCCAGTTCACTCCGGCCAGCTTTTGCGATGAGGTTCACAGTGCCTTTCTCACCCAGCGGCTTTCCGGAATTGACCGCTTCGGAAAGACCATCGGTGTAAAACACGAGCAAGCTGCCGGCATCGAGTTGATAGCTGCGCGACTCATAAGGAAACATCGGGATAATTCCCAGTGGGATTCCGGTGCTTTCTAAAAGCGTAGTCTCCGTTGAGGATGCAATAACCGGATTGGGGTGCCCACAGACGACACTTTCTATGATTCGATGCTCTACATCCAGCACGCCAAACGCCGCAGTGATGAACCGTTCGGGCGAGGTGCTCTCGCACATCAGCCGGTTAAGCTCTTTCACGACATCGAGAAGCGAAAGATGTCCCTCGCGCAACAACGCCACGAGCGCCCGAAGTGCTGCCTGCAAATTCGACATTGTAAGCGCAGCGGTCACGCCTTTACCGACGACATCCGCAACCGCGAGCAGCACACGCGCCTCCCCAAGTTCGATCACATCGTAATAATCGCCGCCAATCCATTCGGATGGCCGCGAGAGGGCGGCGAATTCCGCACCCGGAATTCGTGGTAACTTTTGTGGCAAGAGCGACTGCTGAATATCTCGCGCCAGGCGAAGTTCAGATTCCAATCGCTCGCGTTCTTTCTCGCGTTCGAAAAGCCAGGCATTCGTGAGCGCGATCGACGTAAGCGCGGCAAGCGAAGCGAGGTACGTTGCCTCCGATTCGCCGCTCAATCGTGGATTGATCGAAGGACCAAGCCCAAGCAGTCCGAGAAATCCCTCACCATCCGCCGCCACGAGCGGCACGGCCGTATATGGCTCCGATAGATCCGTGATCAGCCGGTCAAATGCAGTTTGATCGATCTGCTTTGGAAGATCCTTCTTTGCAAAGCCGGCCAGCGCGACTAATTCATAGCGGTCGTCCATGCGAAGATAGGCGAACGCCTCGGCGATGAGCGATTTCCCCATCGCCGTCCGCAATACGCTGCGTATAATGCCCTCCGGCCCGAGATCGGGCGTCAGCGTTCCCGCGAATTCCAGCAGCGAACTGAGCGCGTAACGCTCGTGGGAAAGCTGGACTGCAACATCTTCTTCCGTGAACACAATTTATTATTTAATGGGATCGCTGCAACCTCGTTGCTCAAGAATTTGCGTTGGCAAGGTCTTGAGGATGGCGTCCGGTAATAAATGGGCCAGGCACAGGATCATCTTCGATCTGTTGACGAAGCGTTTCCCATTCCATTTCAAACTCCGCCATCGCCGCGTGCTCGTCGATGGAGAATCGGTAACGGAATTGCAAAAGATAATCGGCAACTTCGGCTTCGCTCATGTGCAGGCGCGCGCCGTGCTCGCGGCCAATTTCGCCGAAATGGCCTTTCGCATTCTCGAGCGAGCGTTCGAGAGATTTAATAATTTCATTCCTTGCAGCTTCGCTGGTACCTTTACGAATTGCCCAGGCTGCGAAGACGAACGGCATCTCCTTCCACGCGCACCATTCTTCGGCGAGGTCGAATACTTTGTCGAAGCCGGGGATGCCGCAGCCGTAGGCGCGGCGAAGAGCCTCATCGCCAATTAAAAGTATTGCGTCAAAGTTGGAATAGTCATGGGACCCATTGGTCCCATGAGTCCTATGAAAGGAATATTCGGTAATTCCAAAACGCTTCTCCAAGAGAACCTTCAGCAGTTCCACGCTCGTCGAAGTCTCCGAAGTTATGGCGATTTTCTTTCCCCGGAGTTCCTGCCAATCGTATTTGCTGAAGAGCAGCACCGAATTCGCCTTGCCCTTTACGGCTACGCCATAATCGAGCTTTTCGAAATCATCGCTCAAGGTCATGTAATCCCGGAGCGACATCGGGCCGGCAGCAACGCTCCCCTGCCCCGCAAGTTTGCCAAATACACGCGGGGCAAGTGGAGCGAGCTTTACTACATTCGAATAATCCGGGAACGCATTATAAAACGGCACCGAATTGAGATACGGCATTTTACTTACAACCGACCATTCCTTTTTCGGATAGATCGCAATCGGATTATACCACACGTCGCGCTCGACGGGAAGTTTTCCGGCATCGTGAATGATCGAAATAAGCTTGCCCTTCGCCAATTCCATTGGGCTAATCGCGCCTGCATCGTGCGCGATACGCTCTTCGCCAACGGTGCCATCCATATCGTCCGCGCCAAAGTTGAGCGCGATCGTCGCAACTTCCGCCGTGAGCATTACCCAATAGGCTTTGATATGCGAAACATTGTCGAGCATGAGCCGCGAGATCGCAATTGTTTTTAGATCGTCAATGGCGCTCGTAAAATCATTTCGCGTTTTTATTCCGGTGTCGCCCGGCTGGAATGCAAGCGGAATGAAGGAAAGAAATCCGTGCGTCTCGTCCTGGCATTCGCGGACTCTTAACATGTGATCGACTCGCTCTTCGAGCGTCTCGATGTGGCCATAGAGCATTGTCACATTCGATTGAATGCCCAAACGGTGCGCGGTGCGGTGAACTTCGAACCATGCCTTTGCACCGATCTTTTGATGAAAGAGATGCTTGCGCACTCGTTCAGAAAACACTTCCGCGCCGCCGCCGGGCATTGTGCGAAGCCCAGCATCCCACAGTTCGCGCAGCACCTGCTCGTGAGACTTTTTGAATTTCTTCGAAAAAAAATCGATCTCGACCGCGGTAAATGCCTTCACATCGACGTTCGGAAAATTCGTTTTGATCTGGCGGACCATGTCCAGATAAAATTCCCACGGCCACTTCGGATGAAGACCGCCCGTAATGTGAACTTCGTGCAGATCGGGCCGCAATTTCGAAAGCATCTCGGCAATCGTCATCTCATACGCTTCCGGCGAATCAGGCTTTACGGCGAAATCGCAGAATTTGCAGGAGAGCACGCAAATGTTCGTCGGTTCGAGCTTGCGGTTGAGAACGAAATAAACGGAATCGCCCGATTTTTCGCGGGCCACGGCATTCGCCATCCGTCCAACGCCGATGAGATCATCAGAGGCAAATAGCGCAAGGCCGTCTTCTATCGAAAGGCGGTGGCCGGCGCGAATTTTTTCCCAAATAGGGTATAACGATTCGTCACGGAAGGTCAAGGAATGAAAGCTGTTCATAGTATTTAGCCGGTCGTAAACATCACGGAAGCAGCTTGCGCTCCTGAGGAAACCAAATTCCGGCACATCATTCGCACAGCAAATAACTCCTTATTTGAAAAGCAGAGCAATGGATACCTCGGGCATTGGAATCGGCAATCTTGGCATTCTTCTCATCCGCTTTGAACTCGCGGCGATCTTTTGGATTCACGGCTGGCCGAAGCTTAATCCGAACGGCCCGATGCATGGCCCGCGAGGATTTAGCGAATTCTTGAAATCCAAGCAAGTCCCATATCCGCTCATCGCCGCTTGGTGCGTGGCGCTGCTCGAAACGGCAGGGCCGGTATTGCTCGTGCTCGGGCTGCTCACGGGGTTAGTCGGATTGCTGCTCGCCGTCGATATGGCCGCGGCAATTTATCTCGTCAAGAGAAACGAAGGCTTCACGAAACCCGATGGCATCGGCTGGGAATACGAATTCGCCTTATTGATACAGGGCTTGGCGCTACTATTTCTCGGCGCTGGAACGATTGCGCTCTGAGATTATGGGTAAAATCGAATGCCCACCCCGCCATCGACGCCCACGCCTGTGTTTGGAACAAACGCGATTAATGGCCCGATCTCTGCGAATATCTCGACCGGTGTGCGGCGAGGAATGATGTTGACGCCGAACATCACTCTCACTCCCACGCCAAGCTGGTTCGGACCGTCCACGGGATGAGGATGATCGTCAAAAAAACGGTTATCGCCATTGCCAAACGCGAGACCCAGTCCAGGTCCAGCATACATTTTTACGATGGAGCTATGAAAAGCATCGAAATGCCAAAGATAATCGGCCTGAAGCCGGAGCGGACCGAAATAGGAACCGCCAAAATCAGCAACGAAGGCTTGGTCGGAGGCCGTCCATAGCTTTACGGTGACTCCAAGAGGAGTACCGAGGATAATCCCAAAGCCAAAGCTCTTGCCTTCCGGCCCTTGTGCGCGTACCATTTGTGGAATGAACGAGGTCAAAAGGGAAGCAGCGATAATGAATTTAAAAAGAGTCGTTTTCAATAGGCACGAATTTAGAGTCTTCTTTCTCATGAGTTAATTCTTATTTTGCATGAAGCTCAACATAAATCGTACCATCTCAAAGACAGCTATTGCCAAGGTGATCTTTTTTGCGATATCGCTCCTTTGCCCTGTTTCGGCTTTAGCTCAGACCAATCCGACCGATCGGACGGATACGTCCGCTACCCCCAAAAGCGATTCCTTAAATACGAACCCCATCACTACCAAAGCGCCCCAAAACCCTTTTTCGAAGCGCGGCTTTGCTGGAGCACCGTATGTAAAATATGCTCCCGAAACCCGGTGGGTTGGCGGCCTCGTCGGCCTTTACTATTTTCATCTCGGCTCGGACACCAACGATTTGCTGACACGTCCATCGGATGTCTCTTCTGGCGTGATGTATTCACAAAATCATCAATACTCGATCGGCGTCGATTACAATCTCTATTTCCGGCGCGATGAATATCTCATCAATGGCGGATTTCATTACCAGCAAATTCCACTCGATTTTTATGGCATTGGGAATTATGGTCCTCCCGACCGAATCGATAATTACACGCCGCTTCGCCGCGGGCTGGAATTTTACGCAACCAGAAAACTCGTTCGGACACCGAATGGCACCGGCCTCAACGCCGGCGTCGAGGGAGAATTCCGTTACGATAAAGTCCTCTCGACCGAAAATGACACTGGCCTCATCGAAACGAACCGCGTGGCCGGAGCGAATGGTGGCTATTCCGGCGGAGCGGGAATTATTGTGATATACGATACGAGGGATAATATTTATTCCACGACCAAGGGTCAATACGAATCCTTCGACGCGGAATATTACGGGCGCGATTTGGGTAGCGATTATACCTTCAGCCGCTACACGCTGGACGCGCGTAAATTCGTTACCATAGCGAAAGACCAGGTGCTCGCCGCGCAATTCTATGGCGTTCTAGCCAATGGCAACGTGCCCTTTTATATGATGGCCGAGTTGGGCGGCGATTCAAAATTGCGCGGCTACTATCTGGGCCGCTTTCGTGAGAACGATCTTGGGCTGTTACAGGCCGAATACCGGTTCCCAATCTGGTGGCGCTTCGGAGGAGACGTATTTGCAGGGGCTGGTGAAGTCGGTCATACGCTCCCGGACTTTACCTTCCACGGAATCCACCCCTCGTTCGGCGCGGGACTTCGCTTGCTCGTCGTTCCCGCCGAGCATTTAAATGCCCGCCTGGATTACGGCATCGGCACCGATTCCAAAGGGCTTTATCTCGCAATTCTCGAAGCGTTTTAGTAGGTGTAGCGCAAACTTCAGTTTGCGATCTCCCCCTCAGGATCGCAAACTGAAGTTTGCGCTACCTCTTGCTTACTTCATCAAAACCTGAACAGCTTTCTCCAATTGGAGATCGCGGCCCTCGGCGAGGGATGCGGGGTCGTTTTCCACGACATAATCGGGTGTTAGCTGCTGACCTTCCAGATATTTCCCATTCATGTCGAGCGTGCCCACTTCGGGGATACCGAAAAAGAGCGAGTTATCCTGTAGCGTCTGCCACCATACCGCCGTCGCGGTTCCGGGCACGGGCATACCGACGATCTTGCCAATCCCCAACGCACGATAAGCAAATGGAAAAAACGAAGCATCGCTGTAATTGCTTTCGCCGACGAGGACGACGGAGGGCTTCGTCCATTTGTCCGCCGGCTCGATACCAAGGTCCTGACCGCGCGGCGAAAACCGGACATATTCTTTGCCATCGAGCAGCGTGGCCAGGTCATCATGCAGCCAGCCGCCACCATTGAAGCGCGTATCGACGATAATGCCTTTCTTGGCGTATTCGCGGCCAAACAATTCAGAATAGACATGCCGATAACTCGCATCGCCCATGCTTCGGACATCGACGTAGCCAATGGTTCCATGCGAAAGGCTATCGGCTTCCAGCCGGCGCGTTTTGATCCACCGTTGATAAAGAAGCTCGCCCTGAGCTTCCAGCGAGATCGGTTTCACCGTTTCTTCCCAGGTCGAATCTTTTTTCGGATTGTAAATCGTCAGGAGTGTTGGAACGCCGGCCTTGCGATTCAAATAAAAATCATAGTCGACGGCGGGCGTAATTTCGTGATCATCGATTTTGGTAATAATGTCTCCGGCCCGAATTTTCGAGGAGGATACATCGAGCGGCCCACGCTCGATTACTTCCGCGATGCGAATTCCTTTGCCAATATAATTTTGGTCGAAGAATGCTCCCAGCGCGGCCGTCGCATTTTGCTCGGGATTCGGCGGCCGGTACCCAGAGCCGGTGTGCGAAGCGTCAAGCTCTCCAAGCATCTCGCTCAGCATTTCGGCAAAATCGTAATTATTATTGATATACGGTAGGAACTGCTCGTAATTTTTTTTGTAAAACGTCCAATCTACGCCATTCATATTCACGACGTAGAATTTTTTCAGCACCTGCCGCCAGACATGCTCGAACATGGCGGCGCGCTCTTCCGGCGTATTGATTTCCATCTCCGCCTTGTAACCAATATGCGCCTCTTTCCCGGAAGAGGTATCGATGCGCGTGATGTTGCCGTTATTCAGGAGATAGAGATTTTTCCCCTGATGATCGAGAACGAGCTGGCCACCGGCCGCTGGAAGCGAAGCCAGCATTTTGGTCACCCCATCACGAAAAACATGCACCCACAGGGCACCGCCCTTTGGATAGCTCGTGACATAAAAGAGCCGGTCACCATTGCGCGAAAGCACGGCATCAGACATGCGTGAAGAATTGATCGTGAGCCGCGCCGTGCGGTCCTCGATATCTTTTAGATCGATCGTGATCGGAGGAATCGGCTTGATAGTTTCGGATGTATCTTTCGATTCCTTTTTTGCAGTTTCTTTCTTTTCCGATGTGTCCTTCTTCTCTTTTCCTTCGAGTTCGGAGAGCGCATATTCTTCCGGCGTCATCCGAAATTGGTCGAATGCCTTCTGCGTGAAGAACATACCAAATACGTCCGACTCGCCATAATTATTGCCAAAACTGCGCAGTCCTTCGCGATCGCTAAACCAATACATCATTTTTCCATCGGCAGACCAGGTTGGACGCGTATCGTCATAGCCACTTTTGGTTAAATTGATGATGGAATCCTTCCCATCGGCGGAGATCAATCCCACTTCGTCCGACCAGCGGTGATGATCGTAAAACTGGACCAAAAACCATTTCCCGTCCGGCGACCATTGATACCATTGGTCGCCATCCGTGTAAGAATAATTGTGCGAGGAATCCATAATCATTCGAATCTTCCGCGTCTTGAGATTGATGACTTCCAGGTTCGTCCGCTCCTCTAAAAACGCGACTTCTTTCCCATCCGGCGAATAATGCGGTTGAAATGCCTCATGATCGGTCGCGACAATGGGTTCTTCCTTCAGTGTCGTTGAAGCATAAAAATACGGCTCATCTTTATGCTCGATCGTCGTCTGGTAAATCTTCCAGCTATTCCCTCGCTCGCTCGCATAAATAAGCGACCGGCCATCGGGACTGAAATTGACGTCGCGCTCTTCTTCCGGGGTATTCGTGATGCGCTTCGTAACACCATAATCGACGGAGGCGACGAATATATCGCCCCGCACGACGAAGGCAAATTCCTTCCCGTTGGGCGAGACGTCGAACTCGGTGGCGCCGTTCGTAAGCGTCTGGAAGTTCGTGCTGTTGGATTTTTCGGTGGGTGTAATTTCAATCGAGGCCTTCACCGGTTCTGTGGCTCCGGCTGGCAAAGAATAAATCTCTCCGTTATATCCAAAAGCGAGTGTACCATTTTGCGCGATGCTGAGAAAGCGAACGGGGTTCGTCGTGAACGAGGTTATCTGCGTCGTCTGCGCGGGATCGGCAAGCGAAAGCTTCCACACATTGAACGAGCCGCTTTTCTCGCTAAGATAATAGACATTGGATTCATCAGGACTCCAGACGGGGTTCCGATCCTCGCCGATAAACGTCGTGAGCTTCGTGAAATGCTTGGTGGTCCTGTCATAAAGCCAAACGTCGCGTGCAATGGAAGCCATTTCGTGCTTGCGCCACGGGTTTTCGTACCCTTTGAGGTCCTCATAGAGAATGCGGTTCCCGGTCTTGTCCATCTGCGCGTGGATTGCCGGGGTGGTAAGAAGTTGCCGAGGCATCCCGCCATTCACCGAGACTTCATAAAGCTGCGGCTGCGCCGGAGTTGGATACTGCGCGTCGCGAACATCCGGCATCCGGTCCGCGGCGAATAGTACCGAATCGCCGTTCGGCGTAAAGCACGTCGGGATTTCACTGGCCGTATGGAAGGTAAGCTGCTTCGAATATCCTCCGGTCGAGGGAACGAGAAAGACATCGAAATTCCCATTGCGGTCGCTCGCGTAAGCGATCCATTTCCCATCCGGCGACCAGACCGGGCTGAAATCATACGCAATGTGCGTCACAATATCCGTGGCATGGCCGCCCGTGGATGGCACGGTATAAATATCACCCTGATATTCGAAGGCGATCGTGCTCCCATCGGGGGAGATGGCAGGATAGCGCATCCAGAGGGGATGATCGCTAACGGTATCGGCTACGTTCGGCTGAGCGAGAAGCGGTAATGTTACACCAAGGAGAAAAACTACAGCGAAATAGAAACGGCGCATTCGAACAGAGTAGTTATGTCATTGCGAGGAGAATCGAACGACCGAAGGAAGTTCGATTCGACGAAGCAATCCGTTGAATTGACGAGGGATTGCTTCGTCGCATTCGGCTCCCTTCGGTCGCCGAACGCTCCTCGCAATGACATCATTCATGGACTTTATAAGGGTTTCCTTAACGAGGAAATGACCGGACTTGTTACGCGGATGCTCGCTCATTTGGTGAACCTTCCTACGTGTCAAACCGTACAGCATCGGAATGCATACCTGGATCGATGTCCTCCGCCACGAATTTCAAGCGCACGGCGGCACCTTCTGGTGGATGGCTTGGAACGCGCTCCTGGCATTCATTCCCGCAGCCTTGGCGATCATTTTCTTCAAGCGGGAAGACCAGCCGCGAAGTAATGTCCGAAACGTGACCTTCGGATTCGAGATGGCGCTCATCCTGCTTTTTCTACCAAATGCGCCCTATATCGCGACCGATATGGTCCATTTTCTCGAAACCGTCCGACAGGGCGATGCCTCGCTCTGGCAATTGCTCTGGGATGAGTTCCCAATTTATCTGATCTTCGTCCTCTTCGGCCTTACGTGCTATGCATTTACGACCGATCGCGTACTTTTCGCGCTACGAATGCGCCTGGGCCGCGGCTGGGCCTTGGCCGGACTCTTCGGCATTCCGTTGCTCTCGTCCATTGGGATTTACCTTGGCCGCGTCGCGCGGTATAATAGCTGGGACATCCTCACCAACGCCCGCGGCATTATTCACTCGAGCCGCGCGGCGTTAGACCAAACCAAAATCGCAAATGTGCTTATAGCCATGTGGCTCGCGCTTATCGTGGTTCATCAGGTTTATCGGACGTTCCACGATGGGATACGGGTGAGGATAGCTGCAACTTCGAAAAAGAGTAGAGATGTAGCGTAAACTTTAGTTTGCGCTACATTCGAGCGGCGCACTTTGCCCCATTTCCGTGTTAGCGGCTCACTAAGAAATTATTAATGGCCAAATCCAAACCAACGAAAGAGACTTCGGTCGACCAAAAGCCGCGCGGGAGGAAAGCACCGCCAATCCCCGGGGTCGTTACACAAGCAGCGGAGCGCATCGTGCCTTCGCCGCCCGGCGAGATGGTGCGCGAACTACCGGAGTGGGTGCCCGTACTCGCCTTGCGGGACGTGGTGATCTATCCCTTTATGATTTTCCCTGTGCTTGTCGGGCGCGAATCCTCGCTGGGTTCGGTGACAGCGGCGATCGGGCGCGAGCGCTACCTTTTCTTAGTCGCCCAGCGCGATGCCACGCAGGAAGAACCGAAGGCTGACGAACTCTACCAATTCGGCACGCTGGCGAAAGTCGTGCGCATCATTCGGCTGCCGAACGGACTGATGAAGGTCCTGGTCGATGGCCTCGATCAGGCGATGGCAACGGAATATAGTTTTGTCGATGGCCACCTCGAGGCGAAGCTCACCATCCTGCGTCCAACTGCATTGCCGATGCCCGAGCTCGAGGCGCTCACACGTCACGCGAGCGATCTATTCAAGCAATATGTCAAAGAATCGCGCGTGGTACCGCAGGAAGTGCTGATGGCCTTCGATAATATTCCCGATCCGCGGCGGAAGCTGTTTTATATCGCCGCGCACCTCACAAAGGACTTGGAGAGCAAGCAGCACATTCTCGAAATCACCGATCTGCGCGATCAGTATCTGCATCTCACCGCGCTCCTTGTGACCGAACTCGATATTTTAAAAATCGAGCAGGAGATCGACGAGAAAGTTCAATCTACCATTCAAAAGTCGCAGCGCAAATATTTTTTGGCCGAGCAAATTCGCGTCCTACAGGAAGAACTGGGCGAGGAGATCGACGAGCAGCATCCGGAATTCGGAAAATTAGTCGAGCAACTAAACGTGGCCGGACTTCCCGAGCAGGCGCGCGCTCGCGCGGATGAGGAACTCGAACGGCTGAAAAAGCAACCGCCGATGTCGCCCGAAGGATCGGTCATCCGCACATATCTCGAATGGCTGGCGCAGGTGCCGTGGAAAAAGCGAACGCTCGATCATTTGAATATCGAGCACGTCCGCGAAGTATTGGAGCGCGATCATTACGGCCTTGAAAAGCCGAAGGAACGAATTCTCGAGCATATTGCGGTTCTGAATTTGGTCGAGAAAATGCGCGGGCAGATTTTATGCTTAGTCGGCCCGCCGGGTGTTGGCAAAACATCGCTCGCGCGCTCCATCGCAAGCGCGCTGGGCCGCGAGTTCGTCCGCATTTCCTTAGGCGGCGTGCGCGACGAAGCGGAAATCCGAGGCCACCGGCGAACCTATATCGGCTCGCTGCCGGGAAAGATCATTCAGTCGATGAAGCGTGTGGGCGTAGTCAATCCACTGATGCTGCTCGATGAAGTCGATAAAATGTCGATGGATTTTCGCGGTGATCCATCGAGTGCTCTGCTCGAAGTACTCGATCCCGAGCAAAATCATACATTCACCGATCATTACCTCGAAGTGGATTACGATTTGAGTAATGTCTTTTTCGTAACCACCGCGAATGTTCGCTATAACATTCCGCTCCCGCTCGCCGACCGGATGGAGATCATCGAGCTTCCCGGATATTTAGAGCACGACAAGTTGCAGATTGCGAAACGCCATATCATTCCCAACCAGCTTCGCGCGCACGGCTTGCCGGAATCAAGCCTAACCTTCGAGGACGCGGCGCTTCTGCGTATCATTCGGCAATACACCGAAGAAGCCGGTGTGCGCAGCCTGGTCCGGCAGATCGCCCGAATTTGCAGAAAGGTCGCAAGAGAGATTGTATCAAAAGCCTATCAGTCCACTCTGTCCAACCCGTCCAACGGCCATGCAGAAGAAGCGCCAACGCCAATAAAAGTTACTGAACATGGCATCTGCAAAGCCGAAGAAAATGGCGAAGCAACGGAAAAGCAATTCGAAACCGAAGGAGCGCCACGCGAGCCACTACAGGTACCCGAAGGTTTTCACGTAACGATAACAGCGCCCTCGCTCGACGAATATCTCGGCGTTCCAAAGCACATGATTTCGAAAAGCGAGCTTGGCCCGAAGATCGGCGCCGTGATGGGCCTCGCATGGACGAGCACTGGCGGCGATGTCCTGCCCGTCGAGACGGTACTCGTAGATGGCTCTGAACGTTTGACCCTCACCGGGCAGCTTGGCGACGTGATGAAGGAATCGGCTCAGGCGGCGCTCACCTTCATTCGCGCGCGCTATAAGGAATTAAAAATCCCGCGCGATTTTACGAAGCGCAAGGAAATTCACGTCCATCTTCCCGAAGGCGCGATTCCGAAAGATGGGCCTTCGGCTGGCATCACCCTTATCATGGCCATCATCTCCGCGGCCACGGGCAAACCCGTGCGCGGCGACCTTGCCATGACGGGCGAGATCACGTTGCGCGGAAACGTACTGCCCATCGGCGGCTTGCAGGAAAAACTTCTTGCCGCCAAACGCGCGGGAATTAAAGTCGTGATCATACCGGAGGATAATCGTCCCTCGCTTGCTGAAATCCCCACAGCCATCACGGAAGGATTGAATATTATTTCGGTGAAGACGGTCGATCAGGCGATTCCGGTCGTCTTCGATCTTACCACGCCGGCTTCGGAACTAAAAGCACGGAAGCCGGAGGAACGAAAGGAAATCGCGCGAGTTGTGCGAACGCGGAAGAAAACGAAACCGAAGGCTCGACGCGGACCACAAGGTTCCAAACACCGCTCGAAAGCAAGACACTAATCTGGTTTGCTGACATTCGCCTGAGACGACGGAGCAGAAGTAGAATCGGGCTTAGTACCCGATGATGTTTCTGGTTTTGGCGTATCCGTCTTTGTCTCCGTTTTCGTCTCCGGTTCTTTCCCGCCCGAGGATTTCTTCGAGTAATCGGTGACGTACCATCCTTCGCCTTTATAAATCACGCCCGCGCCGCCGGAGACGATTCGTTCCAAGCCTTCTTTTCCGCAATACGGACACTTCACGAGCGGCGCGTCGCTCATGCGCTGGAACGCATCCGAGACGCGATGGCAAAAATGGCAGCGGTATTCGTAGGTTGGCATTATGGTTTACGAACTATAACCACTTTTGCCTCGCCATTTTCTCCCGATTGCGCGGAGGTCGCGCTAACAAGATACATCCCGCTCGGCACTTGGCGGCCCAGGGCATCCCTCCCATTCCAGGTAACGGTCGAGCCGAGCGCCGTCCCGTCGATCGTCGTAATGAGTTGCCCGGCCAGCGAGAAAATCTGCACCGTCGAACCGGCGACCAATCCATCGATATAAATTTCCGGACTTCCCCCTACTTCGGCCGACTGAACGACAGGATTCGGATAAACTCGAATGCTCGTATAGTCCGGTTTACCTTGCTTGAAGATGGTACTAAATCGCGAAATTCCGGAAGGCGTCCCCGCGTAGGCTTCGCCGCGCGTGGGATCGATTGTGAGCGAGGCAATCCGATCATCGACCAATGGCGAATTTTCCTTCGTGAAGCGGGCTACGCTGTCGGAGCCATCGGGCGAGACCACGAAAATTCCATTATCGGTCCCGATCCATTTATTTCCAACGCCATCCGTGGCCATGGCGTGAACCGTCTGATTGGCAAGGAAGGGAACGCTCCGGATAGAAAAGACCGGACCCGGTTCTTGAATAGCCTCGGGATTCGAAATAATCTCCACGCCGGCATTGGTTCCACACCAAATTCCATCGTCCTGATCGGTAAGGATGGCATTGACAAACTCTGTTCCCGCAGTGGGCGTCCCCAGCGAACCTGAGATGCCTCCAGCGATCACTCCGTAAGCGCCGTCCGAACTTCGAAGCCAATAGACTCCTTTTCCTACTCCATCGGGCTTTTCCAGGGGGCCAGTCTCGGTCCCTATCCAATAGTTACCGTTCTGGTCTTGCGTTACGCATCCCCAGGAGAGCTGTCCGGCGGGGTCAAGCAGGTACTTCGTAAAATTCTTTCCATCCGCCGAGATGCATAGCCCTTTGCCATTGCCCGCCCAATCCGTTACGACAAAATTGCCGGCCTGGTCGAGCATCATTCCGCTTGTAAGAATCCAAGTACTCGGCGTACGATCCCAATTGGGAATTTGAGTATCGTCGAAACTTTTCCATTGAGGCTGACCCGATCCGATTCCCTGGACGTGAAACAAGGAAGAGCCATACGTGCTTAGCCAAAGGGTGCTTCGTATGGAATCATAAAATACTTTAACATAGGTCGCGGCAGGGGTTCCACCCACGCCGCTCTGGAAATTCTGCCAGGCCTCGGTCTCCGGAGAAAAAATCCCGAAACCGGCGTTCAGATTCGTGACATAGAGTTTATCCGTCGAAGGGGCAAAGGAGAGGCCATTGATTTCATTCGAGATAGGCCCCGGCGGAAACAGATTTGCGTAAAGACTATCCGCGGCCGGGAATGCCACGCCATTGGTATCGGAACCCATGACAATGCCTCCATTATGGTCCGGCGCGATGGAAGTGACAGTGCTTCCCGCCTGCGCCGTCAATGCCTGTACCGCGAAATGGGAGAGATCCCGCGTCGAATAGAGCGTTCCCGAATTATCGAGCAAGTACAACGAATCGTTAGCGACGATCATACGCTCGATCGCAATCGAATATGGAATCGGAACGGAAACGAGCGAATCCTGCGAAATGGACACAGCGAATAATCCATTCTCCGCGCCGGCATAAATGGTCCCGTGAAAATTCGCAAGGGCTCGCACCGATCCACCAGCATCCGGCAGCAGCAACCAGTTGTGGCCATCCTGCAGGTACGCCGTGGTATTGCCATTTGCGAATACGACCCCTTCATGCATCGCGCCATAGACATGCGTGCCATCATCGAGGATCTGTCGAACGCTATCCTGCGATTGCAGTCCCGCAATTTGCGAAACCGTGGCGCCGAATGCTCCACGCGAAAGAAATACCGTGATTCCATACGCCGTGGCGAGATAAATTTTATCGCCGTAAACCGTAATCGCGTTAATACTTTTGATTGTAAAAGGCGAGTTGACAATATCATTACCCAATTGGACAATCTTTCCGGTCGCAGTATTATACACATCGAAGCCGCCTCCTCCGCCGCCAAAATAGATATTTCCCAGACTATCGGAGGCCACGGCGGTAAGATCGTTCTCCGAAAGCCCGTCCGTGGCGCGTAACGCAACAGGCGCGGTTTGCGCATCGCGGAGATCGACTTCAAAAGCGCCGCCGCCAGTCGCAGCCCATGCGTGAAGGGAATCGGAGGCGAGCGCCACGTCCGTCACCGAACGCATGGAAGTGTAGGTTTTCCATTCCCCAGGCTTCAGCGACTGCGCATGAGCCCGCGCTGGCGCCAAGAGCACCGGCGCCACCAAGGCTGCGCACAGCAGTGTGTTAGAAACGATCTTAAAAATCCTTACCATCCTGAAAATCTTGGTCGTGTTAGAAAACTGGCCGAAGTGAACGGAGAAGTTTCGCGGTTTCGATGGCGGCAAGCGCCGCCTGGCTGCCGGCATTATCATCGTCAAGGCCGGACCGCGCCCGCGCCTGAGCGAAGTCATACGTGGTCAGAATCCCGCAGGTTACGGGTAATTCGTAGTCCCTTGAAACATTCGTAATCCCATCGAGGGCGAGCCGGCTCACATGCTCGAAATGCGCCGTCTCGCCTTTTATCACGCAGCCGATGGCAATAATGGCATCGAAGCCCTGCGAGGCCAATTCTTCCGCCACAAGCGGGATTTCGAGCGCGCCGGGAACCTCGACAATCGTGACCTGCTCCTCCGGAACGGAGCATGCGGCCAGCGCCCGCAACGCGCCCGCCAGCAGCGCATCCGTGATCTCACGGTTCCACCGGCTTACCACTATGCCAATGCGAAGCTCGCTGCCATCGAGATCGCCCTTCGTATGAATTACCATTCCGGCACTCTATCAAATAAATCCAGAGAATCAATCCGGGCGCGCCAGGTCACTTTTCAATGCCTATCGTCGCAAGAGGGAACGAAAGGATACTCTTTTCCGCAAAATTCAAAGCAAAGTGCTCATCGCTCGTCCCGATCAGGATGGTCATGCCACGAAGATTTTCGCGCTGGAAAATTTGGGCGATCTCCCGCGCGGATACCGCATCCAAATGCACCGCCGGTTCATCCGCCAGGAGGACGAGCGGCTCGTTCGCGACGGCCCGCGCGATCGCTACCCGCTGCCGCATCCCCATCGAAAGTGAGCCGGGATACTCCCCCCGAATTTCCGAAAGCTGAAACCGCTCGACGATCGCTTCCAACCGCTCGCGCCGGCGCTTCCGATGGGTTCCCGCCAGTTCCATCGGCAGCAAAATTTGCCCCTCCGCCGTGCGGTCGGCAAGCAGCGGAACGTCCTGAAAAATCACGCCGATCGATTTACGGTATTCCGCCAACCCAGCGTTGCGAAGCGTGCTAAGATCCCGGTCCCCTACGCGAATCTCTCCGGCATCGGGCATTAGCTCGCCCACCAGCAGCTTGAAAAGCGTCGTCTTGCCCGTGCCACTCGCGCCGAACAGGACCGCGAGGCTCCCTTTCTCAATGTGGAGATGGAAATCAGAAAGCACGGGCCGCTCCTGATTGCCACGATGTACCGTCACGCCAGAAAAGGAAATTATTTCGTCCATTGCGTCCACTAACTCCAAAGGCATAGCTGCCTCAATAAAACGCATTCTTATGATGCCGAATATCCACTTTGTTCCCAAACAGATCGACCGCGATCACGTCGAACCGGCAGACCGCTTCCGAAATTGCATTCACATAATAATACATTTTCGCAACCCGCTTTAGCTGCCCCTGCTTTCGCGCATCGACCGCGGATTCCGGCGTGCCGTAACTATTATCCTGACGCGCCTTCACCTCGATAAAGACGAGGCACTCGCCGTCATACGCGACAATATCGATCTCGCCCACTTTGCCGAAGCGAAAATTCCGCTTCACGATCCGGTAGCCGAGCGCCGCCACATGCTTCGCCGCATGCTCCTCGCCGAGCTTCGCCAGCTCATCGCGCGTTAGCTTTGCGGGCTTCCGATTATTTTTTTCGCCGATTTCCATTTCGAACGACATCCATTCAAAACGCGAAGCCGCCGCCCGTTCGTGCCTAAAAAGAAAAACGCGCGTTTGTGCTTCATTAATCATCTCCTTCTCAGCCAATTTTAGCCATTGTGTCTTTCCGAAAGCAGTAGAATGAATTTGCGGGATACGTTTAATTTTCATGTAATGAACCGAGTTCCCGAATTTCCGGAAATTCGTTCTACCTCGTAATTTTTCATAATGCATACTCCATACTTCATAATTGCCCGGTACATCAAGAGGTGGAAAAAGATTTTTTGAAAATATTTTGCAACCCCGAAGAGGTGACAGGTCAATAGCCAGGGGTGAAGCAACCCCAGGAGCGGAACCCCTGGTAAGCGATTTTTTTCAGGAGCCAGAGTCCCGGAGTTCCTGAGGGACGAAAGGAAATTAGGAACCCTCCACTATCCTAATTTCCTCCGCCGTCAGATCATACAATTGGTAAACAAGCTTATCGATCTCACCATCTAAGTAATTGCATTTTTGCTGGAGGCGTTCGCGCTCGGAGTCGCGCTGCGCAGCAGATAGCAGTTTCTTCGTCGAGAGCATTTGATCCACAAAATTTGTGATCTTATCGTGAACCGTTTTATCTGGCGAAATAGGAACGGGTACTGTATCGATAAACTGTTTTGAATATTGAATGCTGTTTTTACCGAGTAGTCGTAATTCCGTTTCGAGATACCATTCCATCAATTTAGAAGATAAAACACCGTTCAAAAAAATCAAATCTTCGCCCGTAATCATAAAGGCGGTCTTATCGAGAAAAAAGCCCTCACGATCTAAGAAAAATTCCGATCTGCGTACCGTTGTTTCCGGGTAAATTAATTTATCCCCTTCAAATGCGTCGTAATACGAGCACGCACGGAGATTCCACCATTCATCACCTTGATCCTGACGTGACCGAAGCGCCTTTTCATATTTCTTCAAATGCTTATAAATTGCTGGATACCGGGTTATAACGGTCCCGTTCTGAGTTACTATCAGCCATAAATCTGCCCAGTGAGCTGTATATTTGTGGATGTCCCGCCCACGAAGCACAGGTTTTATGATTTCTTTGCTGCGCGGATCTTCAGAGTAAAGAAGATTCCTTGTCTCCGTGTCGATGATAAATGCCTCGTTATATCCACTCTTAATTCCATAATTAATCTTTATTGGAAAATATTTCAGCTCCGTGCCAATCTTCTTGAGTTTATTTTTTAAGCTTGCTGTGTCGTCATCAATTATCTCCCATTTATCGGATTGCAGGTCTTTAAGCGTCTTTGAATTCTTCTCAAAATAATCTTCTATCTTTTGTTCTTTTGAATAATCGTTCTTGAAATGACATGCCAGTAAATGATTATCGCAAGGCTCATTTTTTAAGATAAGAATAGAGGCATCGACAGTAGCGCCTTGAAAAATTTTCAATCCGCCGAAGTTGATCAAAAGTTTGGGATTCGAATTCTCGACAAAAAATTTCCGCAGCTTTCGTCCGTAATTCGTCTGCATCCACTGATTAGATGTTATGTAGCACGCAATCCCTCCACTCTTCAATAAACGGATACTCTTTTCAAAAAACAGGCAATAAATATCTCCCGTCTTATCAAAAGTATCATAGTGCTGAAGGAAATACTTTTGAATGTTAGGTTCAAGCGTGGATAAGGAGAAGTACGGTGGATTTCCCACGATAGCATCGAATTTGATGTGCGGCATGGCCTCTCGAAAGACATTTTCGAAGCTGAAAGGTTTGATGCGCTTCTCATCTTCCTCTGTGAGCGGGAAAAGGTCGGCAATATCGTGATCGACCAGTGAGTTGCCTCGGACGATATTTTTCGAAAGATTGGGCAGGATTTTCCGGTGAGCTTTGCTGGCAAAAGACATTTGGCCACGTGAAACTTTGGGGGCCGGATTTTGCGCGCTATAACCACCTACCGTCGATATCGTTTCCGCATCGAGCAGCTTAAGAAAAAGCGAAAACTGCGCTACCTCAACTGCTTGCGGATCGAGATCGACGCCATAAATATTTTCGGTCAGGATACGACGTTTTTGCTCGAGTGTAAGTACCCATAGACCATCGGCGTCCAGTCGGCAACCATCCGCGACGGCGTCCTCTGGGTGCTCGTGATACCAGGTTTCGAGGTGTTTCCTAATCGCATCGAAAATCGCGATTAAGAAAGAGCCAGAGCCGCAGGAAATATCGGCGAATTTTAGCGGCGCGATCTCTATGGGTGTTTTTCCCTCTAATATCTTGCCGACCGTATTCTCGACAATGTAATCAACAATATATTTTGGAGTGTAATAGACACCTTGTGCTTTACGATACTCTGGTTTCCAATCGAGCGTTGCACGCGTGCCTTTAGGTATGACGATCTTGCCGAGAAAGCGTTCGTATATCGATCCTAAAAGCTCGACGGAAAGGTAACTAAAAAGATACGGTGAGTTGTCATGCCGAATTTCCTCTATGATCTCGAAAAATTTATCGTCGTTCGGGGGCTGGAATGTTTTGTCGTCAATAAAGTCATGATTAAACACAACGCCGTTATAGTCGCCGTCGAGTCGTTCCGATTCGAGTATAAAACGTTTCCACGCCGAACCTCTGGAACCAAACTTCTCAATAAGGAAGCCTGTAATTTGATTATCTTCAAGGAAACGAATGAAAACAAGACGATCGAGCGTCTTTTGGGCCGCTTCCGTGAGTTCCTCGGACGTGAGTTTGGGGTTCGCGTGGCGAAAGGCCGATGCAAGCGTCTTTCGCCAACCGTCCAAATCTTCGAGAAAGGCATCATCGGGTGGGACTTGACGATCATCAATGAGTTTTAGCTGCCGTGCCCTTCCTCGCGGTTTAGGCAACTCCTTCCAATATGCTTTGAGATTGCCAGCTGCGACAGCCTCTCGTGAAAAGCGCCAATAAATCCATTCGAACTTTTCACGATCGAGATAATCTAAATAGGTAAATGATCGTTGGTGGGCTTCAATAAGAATCGAATCGACACGCTCCGGCTTTCTTCGGCAATCTATTACATGTAATTCTGCAAAACTAAAAAGTAGCGCGACGGATGTCGATGTGTTAAATCCGTAGCGCGCGGTTTGGAAGTAATAGTCTGCGTTTTCAAGCGATTGCGAAGGTTTTTTGGCTTCGACCAAAAATTGCGGGCGCTGAAAATCAGGCGATAGAAAAAATGCATAGTCGGCTTTTCGTGTCGAGAAAGTGTCAGAGTTTCGCTCGATCTTGACTTCTTGAAAGAGCGGATTTTTTTGTGTGTCGTGAAGTACATCCCATCCAAGTGCGATAAAAAATCGGTTAATAAAATAAGCGCGCGCCTCAGACTCCTGGTATTGTGGGGACGAAAAAAAATCGTTATCGCTAAACTCTTTTACTAGCGCAGCAATTTTTTCATAAGCATCATCGACCAAGTCCATAGCTGCAAAAATACGACATTTTTCTCGTCCCTCCGGGACTTTGGCTCTCAAAAAACTGCATACCAAGGGTTCCGCTCCCGGGGTCGCTTCACCCCTGGCTATTGACCGACCACCACTTCGGGGTTGCAATTTGTGGATTTACGTCCTCGGCTCCCTGATGCCCGCGAATGCACCTGAACCGTCCTCTTCCAAAAATACGTTAGCGCGTTGAACAATTGCTGGCGATTTGTAGCCGTGACCTTCAGGTCACGGTGGCGAAGCAAAATCGCACCGTGACCTGAAGGTCACGGCTACACGACAAAAACACTCTTTTCAACGCGATGCCGACGAAGCAAAACCATAATCTCACCCATCGGTCCGAAACCGGACATTCCGCTGCCACTCACGCTATCGAGCAGCTTCCATTTTTCGAGCTGGGTCTCATTCCGGAGATTTGCGAGCGCGTCGCGAAGATCGGCTATACCACGCCGACTCCGATCCAGCGCGAAGCGATTCCGCTCATTTTAGAAGGCCACGATGCCATCGGCATTGCGCAGACAGGCACGGGCAAGACAGCGGCCTTTATGCTGCCGCTCATCGACTCGCTCCTCTGCTCGCCGAAATCAAAGAACAAAGAGCAG
>DASRZC010000094.1:0-15576 GCA_035686785.1 Kapaibacterium sp. (SeqCode)
CGATCAGCCCCACGACGATCAGCACCGCGTAATTCTGCGCGATGCCGGTCTGGATGCGTCGAATCCAGCCGGAGCCGATTTCCGCGATGTGCGCGAGGCCGTTGATGAAGCCGTCGATAATTCCTACATCGACAATCTTCCACAAAAAGCTATTGCTGATGTTGAAGATCGGCTGCACGATGCCGGCGTCGTAAATCTCATCGACGTAAAATTTATTATGCACAAGTTGATACGCGGCGCCGAGGCGGGCTTCTTGCGCTGCGAGCGTAGTCTTGCGGCTGTAGTAGCGCATCGCAACCAGAATTCCAAAAATAGCAATGGCCACCGAGACCGCCATCAGTCCCCACTCCAGTCCCACGCCTTGTGCCGCCCCGGCCACGAGCGAAATCTGCTCGCCCTTTTCGACGACGGGACTCAGCCAGCTTTCAAACGCATTGCCCGCGCCGAAGATGGAAGGCATTGCGAGAAAACCGCCGACGGTCGAGAGCGCGGCAAGCACCACGAGCGGCACCCACATTTTCCAATCGACTTCGTGGGGCGGGTGATGCTCTGCATCGAATCGAGGCTTGCCATAAAATGTCAGGAAGACGGCGCGGAACATATAGAATGCTGTCATGACTGCGGCGAGCGCGCCGATGAGCCAGAGGACCGTCGAGCCGCGGCTAAACGCCTGCCACAGGATCTCATCCTTCGAGAAAAATCCGGCGAATGGTGGAATGCCGGAGATCGCGAGCGTCGCGATGAAGAACGTCGCGAAGGTTATCGGCAAATATTTTTTGAGGCCGCCCATCTTTTGCATGTCCTGCTCGTGGTGCATCGCATGGATGACCGCGCCCGAGCCAAGAAAGAGGCAGGCTTTGAAAAAAGCGTGTGTCACGACATGGAACACGCCGGCCGTGAACGCGCCCACGCCCAGCGCGAGGAACATATATCCAAGCTGCGAGATGGTCGAATAGGCGAGAACTTTTTTAATATCGTTCTGGAAAATGCCAATCATCGCGGCGAAGATGGCCGTCACCGCGCCGATGGCCGCGACCACGCCGAGCGTCGTGGGCGAAAGTGCAAAAAGGATATTTGAACGGGCGACGAGGAAGATTCCGCTCGTTACCATCGTGGCGGCATGGATGAGGGCGGAAACGGGCGTCGGGCCAGCCATAGCATCCGGTAGCCAGACGTAAAGCGGGATTTGCGCGCTCTTGCCAGTGCAGCCCAGGAAGAGCATGAGGGTGATGATTGTAACGATGCCAGTCCCGCTTGCGAGTCCTGCAGCAGCCCCGGCATGGCGCACGCCATCGACCATATTACCGCCGGAGCCGAGGATGTCGAGATAATTGAGCGATCTGAATTGATAAAGCATCAATCCCATCGCGACCAAAAATCCGAAATCGCCGATGCGGTTTACGATAAATGCCTTCTTCGCGGCGTTATTATTTTTGTCCTCGTCATACCAGAATCCGATGAGCAAATAGCTGCACAGCCCGACGCCTTCCCACCCTAAGAAGGTCCACAAATAATTATCGGCCATGACGAGCTGGAGCATCATGACGATAAAAAGATTGAGGTATGCGAAGAAGCGCCAATAGCCGCGGTCGCCCTTCATATAGCTGATGCTATACAAATGGATGAACGCGCCCACGCCCGTGATAACGAGCATGAAGACGATCGAAAGCTGGTCGATCAAATACGCGATATTCACCTGCACGCGCCCGACGTGAATCCAATCGAGCATCGTGTAATGGATCGCGCGCTCTTCTGCCGGCCGCGAGAGCATGTCGAAGAAAAGGCCGGCCGTGATGATGAAGCTGATGAAGACCGCGATGGTCGCGATCCAGCCGGCCGTTTGGCCCTTCATCCGCGAGCCAAAAAGCGTATTGATCGCGAATCCCGCGAGTGGAAAGAGAACGATGTATGGAATGAGGTTAGTCACGAAATACTGCTATTACTAATCCTACAAAAATACGAAATTTTGGGGACTCGAAACTTTAAACACTCGAAATGTTGCTGAGGCTCTTGCAAATTATTTGAGCGGAATTTCAATGCTGCCCCGTCAAAAACCCGTGGATTGAGAGATGCTCATCAAGATCGGGCCATTCGATCCCGGTTCCCCGTCCTATCCAATTATAATTCCGAAGCTGATCAGGTGTAGCATTGTAAAGCCGGGGAAACCAGATAAGCGGGACCTGGATAACTCGGGCGTCATCCAAATACACGATAAGATAATCCTGTGTAAAATCGAGCGTTGTGGCTCGCGTCCTGCTATCGACTAAGGTGTTCATGCCATTTTCGGATAAATTCTTCGCGGTGCTATTCGATTGTCCCGCGAATGAACCTCAGTTCTGAAACCGAGAATTCATCGGAAAATTCCATTTCGATGATCGGTTCAAGCCAAAATTTCGCCTCAGCGTCACCCTTCTTCACATGAATATGGGGCGGTTCATTGCCTTCGTTCGAGTAGAAAAGAAACGAAAAACCATTGACGAGAAGGACTTTCGGCATTTCAACGTTTTGGAGCCTTAATCCTTTTGGACTCGGTGCCTCCCGGTTTTTTGATAGTAATTATAGCGCCATCTGAAAATCGCGTTGCGTAGTTTGGTTTCTTACCCCTACTGAAATCGTAATGCGGTTTCATTTCGTCCGCATCTTCTGACAAGGTTTTTTTACGTTTCGAACTTTTCATACTCGATAGTAATCCAGGAAATCCATCCAATCCGTGTAATCCAGGTTCCGGTCACCACTTCAAAATATTCATTTTCGCCACATCGACCGTCTGCTTATTGCGGAAGAGCGCGATGATGATCGCGAGACCGACAGCCGCTTCCGCTGCCGCGACGGTCATGACGAAGAAGACGAGGATTTGTCCAGTCTGGTCGCCTAAAAATTGAGAGAAGGCGATGAGGGTGAGGTTCACGGCGTTCAGCATCAGCTCGACGCTCATAAAAATGACGATCGCATTGCGGCGAAAGAGCACGCCAGCCGTGCCGATCACGAAAAGAATCGCGGAAACCGCGAGGTAATGAGATAACGGTGCCATAGTTTGTCAGAACCAGGATTTGGGGGGGATTTTCGAGATTAATGAGATTGAAGCGAATGATAGTAATCCAGAAAATCCATCCAATCCGCGTAATCCAGGTTCAGGTTAGTTTCTTCTTCGCTAAAATAATCGCTCCCACCGCCGCTGAAATGAGTATCAGAGAAGCCATCTCGAATGGAAAAGAATATCCGGTATATAATGTCCGCCCGATGGATTCGGTGGTGCCCAACGTGGCCGCCATCGGGCTGATCGATTTCGGCAGCCGGTCCTGCGACATAAAGATCATACCGAGAATTTGCGCCAGCACCCCAAGCGCGGCGAGCAGGCCCACGATGGCTTTCCAATTGCCGGCAAGGCGGATGTCCTCGCTTTCCAAATTGAGCAGCATGATGACGAACAGCACCAGCACCATGATCGCCCCCGCATAGACCGCGACCTGCACGACGGCGAGAAATTGCGCCGAAAGCGTGAGATAAATCGCAGCTAAAAAGCAGAACGTGAGCACGAGCATGAGCGCGCTCACGATCGCCGATTTGCGTGTAATAGTGAGCAGCGCGAAGATGATCGCGCCCGCGCTCAGAATGTAAAATGCGATGCCGGAAAGCGTCATTCAGAAAATTTTGCCCTAATAGATTCTTACAAATTTACGACGAGATTTTGAGCGAGAGAGGAATTTAGTCAATCGGGCTCGCGAACGGCTACCGGAAATAGTAATGGATTCCGCCTTGTGGCAGTGGAATTATGTCGCCGGAAGGCTGAAAGAACGTGAGCGCGACGGATAACGAAACGCAGAGGTCATTGCCGATCAGGGTTGTCTCTATTCCGAATCCACCGCCGAGGCGGTCGGGGCCGGTATATTGGTTTCCGTTGTGGTAGCGGTCTTCTATCACATCGGAATAGTGACTTGCTCCGGCGAGTAGATAAAAGCGTATTCGGCCTCTCAATACGAGATCGTATTGCCCTTCGACACCATAATCATACATGGTTTCGGTCGGATTGGAACTTCGGTAAATGTAGCCGGTGAACATCAGGGAGAGCCGCTCGGGGAAGTGCATACGCATCGAGATACCCTCTCCGCTCAGAGCGCTGAAATCAGCGCCCAGCCCGAAGACCGTGTTCGAAATGTCCGCGTGGCCCGTGGTGTCGTTGCCGCTAATCGCCGTCTGGGATCGCGCGCTGGAAGCGACCAAAGCAATGGAGATCATACCGAGAATGACCGAGTGCGGAAAACGCTTCAAACTATGCATGATGGAGTATGGTAGAAATTGAAAATTATCGCAAATAATAAGAACACTTTGCATTCTCATAAGTTACAGGCCGAGTGAATCACGGCCAGATGCGAGTAAGCGTTCGTGGAAAGGGAATCGCCTCGCGAATATGTTCCAACCCGCAGACCCACATCACCAGCCGTTCCAGTCCGAGTCCAAATCCGGCATGGGGCACGCTCCCATAGCGCCGAAGATCGAGATACCACTCGAAGACGGATTGCGGAAGATTGTGTTCCTCGATCCGTTGCAGAAGCAAATCCAGATCGTCCTCACGCTGCGAACCGCCGATAATTTCGCCGAATTCGGGGAAAAGCACATCCATCGCGAGCGCCTTATCCGGTTCGTTCGGATCGCGTTTCATATAGAAGGCTTTTACCGACGCCGGATAGTGGTGTACAATGACCGGCTGATCGTAAAGCGAGGTCAGCGCCACTTCATCATACGCGCCGAAGTCATCGCCATATTCGAATCGTTTGAAGGTCGGCGGTAATTCTTCGCCAGAGGCAAGCTTTTCATCCCAATATTTGTCGAGAATCTTTGAAGCCTCGTCGTAATGCATCCGCATAAAGGGCTTCAGCACTTTCTCGCATCGAGCTTTAAGCGTGCCGGTGCCATCGTCCAGAATCGCAAGTTCTGCCTCGCGGTCCTTCAGGACGCGAGCAATAACTTCATGCACGAAATCTTCTGCAAGCTCCATATCGCCTTCCAAATCCATGAAGGCGACTTCCGGCTCGACCATCCAGAATTCGTTCAGGTGCCGCTTCGTCTTCGATCGCTCGGCGCGAAATGTTGGACCGAAGACATAGACTTTCCCGAATGCCATCGCGCCCGCCTCGCCATAAAGCTGGCCGGACTGCGAAAGATAGGCCATGCCTTCGTCGAAATATTCGGTTTCGAAAAGCGTGCTCGTTCCCTCTGCGGCATTCGGTGTGAGAATTGGCGCATCGAAGCAAATAAATCCGCGCTCGTGAAAAAAGTTACGAATGGCAACGATGATCGTATCCCGAACCCGCATCGTCGCCCACGGACGCGAATGCCGCAGCCAGAGATGCCGGTGCTCCATCAGATATTCGATACCATGTTCTTTTGGCGTTATCGGGTATTCGGTTGCGGTCGAGATCGCTTCGAGCTTCGAAACGAACACCTCGACATCGCCCGGAGCTTTACCCTTTGCTTCCTGGACTTTACCGCTGACGGCAAATGTGGATTCCTGGGCGAGCGAGTCGGCGAGTGCATAGGTCTCCGCGTCAACGGCATTTTTCATCACGACGCACTGGCATAGGCCTGTTCCATCGCGAAGAATCAAAAATTGAATCTTCCCGCTCGACCGCTTATTCGAAAGCCAGCCGCGCAGTGTGACTTCCTCGCCAACGTGCTTGCTTAAATCCTCGATATAATCTTTTTGTATCATTCGTTCTCATTTTATCAACGTCAAATGTGACGAAGCAATCCCTTGTCAAATCAACGGATTGCTTCGTAGAACGAATCTACCTTCGGTCGATTCGTTCTCATCGCAATGACGGAAAGTGGGTTAATCGAAGGACTCTTAACACAAAAAGAGAGCAAATATACGCCAACTGAACCGAGATTTATAGGATTCGAGGGATTTTTGAACCCGTTTTCCTCGTTTGGTGCCGCTCGGCATGGTCGGTGTTCACCCCTCCTTCGTGCCGGAGAGAGCTCGTAGCTCAGTGGTAGAGCATCTGACTTTTAATCAGAGGGTCGTGGGTTCGATACCCACCGGGCTCACAATCGTAGAGACGTGCCGCGCACGTCCTCATTCCATGCGGAACGTGATCGGCACGTCCCTACCAATTGGAGATCACGGCGATGAGAATGTCCTGAGCAACGGTTTTCTCGGCCGTTTGAATGGCCACCTGTTGCGCGGGCAGGCCGTTTGCGATCGTGTAGTCGGACGTTTCGGTAAAGTCCCGTTCCCAAAAGACTTTTTGCTTTTTCTGATCGCGATAAATCGCGTGGGCGTGAAGGGTGATTCGTTTCGTGGTCACAATGGTACCGGCTTGCACATTCACCGGTTCATCCATAATGCCGGTGACGGGAATCGAAACTTCCACCACGGCGTCCGAAACAGAACGATTCGCGACCTGAAGCGAGCCATCGCTGGTAAAATCCTGGACGAGCTGGTTCGTCAAATCCTGCCGAACCGCCGAATTCCCAAAGCCGGAATTATCCTCGACCAGCGGAATGCCGATGGTATGAATCCACGGCGGAATACTCGCGCCGGTGAAGGAATAACAGGCGGAGATGAGCAGCAATGCCAGGAGATAGGGTAGAGGGTAGAGGGTAGAGGGTATTGCCCATTCCCCATACCCTCTACCCTCTACCCTATACCCTCTACCCTTATTCAAGTCCTTTCTCCTTCAACTTCCGATAGAGCGACCGTTCGCTGAGGCCGAGCGCCTTCGCGGCATGGCGGCGGTTGCCGTGGTAATATTCAAGCGCTTGCTCGATGGCATTCGTTTCGAGTTCGTCCAATGATTTTATCGGATTTTCCTGAGAGCCGTTCGTCGATACAGGAAGCGCGGGCAGATTTGTAGCGCGGCGCGGCGAATCCCATCCGCGTTGCTTCAATAGTTCTTTAATGTCCGCCATCTCCGTGCGAAGTTCGATCAGGGCGCGGTAGATCAACTCGCGTTCGGTTTGGGGGCTTTCGCGATGTCCGGCGGGCGCGGGCAGTGGGCGCGCGAAGGCCTGCCCATCCCAGCCGGAAATGCTGCTCTCGAGGGCGCGTTCGACATCGTGCCCGGAAATAACGCAGCGGTCGCTGTTCCGAGGCACCGCGCAAACCAGCACGACGAGCTGCTCCAACGTATTCCGCAACTCCCGAATATTTCCACGCCATTCGTGATTTATGAGAAGTTCAATGGCTTCCGGTGCAAGTTCCGGCATCTGGCCGATGTGATGCTTCTGGACGAACTCTTCGAGCATTGTCTCGATAAGGAACGGAATATCCTCGCGCCGGTTGCGCAGCGGCGGAATGCGGAGCATCACCGCGCGAAGCCGGTAATACAGATCGGAGCGGAATGTGCCGGCGCGGACATCGAGTTCGAGATCGCGATTCGTGGCTGCGATAATGCGCGCGTTCGTTTTTTGTAACGTGGTCGATCCAACGCGCGTAAACGTTCCGGTTTCGAGCGCGCGTAAAAGCTTCACTTGCAGGCCGAGCGGCATCTCGCCGATCTCATCCAACAATAGCGTCCCATCCTGCGCCGCTTCGAAAAATCCTTTTCTCTGACCGATCGCGCCGGTAAACGCGCCTTTTTCATGCCCGAATAATTCCGATTCAATGAGGCCTTCCGGAATCGCGCCACAATTCACGGTGACGAACGGTCCTTTCCGCTCGCTCAAATCGTGAATGAGCTCGGCGAAGACTTCCTTGCCCGTTCCGCTTTCGCCGATCAAGAGCACGGTGATCGCCGTAGGCGCGATGGCGCGAACGACGGAGACGATCTCCCGCATCTCCTCGCTGGCCGCAATGATGTGCTTGGGCAGCGGCACCGTCTGGCTGCGGGGAAGGGCGATTTCGACCCCATTCGCCAGTGGTTTCGGGCGAATGGCGAGCGATTTCGACGGTATTTCGAGTGTTTCTGGCATTCTTCTAATACGAGAACTTCTCATTGCCACTTCTCAGTTCGGCCTTGTGTTCAGGATTCCTATGAAATCCGTTTTCACAATCGTTCTGCTCGTGGCAATGACTGGCGGTATTCTACGCGCGCAGCCCGAAAAAGGATACGATGTCCACTATTATAACGCGACCGTTCAATTAGACCGGCTTCAGGATTCGCTCTGGGGACAAGTGACGATGACGGCCACGGCCGACAGTTCGATTTCACAAATTCTTCAATACGTAAAATACCTGGTCTTAGATAGCGTATTCGTAAATAATGTCCCTGCTACTATTCTATATAGCGATACGACATCCGGCGAATATTTCGTTATTCCGCAAACGCCGGTTGCATCGGGTTCCCAATTTGAGCTACTAACCTATTACCACGGCAAACCGCTTCCCGAGCAATATGTGCGGCCGGGCTGGGGTGGCGTGACGGATGACAATACCCCCGGAGACAGCATGATGTTCGCCATGGGCGTAGGATTTTATGCGCCCTACACTGGCTGCACACGCCACTGGCTGCCGTGCTACGATCTGCCGGACGATAAAGCGGATTCCGCCGATCTCACGTTTATCACCCCGCCCGGCGATCTTACGGCATCGAATGGCACGCTCGTTTCGAATAGTTTGACGCCGGGTGGTCTGCACAAGGGTGAACGCATTATGCACTGGCACGAAAGTCATCCGATTGCAACCTATCTCCTCACCTTTGCGACCGGGCCGTTTACCATACAGGAAATTCCAAATTCCCTCGGACTTCCATTCGAAGTGTATGCCTTGCCGAGCGATAGCGCAAAAGCCGCGGCGGAAATGAACGGGCGCGTCAGTCAAATCCTTGCATTCTATGCCTCGCTTTTCGCGCCCTATCCATTCGAGAAAGTCGGATATGTGCTCACGAATTTCGGATCGATGGAACACCAGACGATGATTTCGCTCGATCATGTATATGGCATCGAGGGCGATCCGGCTACCGATACAGGCGATAACAGCACGATCGCCGTCCACGAGCTTGCGCACATGTGGTGGGGTGACCGCGTCACCTGCAAAACGTTTGACGATGCCTGGCTGAATGAAGGCTTCGCGCATTTTTGCGAATCGCTCGATCTCGAACATTTATTTGGCCGCGAAAAATATATTTCTCGACAGCACGAAAATATTGCAGGGGCCAAGGGAAGTAATCTTCCGCTCTTCGCTGCCCCGACGGTCGATCATCACAACAGCAATTATCCCTACTCGACGATCTATCAAAAGGGCGCGGCCGTGCTGGGGATGCTGCGGCAGTATCTCGGTGATTCCGTCTTTTTTGCCGCAGTGCGGTACTATGGTAATACACACGCGTATTCCACCGCGACAAGCTACGATCTTTGGAACGATTTCGACACTATTTCGGGGAAGGATTTAGGCTGGTTCTTCAAGCCCTGGGTGTTTGGAACCGGCTATCCGAAGGATACAATCGTTTGGAGTAAAACGGCGACGGGAGCGAATATCACATTCCATCAAATCCACAATAATGACTCGACGCCCTATTTCCGGCTGGCGGTTCCCGTCAAAGGTTCCACGAAATCGGGGCAGGTGGCGATGGACACCGTATGGATGGACTCGACGCAAACAAGCTCCGCCACCGCAAATTTTGGGTTCCAACCGGACACCGTAATTTTCGATCCCGATGGGCTTTTGATTTGGCGTATTGTAAAATCAATTGAACTTACGGCTGGCGTTGCACCTCTGGAGAACGAGCCGGCAGGGCTTACGCTCGCGGTGTATCCAAATCCGGATAACCAGCATATTCTCGAAATCGAACTGGGATGCTCGCATCCGCTTGGCGAGGTCAAGCTTTCCATCTGCGATGAATCGGGAAAAATCCTGAAATCTGAACGCTTCACAAGCAATGACACCCGAGCCGATCATACAGCCTCGTTGGGCGGCCTCGCGAACGGAAGCTACCTCATCATCGCGCGTTCTGGCAACGAGCGCGCCACTCAACGAATTTCGCTCGCGCAATAAACTATGTCGCTCCACATTTCGAAAGAACACGATACCGAACTCGCGCGCAAAGCTTACGCGGCCGTGGCGGAAGTCCCGACGATCGAAGAGAACGACCGCAACCGATTAGGTTACCACGTATGGCTGTATCTGCGCGGCGAAGTCGGCACGCTGGAAGAGGCCGTCCACCTGGCGCGCTCCCGCTTCAAACCGCGTGAGCTGCCGCCGGAAGAGGTGGTGGGAATGATCGAGCGGGGATTGGAAGCGGCGGCACAACGGGAATTATTATAATCCCGGCGGAATCTTCCGTCAGCGATTTTTGAGATTAATGAGATAGAATTTTGTTTACAGACGCTGGATGGAATGGAAACCCATCCCCTTAATCTCCCCAATCCAAGTTCAAACGATGACCAAAGAAGAACGAACGGATATTCGAGTCGGCGTGACGGTGCTTGTGGGCATCGTGCTGCTGCTGGCGGGTATCGCGTGGGCGAAGCACTGGCACATCGGCGCGCCGGAGGAGACGCACCGCGCGGTGTTTCCCACCGCCTCCGGCCTCGAACTCGGCGATCCCGTCGATGTGAACGGCGTGAAGCTCGGCACCGTGAAGGAGATTGAGCTTCAGCCGGCGGACGTGATCGTGACGATGGAATTTCCCAGCCACGTCGATTTTCGCTCGGATGCCGCCGCATCCATCTACATGCTGGAACTCATGGGCGGAAAAAAGATCGAGATCCGGCCCGGCACTTCGCCGGAGCCACTGGCGGCGACTGCAATCATACCCGGCAACAATTGGGGTGACATTGGCTCACTCGTGGCCATGGTGACTTCGCTTTCGACGGTACTTACTGCGATTGCCGGCAAGACGGACACGCTTTTTACGTCACTCAATGGGATGCTGCAAGGCGATACGCTGAAGACGAAGCTCAACAGAACGCTTGATAAAGCGAGCGGCGCGCTCTCGAATGTCGATCTTGCGGCAACACGCGCCGCGTCGCTCCTTTCGGAAGATGGACCAGAGATCGGTCAAGTGCTGCACCAGGCCGATTCCGCGCTCACCGTACTTTCCTCGATGGAGCGGGAGAACAGAGTGGGCCTCCGTGTGTTTATAGATTCCGGCGGCCAGGCGGTTGCCGATGCGCGCCGTTCTCTTGCGCGACTCGATAGCCTTCTTGCCGGGGGGATGCAGCATAACACGTTGCTCTATCGGCTGACGCGAGACGGTGGCTTTGCCATCCGCGTCGATAGCGCGCTTGAATCGATTACCAAGCTATCGGAGCAACTTCGCAAGCAGGGCCTCGACGCAAACATCCGGTTTTGGAATAGTTCGAAACCGGTCAAGTAATTACGAATTACGAATTTCAAATTACGAAAACGCCAATTACGTTCAGCATGTCATCCTGAGCGAAGTTCGATCCGACGAAGGAGGATCGAACGGAGTCGAAGGATCTCTTGTAATGCAAAAGATTCTTCGACTTCGCAAATCTCCGCTTCGCTCCGATTTGGCCCAGAGGGCACCCTGCTCAGAATGACATCTCTAATTAAAGTTTTCCTAAAAGTTCAAGACTAACAAAATGAAACATCGCTTTTCCATCATATTTCATACTTCATACTTCATACTTTTTCTCGCCGTGCTGGCGGGCTGCGCAAAAAAGGAAGATATGACGCCCGTGCAGCCGGGTGAAATGGTTACCTATACGGACCTGGTCTTTCACTTTAATTTCAAGGCGCCGAAGAACTGGGTGGCGGAGTCCGTGCCGGGCAGTAAAACGACCTATTATTCCACGCCTTCGACGGAAACGCGCTTCCAAAATTTCACCGAAGGCGATATGGGAGCGCGCATCGAAGTCGGTGTTTTCGAGCATTCGACGAAAGAAAAAGCCGCGAATGATTTCAAGCAGAGCATGAGCAACGTGACCTTCACCGGTCCCACGCCGGACTCGCTCGGCGGCTTGCCGGCACTCCGCATCGATTATTCGCTTTCGGGAGACGAGAACGGTTTGGTCGGCTACCGCATCTTCACCGATAAAGATTCGCTGGTAACCTATTTCGATGCCGCGACCTTCGGCGCGCAGCGAATGGCGAAATATGCTCCGATCTTCGATCCTTCGAAAGCATCCGTTCAGCCGGCGTTCGTTCTAAAGATCACGAACGGCAAATATGACAGCGCCAGCATGGCTGCAATGATGCAGCAGATGGAGCCGTCCTCGACATTCTCGACCTACAATGGTTCCGGCTTCACTATTCAATATCCCGATAATTTCTCCGCGAGTCCGATGTCCGGCGGCGTCGAAATCAAAGGCGAGCGCGCCGACGCCATGGTGCGCGTCGATGCCAATACGGTCCAGAAAGGAATCACGCTCGATAAATACGTGAGCGACAATGCGCAGAAAACGTATCATGGTGCGGCGGTGCAAAAAACGTCCGTGGGTGCCGCGTCGGCACAAATGGTAAGCTATGGCTCTGCGGGCGCGACCGCGCGTGCGTATTTCATCATGCCCAATCCGACGACGATCTATCGCATCACTGTGTCCTGGCCGAATTCGCTGGAATCGGCATTCCGGCCCGCGCTGGAAAAGTCGGTGCAAAGTTTCAAAGCAAAATAAGTGTAGCCGTGACCTTCAGGTCACGGCGTGATCGACAAAAATTCGCCGTGACCTAAAGGTCACGGCTACGAGTGATGACCCTCTCTGATCTTCAGCAAAAAATCGAAGAACTCTCCGCGCTGCCGCCGGAAGAGATTAAGCTGCATCGCGATGTGGCCGTGAACTCGGTCCGGCGCTTGCGGCTCGATTTGAATAAAGGCGAAGTTCGCGCGGCGATGCCGGATACGAGTGCCCCCGGCGGATGGAAAGTCAATGCGTGGGTGAAGAAGGGAATCCTGCTCGGATTCCGGCTCGGAAAATTGACCGCGCAAGCCGTCTCGATCCATGACGCGGACAATTGGAATTTTTTCGATAAAGACACACTCCCCCTGCGCGGATTTCACATCGAGGATAACGTCCGCCTCGTTCCCGGCGGCTCGGCGGTGCGCGATGGCGCATATCTCGCGCCGGGCGTCATCCTGATGCCGCCATCCTATGTAAATATCGGCGCATACATTGGCGCTGGAACCCTGATAGATTCCCATGCGCTTGTGGGAAGCTGCGCCCAAGTGGGCGAGCGCGTGCATGTGAGTGCCGCCGCGCAGATCGGCGGAGTTCTCGAACCCGCGGGTGCGCTGCCCGTCATCATCGAGGATGATGTCCTCCTCGGCGGAAACACCGGAGTCTATGAAGGCTGCATCGTGAAGCGCCGCGCCGTGCTTGCGACGGGCGTGGTCCTCACCGGCTCGACGCCGATCTATGATCTCGTAAATAGCCGCATCATTTCGCGAGCGAGCGTGGATGAGCCGCTTATCGTTCCCGAAGGCGCGGTGGTGGTGGCCGGCTCGCGGTCGGTCGCGCACAAATCGGACTTCGCGCGCGAATCCGGCCTCTCGCTTTACACGCCCGTCATCATCAAGTACCGCGATGAAAAGACGGACGCGCGAACGGCGCTTGAGTCGGCGTTGAGATAAAGAAATAATATGGATTTTTGGGAAGAATATGATAGTTTTAAGGCATTTCGAAAGAAATGGCTCCCGAATCGACGAATGGTTTGGATTTGTCTAATTGGTTTTTTTCTGTCGTTGTTCGATATTATAGTGCTACCGCAAAAACCAACCGAGTTTGATATTTTGGGTAGCCTATTTCTCTTATTCTGCGTTTTTTACTTTTGGAAGAAATCGAAGTAGTGACCAATAAATTTCCTCTATAAAAATGACACGCTGTCAATTCTGCCACGGCGAAGACATTCGCGAGCAAACCGTCAACGAGGAGTTGCAGCTTAACGGCGACATCGTCTATGCGCCGGTAACATGCCTCGTATGCCAGACATGCGGGGAACGATACTTCGACCGCCCGACGGTCCGGCTTCTTGAAAATCTTCGTGCCGAATTGCGAGCAGGGCATTTGCCGCTCAAGCAAGTCGGGAAGGTGCTGATGATTGAACCGGTTCCTGAATCAGCTATGAGGACTGCGGTTTAAGATCGTAGAACCCAGCCTCTCGCTTTACACGCCCGTCATCATTAAAGTACCGCGACGAGAAGACGGACGCGCGGACGGCGCTGGAGGGGGCGTTGAGATAATGCAGCCGTCAATAAATATCGTCATGAGTTCCAATATCGGTCAGGAGGATTAGCTGAGTGCCAGGGCTATGTTTTTCGATTTTGAAAGCGATTCTGCAATCGTATCCGCAGGAACAGGCGAGCATTCCAACGTACTTGCCCGATAATTTATGAGTGAAAAGAAACGGTGCGAACGGATCGGATTTCATCGCTTCAAGCGTTTCGCGCACCGACTGTTCTAATTTTGCATTGCGCTTGACAAACGCCTTAAAATTCCGCTTAAATCGGGGCGTCTGTACAAGTTCGATCATTGCTCGTCATCCTCTTCGAGATTTCGATGCAATTCCTCGATAATCTCATCCACGGACTGAGCCTTGATTTCACCCCTTCGATAGGCTGCAAGCGTCTCTTCCGCTTCGCGTGCCCATTTTTCAACGCGCTCCTCGCGTTGACGCCGTTTTAATATTTCGAGGAGCGCATTGCGCTGGTCGAACGGCAGAAGCATCACCGCATCCAGCGCCTGATCGAGCGTTATATGTTGGCTGGTATTCATCTTACTTCTATAACCGTAAACGGTCTCACGAGAATTCCGCTCTTATGACCGAGATGAGAAGACGGACGCTCGAACAGCGCTGGAGGGGGCGCTGAGATAATCACATACCGAGGCAAAGCAAGACCGCTTCCATAATTTCTTGAAAATCTTCTGGATTCACTGAGCCGCGTTTGAACATAAATCGATCCACCGAGATCGACTTGCACTGAAACGCATCCGCAACGCATGGTTTAGTCAGACCATTGGTTTGAGACGGCAGAAGATCGACGAGCCATGCATGATTTCCTGAAGCATCGGTAATCGGGACAACACTTCGCAATTGAAGAATCCCGACGTTTGGATCGGAAACCACCACTGCTGGATGCTGATTTCTAATTTCATCACCCAACTGCGGGCTGAAATTGACTTGCCAGATTTCTCCGCGCTTGGGTTGGTGTGGCATCCCTAATACGGTAGTAGCTCACTGCCACCTTCGATCAGAAGCTCAGGACGCTCTCGATACTCCCGAGCCGCCTGAGCCGAATGTTCCTGCATGTATTTCGCCCGTTCCGCTTTCGAAAGCTGCCGGACCTGCGAGGCTTTCATTTTTGGAACTTCACTTTTCCCACGACGCGAAGTTCGCACATTGCGCGCCGGAAGGGATGAATGGTGCGAATCTCGTTTTCGTATTGTGGTTTGCATAATCTGAGCAACCGTTATGAAGCTCTTTCGGTTCTTTTTGCCACCTCTCGCTTTACACGCCCGTCATCATCAAGTATCGGGATGAGAAGACGGACGCGCGGACGGCGCTGGAGGGGGCGCTGAGATAGCGATAAGTGGTGTAGCACATGCTTTAGCTTGTGTGCCGAATTCGCACAAGCTAAAGCATGTGCCACACCACGCCCGTCATCATCAAGTACCGCGACGAAAAGACGGACGCGCGGACGGCGCTGGAGGGGGCGCTGAGATAGCGATAAGTGGTGT
>DASRZC010000095.1:0-12391 GCA_035686785.1 Kapaibacterium sp. (SeqCode)
GAACCTTCGAACGGCGGGCGCCCCGAGTTTTCCGGCGCCGTGGTCGATCAAAAAGAAGTTACGGTTCCCGAAGGAGGCTCTGCAACCGCGGACTTCGAACTGAAATAATTTCGAACTGAAATAATCTTACATCGATGAAAACCAGATTCTCCGCCCTGATTCTTTGTATCGCAGCCACATCGTCCATGATGCTGGCTGCGATACCAGAGGCGAATGCCGTGCCGGTCTTTGCCCGGAAGTATCATACGACCTGTTTTACGTGCCATACGACTCCGCCGCTGCTGAATGATTTCGGCCTCCGCTTTCAGGCAAACGGCTACGAGCTGCCCGGCACGATCGAGAAATATGCGCAAGCCGATCAACCGAGCTTCCTGATGGGGGTGGTCGCGCAGCCGATGTTCCTGTATTATCAATCGAAGGATAATCTTGGCGCAACGCCTACGGTCAGTTCCACTTCTTTCTCGGGAGTCGAAGTAGGGCTGTTCACTTCGGCCTCGCTCGGCAATCACCTTTCCTTCTATATGGGGCTTCCCATTGATTATTTTAGCGGCGCCCAAGCGCAAATTAACGTGGAGACCGCGAACCTGATCTACACCGACGCGCTGAACGACGGGACGGGATCGCTCAATTTCCGGCTCGGCGAATTCCGGTTCTCGATTCCCTACCAGCATCAGGTGATTCTTGCAAATCCGGATGAGGACCCGCTCCTCTATACGTACGATGCCTTCACCAATACGCAGAACGGGGGCGCGGTGACTCCAGCGAACCGCCTCTCGTTTTCCGATCCCAACTTCGGAATTTCCGCGTTCGGAATGATTCCCGGAATCGCGGAGGGCCTTCGCTATGACATCGGCTACAGCGGCGGAACGAACAGCGATATCGATCTCAAGCAGGCCCATGCGATCTTTGGAGCGCTCAATCAAACGTTCTACGTCAATAATGCGCCGCTCCGGATCGGAGCGTTCTATTATGGCGGATCGCAGCTCACTTCGAATTTCGCCGATACCATGGGTGGGGTATCGCCGCCGCAGTGGACCAACAATAGCTCCCGCGTGGGACTGAATTTGGAAATTTACGATCCCTGGACCAAACGGCTCGACTTTTACGGCCAGTACCTGACTGGCAAGGACGATAATGTCGATACCGCCGGCACGGCGTATAACATGACAGGCAGCTTTGTGGGAGTCAACGTTATCATTGCGCCCGAAAAGTTCTATGTCTATGGCCGGTATGACATCCGGAAGGTGACCGAAACCAGCGACAACGCGAACCAGATAGACGTGGGCTTTCAGTATCACTTGTTACCGAATGCCTTCGTCACCGGGGATTATACGGTCGAGCACGAGACAACCCCGCAATCGGCACTCATATCAGCCGCGATAGATCAGACCACCACGTGGGCCGGCATAGGGGTCCGTTTTGGATTCTAATTAAGGAGAGACCACGATGACTATTCAAACACTAACGATTGCAGCGGCTATTGGCCTTTCCGGATTAGCCTTCTCGGTACAAAATGGAACTCCGGACAATGGGATTCCACCGGCTCCGCAGCCCGGCTCGGAGATCTTCGCGCCCGAGACACCCGCGCCGCCCCAGGTGCTCGCCCGGGGTAAAGAGATGTACCACATATCCTGCGTGCCCTGCCACGGCGCCGATGGAAAAGGCGATGGGCCGATCGCGGCGAACCTGCCGATCAAACCTCGCGATTTTACGCGTGGAATTTATATGAACCGCTCAACCGCCAGTGGAGAACTTCCGACCGATTACGATATTCTCCGAACGATCACGCGCGGCCTGCATGATACTCCGATGCCCTCCTTCCAGCAAATGCGGCCGGAGGACCGGTGGGCTATCGTCCAGTATGTCAAAACCTTCTCGCCCCGTTTTACGGACTCGACGGAATATCCACTCGATGTGATTAACGTCGGAAATGAAATCCTTCCCAGCCCGCAAAGCATCGCGCGAGGCCGTCAGGTCTTCCTCCAAATGCAGTGCATGAATTGCCATGGCATCGACGGCGAAGGCAATGGGCCGGCTTCGAAAACACTCTCCGACGATTTTGGGAATCAAATCCTTCCGACAAACCTGACAAACGCCTCGGACTATAAATTCGCGCGCAATGTGCTCGACGTCTTCCGTATATTTTCCACCGGCCTTAACGGCACGCCGATGCCCTCCTACGCGCAGAGCGTGAACGATACCGACCGATGGAACCTCGCGAATTATGTCTGGGCGCTTCAGGACGACGACCAGTACATCGATAGCGGAGCAGACTCGATTCTGACAGAGAAGTAGCGATCGAACCTGCGAGGATCATCCACAAGAATACGTGAATGCTCCTCGCAATGAATTTGTTAGGAATTTTAGCACTGGAGATGGCTGGATTCCTCTGCCAGCCTTCTAACTAAGTTTTACCATCATTCGCCGAACGCCCCAACCAGACGTTCTCGGTATCAATAAGCACAACGTAAACAAACCTCATGAAATCACGACTCTACTCTTCGATAACCGCATCGTGGGCGATGCTGGCATCCTCGATGCTCCTCGCCATGCTCGCGCTCTCCTCCTGCGGAGGAGGCTCCAACAATCAGCTTAATCAGGATCAATCCACAAGCGACACCACCGCAACCGCACCCGCGGCAGCGCCGGCCGCGACCGCCGATTTTGCGGTCGATATGAGTCCGGCAAACATTGCGTTGGGCCATGCGACGTATCACACCACCTGTGCACCATGCCACGGCGAAGGCGGCAAAGGCGATGGCCCCGCAGCCATTGCGCTCAATCCGAAGCCGCGCGATCATACGAATGGAGCCTACATGAATAAGCTGACGAACGCCCATCTCATGCAGGTTATCAAAGGCGGCGGCGCGCAATTCGGTTATCCCGGAATGCCGGCGCAGCCGCAGCTTGCCGACGATACCGTGAAGAACGTGATCGCGTTCGTGCGCTCGCTCGCGCAGAATCCGCCATACACTCCGCCGGCAACAGCGAGCAAGTAAATAGTAACCGCGTCATAGGACCGATGTGTCCTATGGGACGCATGAGTCACTGCTACAACCCTGGCTCCTCCTGTGAGCCAGGGTTTACTCTCATCATGGAAAAACTCACCAAACGCTCCTGGGCGGAGCCGTTTAAGATCAAGGTGGTCGAGCCGCTCCGAATGACCACCCGCGACTACCGCGAGCGCGCGATGCGCGAAGCCGGATACAACACCTTCCTTCTTCGCTCCCGCGATGTCTATATCGACTTGCTCACCGATAGCGGCACCAACGCGATGAGCGATAACCAATGGGCCGGCATGATGATGGGCGACGAAGCCTATGCCGGCAGCGAGAACTTTTACAATCTCGAATCACAGGTCCGAAAATATTATGGCTACCGCTATCTCGTGCCCACGCATCAGGGCCGAGGCGCGGAGCACCTCATCTCTCGCATTCTTATCAAGCCCGGCGATTTCGTACCTGGCAATATGTATTTCACTACGACGCGCCTGCACCAGGAACTCGCCGGCGGCACGTTCGTCGATGTCATCATCCCGGAAGCACATGAACCGGAAAGTCTGCATCCCTTCAAGGGCAATATCGACCTCGATAAGCTTTCCGAAGTGATCGAGCACGCGGGCGCGGAGCACATTGCGTATGTGACCGTCGCGGCCACCGTCAATATGGCGGGCGGCCAGCCGATTTCCATGCAAAACCTGCGGGACGTGCGCAACCTGACAGAGATGCATGGAATCAAAATCGTGCTCGATGCCACCCGTGCCGTCGAGAATGCGTGGTTCATCAAGCAGCGTGAGCCGGAATTCGCCGAAAAGTCGATCGCGGAAATCCTCTTCGAGATGTGCTCCTACACCGATGCCTGCACGATGAGCGGCAAGAAAGATTTGCTCGTGAATATCGGCGGATTTCTCGCGCTGAACGATCCCGATATTTTTGAGGAAGCACGAAATTTAGTCGTGGTCTATGAAGGGCTGCATACCTACGGCGGCCTGGCCGGGCGCGACATGGAAGCGATGGCCCGCGGCATGGACGAAGCTGTGCAGTTCGATCACATTCGCGCCCGTGTCGGGCAAGTCGAATATGTTGGCGAGCGGTTGCTTTCGATCGGCATTCCCATCGTCGTCCCGATTGGCGGGCACGCGGTGTTTCTCGATGCGCGCCGGTTTCTGCCGCATTTGAATCAGCTTGAATTTCCTGCGCAGGCGCTCGCGGCGGAATTATATCTTGAATCCGGCGTCCGCTCGATGGAGCGCGGCATCGTCTCCGCCGGCCGCAACCAAAAGACGGGCGAGCATAACTTCCCCAAACTCGAACTCGTCCGCCTTACCTTCCCCCGCCGCGTCTATACGCAGGCGCACTGCGATGTGGTCACCGAAGCAGTCGAAGCGGTGTATGACCGCCACAAGGATATTCGAGGGCTCGAAATGGTCTATGAGCCGAAGTATCTCCGGTTCTTCCAGACGCGCTTCGAACGATTGTAAGGGGTGTACTGCAGAAAGGAGTGCGCCGCGGAGGGCGCGCACCACGCGGGTACGGACACATCGGGTGTCGAAAATTTTTTCCTTCGCTGCAACTTTCCGGGGTACTCGCGTGTCAACCCATTAGCAAGCTTTCATTCTCCGGCGGATTTCCTTTGTTCGCGCCGTCTAAGTACCATTTTTAATAATGACACGTCTCCGATTAACCCAAGCATCGTCCACGATGCTTGTCGCGTTTATTCTCGCGTCCTGTTCCCTCATCGCCCTTTTTTCCGCGCCGAGCATCGTTGGCGATGCGCGCGCCCAGACGTGGGTCAAAATTCCAGCGGGGGGCTTCCCTGCTGGTGATGGCTACGTCTCATCGATTTGGGCCACCAGCCCTCAAATCGTCGTGATCGGCTGGCACTGGAACGTGACCACAAATCAGATCGGCATGGTCATGCGGACGACGGACGGCGGCGCACATTGGAACAACTGCATCCTCGGCCTAGGATTAGGCACGAATAACACGCCGCAAGTAACCGACATTTGGTTCCTCACGCCGGACACCGGCTGGATGACGCTCGGCGGCTCCAGCGGAAGTCTTGATCCGGGTGACCCCTGGCTCTGGCGAACCGTCGATAGCGGGAAAACATGGAACCCGACATGGACGACTTCTAAAGGTCTTACCGCTCCCGTCAATTTTGGAGCAGCTTTCGGGTTGGCAGCCGTCTGGCAAACAGATAGCACGCTCGTCATTACTCAAAACCTCGGAGGTCACGCCTGGTACTCCAAGGATACTGGAGCGAATTGGTACTCGTCTTCTCTTGCTCATGTTAATGGAGTCGCATTCGATGATTTGGATGGCGTGGCCTCCGAATTTGGGGAAAACCAAACGACTACCTTCTTAACCACAACCGATGGCGGCCAAACCTGGCAGAATTCCCTTCGCGGATTCCAGCATGAAGGCTGGAACGTGCATCATGTTCAGCGCAGCAGCGGGGTATTCCTCGCCGCGCCGGAAGACACGACGTTTCTCGGCGTTTCCAGAGGATCTCCGGTTTATCGTTCCACAAACTATGGTCTGCAGTGGACGAATATATTCCCCGATAGCTTGCCGATCAATACCACGGGCGACATGGAAGGCATCGAAGGGGTGCTCTACGTTCAAAGTAATGGCGGAATGACCAACGCCGACCCGAAAAACAATTTGATGGAATCGAACGATGGCGGATATACATGGATCGGTGTCGGCGGCCCGTCCCAGGGGGGGCCTGGCGATCGCGAGCCCGACACCCGTTTTGCGGTGACGGGCTGCGGCAATATCGTCTATGCGTCCGATTTTTATGCCGGGCTTTGGAAGACCGTCGATGGGCCGGGGCTGATGGTTATCGATCTCGATACGATGCGGCCCATATCGGCCATCATTTGCGATACCACGCGCCAGCTTTATTATCTCCATAATTTGAATTCGAGCCAGATCGTGCTCGAAAGCATACAGATTTTGGATAGCAATCGCCGCCCGGCCACGACCCATGCGGTCTGGCTCGATAGCATTCCTGATCCGTATTCGATCATTCCCACGGACGATTCTATTGCGTTCAAGCTGGCCTGGCATCCCGGCGCCATGATGGATTCGGCGGCGACTGACTCCGCAACGATCCGCGTTATTTTTTACGCATCCTATCTCGCGCCTTGTGTTAGCGAACCGCAGCTTGCCTACGATACGGTCTTGCTGCGCGTAAAACTCCAGGGGCTTTCGGTCCTGCCGGAATATGCGACGAGCGCGAATACGATTAAGAACGATACGCTGCTCATGTGCATGAGCCTCGATACCACGATCGATCTCATTAATATGGGCTGCGATTTACTTGCGATCACTAATACCACGTTTGCAAAAAATGCGTGGAGCGTTTCGGACCTGGCCGGCAATAAGTTGAAGCTGCCCATCCGTCTCGGCAGTGGGGACACGCTTCACCTCGAGCTTCATGCCACTCCAACCAGCAAGGCGGTGCTCTACGATTCGCTCGAAGTCAAGATGCATTATATGGGGCAGGATACGGTATGGGGCATGGCGCTCCGGACCTATGTGAAATTTGACACGGCCCATCCGGCGCTCACGACGCGACCAGCGCTGGCCTTCGATTCGCTCGCCACCTGCGACTCCACCGACGAACTTCTTACGCTTTCGAATACCGGCTGCGATACCCTCTCGATCAGTAAGTTCGATCTTGCCAATGTGCATTTCGAATTACTCGATACGAATGGCAAGCCACTCCCGCTCCCGGTTAAAATTCCGACAGATAGCTCGCGGCAAGTAATGGTCCGCTTCATTCCGGGAACTTTGGGCGGACAAAACGCCACGCTCCGGCTGCATTATCTCCGCTCGCTGTATGCAGCGTTCGATAGTTCGAATGTCGTCACGCTCACGGGGACGGGCGCCGCTTCGGGAACGCTCGCGTATCCGAAGTCGCACGATTTTGGCAGCGTCTCCATTTGCCAGCCGGGTTATGCGGATACGACCATTACGTTTAAAAATACGTCCTGCAATTCCGATTGGATCGATAGCCTTGCGCTTTCCGGATCTTTTCTTTTGGGCAATCCCATAAAAATCCCCGAATGGCTCGCGGCGGGCGGAAACCTCAAATTGGATGTACGATATCAACCCAGCGCAAAGACATTGGAAACGGGCGCGGTTTATCTGCATGTGTGGATCAACAGTGGCAAGACGCCTATCTACGATACGATTCAACTCTCCGGCACGGGCACGGCAGGACCCTCGACCTTCGAAACGAATCCTGCGCTTACGGCAACCACATTCGCGTTTGACACGCTGTCGGAATGCGACCCTGCCACATCCGTAACGTTCACGGTCTATAATACAGAGTGCGACACGCTCCGCGTGACCGGCCTCACGCTCGATCCTGGCCTTATCGGAACGTTTGCCGCCCAAACGGATAAGCCGCTCCCGGCCCTGCTCGTCAAAGGCGATTCCCTGCATGTTACGCTCGCTATCACGGCACTCGTTACGAATACGTATTCGGGTAATTTTTACATACAATACACGCTTGCCGATGGCAGCGTGCATGATTCGGCCATGCCCGTTACGCTCGACGTTACCACTGCCAGCGGCGCGAGCGCGCTCACGCTCTCCTCACCGACGAGCTTCGATTTCAAGACCGTCCGGTCCTGTGCCGAACCTACGCCGGATACGACTATCGCCATCACGAATACGGGTTGCGGAACGGATACCGTAATCGTTAGCATCACAGGTACAGGATTTACTTTAGGTAAAGGACAGGATACTCTCTTTATCACGCCGGGTGGCACAAAGAATGACACAATTTATTACGACGACACCTCGCACGGCAACCTCAGCGCAACGGTTACGCTCCAAACCGATGTGAAAAATAATAATTTCACGAGCGTTCAGCTTTCCGGTATTGCGCCACCGGTCGATACCGTCCATTTCAACATAGCGTTCTCGAAAATGCCGGTCGCGTCCGGCCAGGGCTTTACGGCCTCGCTCGTGCCGGACATCCCGGTTTCCGGGAAAGGCCTGAAAACGATTCATGGCGTATTCGAATACCGCTCCAATAACTTCGAAGTGATCCCAAACTCGATGACATCCAATTTTGCTCTCACCCAAAACGGGCCAACACAGGTCGGCTCCATCGAGCGGTATAGCTTCGACGTCACGAATCCGAACGATATCCCGCTCGATCCATCCACGCCCGTGGTTACGCTTCCGATGATCGCGATGGTCTCGGATTCGGTGGGCGGAATGATCGCGGTCGATTCCTTATCCTTGAATCCGAGCGACCCAACGTTCAGCACATGCCAACTCGCCTCCAACACCTTCGCCTCCGATGCTTCGCTGGCGATCCGGTGCGGCGATAGCACGCTCATCTATTATATGCGCGGCAAGCCGCTCGTTACGGCGGAACGGCTGCGCCCCAATCCGGTCACGAGTGAAAATGGTTATCAGACCACGCTCGATCTCACGGCGGCCGAAGATGGAACGGCGCTCATCGCGCTCTACGATGGCCTGGGCCGCGAAGTCGCGCATGATGTCATCACGCTCACGCACGGGGTGCTTCAGCCCTATACATTCCATTTGCAAAATCTTCCCGCCGGCAGCTACTATTACCAGTTGCGGTTCACCGGAATCAGTGCATCGGGAAGCACAAAGGGAATGCTGCTGCTGGAGAAATAACTTCCCGTGTTTCGTTCCATCGACTTCCGCCAGGCCTCGATCCTCACGCGCTATGCGCTCATAAGCGAGTGGCGCATGGCGAGCCTGCGGCTTGGTCACAGGAAAAAGATGAGCCGCGCCTGGGCGTACGGGTCGATGTTCAGCTACCTCCTTATTGGCGCGTTCACCATCCGCCTGTTTAAGGGTAATGTTACCGGCGATACGTTCGTAACTGCCGCGAGCATTGTCATGCTCTACTCGGCGTTTATTATTGCGAGTAATATTTTCCTCTCCTTTGGGAACGGATTTCTCTCGCCGGACGAAGCCCAAATCATATCGCCGCTCCCGGTTTCGAGTGAGACGTTTTTCTTCTCGCGCCTTCTGGTCCTCATTTGCTATACTTCCATCATTTCACTCCTGCTGGCGATCGGCCCTTTCGTGGGGCTGGAATTTTTCCTTCGCCCGGCCCTGGGCGCCAATCTTCTCCTCCTGCTCTCGATCATCCTTTCCGGCATCGCGGCCTCGATGGTAGTGATCGTCCTTTATGGCCTGCTGCTCGGTAAATTGCGACCTGCTTCGCTGACAAAGGCCATCGGTTATATGCAATTCCTTGGCTCGTTTGTCACGGCAATGAGCTTTATCCTCTTTGCACAGGCCGAGCGATTTCTCGATTTGCAAACACTCACCCTCACGGCCAAGCCGTGGCTCACGGTTATTCCCTCTTTTTGGTTTGCTTCGCTCGCGGGATTAGGAGCGGGCGCGGCGCAAGGTATCTATCCCTGGCTTGCGGTACTATCACTCGCATTCCTCGGTGCGCTTGCGGTTGGCTCGCATCTATTGCTCGGCAAAAAATACCAGGCCGAAATCGAAAATCTGGCCGCCTCCTCTGCCATGACGGCGAAGCGGAAAAAAACTGCCGGCGATTCACTGCCCTACCGGATTTACACGCGCTTCGCCCGCTCGGATGAAGCCCGCGCCATTTTCGTCGTGCTCCGCGCGCAATTTCGCTACGATTCGAAATTTCGCATGCAGCTTCTCTCGACGCTTCCGCTCACGTTCGTTTATATTGTGCTTGCCATCGTTGGCGGCGGCATTTCCGATCCGTTCACGAGTACGGTAAAAGAGGCCGCGCGCCCGGCGCTCGTTTATTTGGTCGCGCTGCTGATGCCGCTTATCGTCATGCAGTCGATCACATATAGCGAAAGTTACAAAGCCGCATGGATTTTTTTCGCCGCGCCGCTCGATCGAGCAAAGCTTTTGCTCGCCGTCCGGAATACGCTCCTCGTCTCGATCATTGTGCCCTATATGATAATTCTCGCCATCGTATTCTCGCGGTTCATGCCCGTGTTTCATGCGGTGGCGCACGTGCTGGTGCTGGCGGCCGTCGCGGGATTTATTTTCCAAATCTATCTCATGCTTGCGGCGAAGATGCCGTTCGCGCAACCGCGCCGGCCGAATCGCGGCGGAAGCTTCACGATGATGTTTGGCGTCTTTGGCTTTACGATTCTCGCTGGCGGAATCCTCGTCCTCGAAATGTATTTCGGCTATCGTTCGCAGGCCCGGTTCTGGCCGACCTTTGCGCTGCTGGTCACGCTCTCCGCCCTCCTCGAACGCGCCGTCCATGCCCGCGTCAGGGTAAAACTCGAGCGAGAAGAATTCGAAGGGTAAACCGGCCGGATGTGGTGAGTTCACTGAATTACTCCCCCCTCCTAAAGAAGGAGGGGGCTTTTTAGTGAACTCGTGGTGCCCTGCACTGGACTGCCCGGAATTTCGTTCAGCCGGTTCATGGCTTGGTTTACACGGTCGAAACAGAATATCGAGTCGCGCCCGGAGCAGGATGGCCGGCAGGCTGGAAACACTGCCTCCCGCGAGATGCCGGATGGCGTATGGGCAAAATGCTCCGAGTGCAAAGAGATATTGTACAAAAAGCAGATCGAAGAGAATCTCTTCACTTGCCCGAATTGCGGCAAGCACTTTCGCATCGGGAGCAGCGAATACTTCGAAATTCTGCTCGATGATGGCCTGGAAGAAGAGATCGCCGCGGAGCTGCGTCCCGCCGATCCGCTCGGCTTCGTCGATTCGAAGCCGTACCCCGCGCGCGTCGCGGAAGCCGAGCGAAAGACGCATCTGAAGGAAGCGATGCGCGTGGGCTTGGGACATCTCGACACAAGGCCCGTGGCGATCGGCGTAATGGATTTCGCGTATGTCGGCGGATCGATGGGAGCCGTTGTCGGCGAAAAATTTTCGCGGGCCATCGACCGTGCCATCGCCGAACGAGTGCCGTATATCATGGTGTCGAGTTCCGGCGGCGCCCGGATGCAGGAAGCCGCCATCTCCCTCATGCAGCTCGCGAAGACGAGCGCGAAGCTCGCGCAATTTGCCGAAGCCAAGCTCCCCTATATTTCCGTCCTCACCGACCCCACGACCGGCGGCGTAACCGCCAGCTTCGCGATGCTGGGCGACGTGAACATCGCGGAGCCAAAAGCGCTCATCGCATTCGCCGGACCTCGCGTCGTCGAGCAGACCATCCGGAAAAAACTTCCTGCTGGATTTCAGCGATCCGAATTCGTACAGGAGCATGGCTTTATCGACATCATCTCGCATCGAAAGGAGCTGAAATCGACGATAGCGAATATATTGAAGCATCTGGGAACCCGAACCTGAACCTGGATTACACGGATTGGATGGATTTTCCGGATTACTATCGGAGACTTCAATTTTGTACGAAGAGCGGCCCAAATTATTCTTGAAAAAACGAAAGAACCATCGATGGATAAGAGAGAATTTCGATGAACAAGAACGAATTTATCGATGGCGATACTAATCCTGTGAATCCATCCAATCCGCGTAATCCAGGTTCTGTTAGGCTCATCGGTTTCCCGATGGACTTAGGCGCAGGCCGGCGCGGCGTGGACATGGGCCCTTCCGCGATACGCATCGCGGGCGTGAGCGATAAACTCCGCGCCCTTGGATACCATGTCATCGATGCGGGCGACATCGAAATCCGCACCGCCGAAGTGCAGGAGATCGAGGATATAAAACTTCCCTATCTCTCCGAGATTGCGAGTGCCTGCACGCGGCTTGCGCTCGAAGTGGAGTCCGCGCTGGATGGCGGCGAGTTCCCACTCGTCCTCGGCGGCGATCATTCCATGGCTATCGGCACGATTGCCGGCATCGCCGGACATTGCAAGCGCCATAATAAAAGGCTCGGCGTTATCTGGATCGATGCCCACGCCGACATTAACACGCCCGAATCTTCGCCAAGCGGAAATATCCATGGAATGCCCGTCGCCGTTGCGCTGGGCATGGGCGCGCCGATGCTCACAAGCATCGGAGGCGATGAACCGAAGCTTCTCCCCGATCAATTGGTCTATCTCGGACTTCGCTCCCTCGATGATGGCGAGCGCGCGCTCATTCGAAAACTCAAGATCGAAGCGCATACCATGGCCGATCTGGATAAGCAAGGCGTCTATCGCCTGCTTACGAAAGCGGTCAATGGACTTCGCGAAAAGGTCGATCATTTGCATGTAAGCTTCGATCTCGATGTCGTCGATCCGATGGTCGCGAGCGGCGTCGGCACGCCGGTTCCCGGCGGACTCACCTACCGCGAAGCGCATCTCATCATGGAAGCTATCGCCGACACCGGCTACATGGCCTCGATGGAAGTGGCCGAAGTAAATCCCATTCTCGATGTCCGCAACGCCAGCGCCGAATTCGCCGCCGGACTGATTGCCAGCAGC
>DASRZC010000096.1:0-25953 GCA_035686785.1 Kapaibacterium sp. (SeqCode)
GCTTCCGCGAGTGGCACCGGTTGGTGCCGCTCCCCCGCTCGTCATCCTGCTGCATGGCCGGGGCGCGTGGGCGAAAACGATCTTCTCGATTGAAGGGCTGCTCGATCCAAGATTTCACGTCATCGCCATTCAGGCGCCGTATCCTTCGGCGATTGGCGGCTTCGAATGGTTTCATCCGTTAGAAGACGCTGGCGGCAACGAAATCGCGGATGCCACGCGCTTCGATGAATCGGAGAGTCTGCTCACCCGCGAGATTCAATCTCATATCGAGCGAACTGGTTCTTCGCCTGCTCCGCTTTTCCTCTGGGGTTTCAGCCAGGGCGCGGCGATGGCACTCATCGTTGGATTGCGCGGCAAACTACAAATCACCGGCATGGTGCCGATGTCCGGGTTCCTGCCGAGTCCCATAAGGCGGTGGAAGCAATGGAATAAGAATACGAGCGTGCTCCTCGCGCATGGAACGAATGACGAAGTGCTTTCGACGGAATCGTCGAAAAAAACGCAAGCTTTTCTGGAATCCAAAGGCATCCCAGTCGAATATTATGAGTATAAGGGCCGGCACAAAATGACGCTCGATTCGATTGCGTATATCAATAATTGGATCGCGAAATTCACCACCCCCCAGCCCCCTCCTACTTCGCTTCACTCCGTAGGAGGGGGAGTTGCTTCATGACTGAAAAACATGCGTATGATTTCGATTTGCGGCTCGACGATCCGGTGAGCACACACGCGCTGCAATTCCGAATGATTCCCGCTGGCGCGCGCGTGCTCGACATCGGCTGCCATACCGGAATTCTCGGCGCGGCGCTTCGGGAACGCAAACAGTGCATCGTTACCGGCATCGATAACGATAGCGAAGCCCTGCGCGCCGCCGCCGGACGATTGGATGCCGTCCTGCCAGTCGATCTCGAACAGCCCGGCTGGGCGCGGCGCGTGCTCGATGCAGGAATGAAGGATTTCGACATCCTAATATTTGGCGATGTCATCGAGCACACGCGCAATCCTCTCGCCATTATCCGCGAAGCGGGCGCGCTGCTCGGTACTGAAGGCAAGATCATCGTGAGTGTTCCGAACGTTGCGAATCTTCGCGTTCGGCTCGGGTTGCTTCGCGGGCGTTTCGACTACACCGAGTCCGGCATCCTGGATAAAACGCATTTGCGGTTTTTCACCCTTCGCTCAGCCCGCGAACTGATGGCTCAAGCCAGCTACCGCATCGTGCATGAAGCCTATTCCGGCTATTCCATGCCACGCCGGCTCATCGATCTCGCTCCAAGCTTTTTCGCCGTCAATATCATTATGATGGGACAGCCCCTTTCGAAAGCTTAGGAGTTTTGATAAAGCAGCAAAAAGGCTGGATTTCGAATCCAGCCTTTGAAATCACGAATAATAGCATTTACCTCACCACGGTGGTACGGCTAACGCTTCGCTTCGACGCGGCGCCCCGGGCAATCACAATAACGAGCACCAGGAAGGCAATCACCGCGATGGCGATGAGGAGCCAGGTGTTCGTACTGATGTTTTGCGGGCCTTCAGTCTCGGTGGTCGTGCTCGAGGTATGCGAAGCGGACTGCTCGACGGCCGAGCCGCCGCCGGCAGCGCTGGGTGCCGTCGAAGCACTCGGCGTCGAGGTGCTCGGTGCCGGTGAATCGCTTGGGGTAGATCCGCCGGACGTGCCATTGTCCTGCGCGCGAGCTGTAAGCGAGCCAATCGCGAGCATCAACATGGCGCTCATTATCATCCACGCATATTTATTAAAACGGAATCGAGTTATCATAAAGGTTTTCCTTATTATTGGTTATTGGCCGGTCGTACCGGAATCGGGCAGTATCGTAGGGGATATTTGCCCGATCTTCGCGCCAGCCTTTTCCTGAGCAACCGAAAAATATGCCAGAGTAGTGAGAATACCGAATCCAGCGATCAAAATAATTCCAATCCCGGTGAGGAGCCAACTCTTCCATACGCGTGCCAGCCAGGGAACCAGCGTCCAAAAGAGAAGTATGATGAGATAGAACCATAATGTCGCCCAATTGGGCAGATATTTGAGCGTTTGGTAGAGAAACATGAAATACCACGCAGGATGAACACCCGCCGGCGGCTCGCTCGGCTTCGCAAGGTCATAAGCTGGTCCGAGCGGCCACGGAAACAGCACGGCAACCACGAGCAGAATGGCCAAACCGATGAGCCAAATAATCGACTCGCCAAGAAGATAGTCGGGAATGAAACGCGTTTCTCTTTTGACCTTCGCACCGGCTGGCACTGCCCTGCCGAGGAGTGTGCTGATGGCTACATGCGTCGCAGCAAAAGCCAGGGCGAGCAGTGGCAAAAGTGCCACGTGCAGCCCATACATTCGCGTGAGCGTCGCGCCGGTGATTTCTTTAGAGCCGCGAAACCACGAGACGAGAATATCGCCAACAACCGGTATTTCGCGCGGGAGTTCGGTTCCGATCATCGTCGCGAAGTAGGAGGTCTGGTCCCACGGGAGCAGGTAGCCGGTAAATCCAAAGCCGAGTAGGATGAGGAGCAGCACGATGCCCGTTATCCAAAGGATCACTCGCGGCGTTCGGTAGGACTTCATAAAAAATACGCTGAGCGTATGGATGATCACAATCGCAATAAGGATGTTAGCCGCCCAGGCATGAATGGAACGAATCACGATGCCGAATGGGACGTTCGACACGATCATTCGGACGCTTTGGTTCGCCGCTTCGGGCGTCGGGCGATAATAGCAAAGAAGCAAAAGCCCCGTTACAACCTGAATCGCAAGAAAGAAAAGTGCAAGACCGCCGAGATAATACCAATAGGAATGGCGATGGTGCGGAATCCGCCGAATCTTCAGCGCTTCCCACGGTTCTCGAAGATGCAGGGCGTCCACCAAGTCCATTACGTTCGGCTAACTATGGGAGTGAGAGAAATGATGAGATCGTTCAAGGAGGTGGTAACTTTCAATTCCGTGAGCGGCGATTTCGGCGGCGTGCCGGGAACATTGATTCCATTGCTATCGAATTTCCCACCATGACAACGGCAATAAAATCCCGGTATTTGCTCCTGACCGATCATGAGCTGCGAACGATATGAAACGATACATCCTAAATGGGTACAGGTCGCGGTAAAAGCTCGAATCGAATTATCCGGCTCTCGAATAACAATCACCGGTTCGCCTTCGACTTCAACCAGCGTCGAAGGATTAGCCTCTGTTAATTGTGAGGCCGGGAACTTCGCCGTCGTATTTCCGCCGAGAATTCCCTGATAGGAAAGAAACTTACTCGCCGCATAGACGAATGGCGCAGCCCAGGCGATAATCCCGCCCACCAAAAATCCGCGAAGCACGCGGCGGCGTTTAATCGGAAGGTGTTCGAACATACGAACTACGAGAATCTTTTTAAACAGAAATTAAGCCGATCGATGATATCTGCGAATTGCTCCGCTTCTATCACTCCGAGCAGATTGTGAAATCGTTCGAGAGATAACGACTTGCACTGGAATACGTCAGCACCGCTCGGTTTCGAGAGTCCGTTTCGAGGATCAGGTTCGAGATACGAGAACCACGGGAACTTGGAATATCGCTCCTTCCAATCGGTAATAGGGCACATGAGGCGTAACTTCAGGAACCCAACGCGCTCGTTAGATAACACAATGGCGGGTCTACGTTTCCCGATCTCATCGCCGGTGCTGGGGTCGAATTGGACCATCCATATTTCGCCTTGTTTCGGCTCGATCGAAGATGGCATCACAATTCAATATATGGATCGTCTGCATCGAAAATTCGAAGTGCTCCTCCAGATTCGTAGTCCGGGGCTGCTAACTTTGCGGCTCGCTGTAACAGGCGCGATGCCTCCGCTCGCGGCAGTTCCAGTAACTCTCGGCCACTAAGCCGATGCTCTTTGAGTTTTGGGTGCGCAGCAGTTCCCAAGCCGGCCAGCGAACGGAGATAATTCGACATTGATTTCCCCTCACTTCGCGCGCGGTGCTTGATCAGGTCCCGCTCACCGGGACTCATTCGAATGCCAAGAGATACGCTGCTCTCGCGCATTCGTGACCGGCTCCGTTTCGATTTCGATGGTCGTGCCATGATGCTTATCCCGTTAATCGTAACAATCTACCAGAATCATAGTTCAGTAGCTCGAAGTCAACGCGAAAAATGTCCTCGGAACCTCACGAATTCAAATCCACCCACACCGTTTTCGTCTCCGTGTAAAGATCGATCGCGGCGCGGCCAAGCTCACGGCCAAAGCCACTCGATTTATAGCCGCCGAAGGGAACCGCGTTATCGGTCGTCGAGATCGTATTGATCCATACCGTGCCGGCCTTGACGCGCTTTGCAATCGAGTGCGCCTTCTTAATATCGCGCGTCCAGATGGCGGCGGCAAGGCCGAATTGCGAGTTGTTCGCTTCGCGAATGCCCTCATCCATATCCTTGAATTTGATAACGCTTGCGACCGGACCAAAAATCTCTTCCTGCGCCACTCGCATCGAATTCGTCACGCCTTCGAGGACGGTGGGCTTCATAAAATATCCTTTCGTTCCGATGCGCGAGCCGCCAATGGCAACCGAAGCACCTTCTTGCTTGCCGATCTGGACATAATTCAGCACCCGGTCCAAGTGCTCCTGCGAAATAAGCGAGCCGAGCCGTGTCTTCGGGTGCAGCGGATCCCCTGCCACCATCTTTTGCGCTCGGCCGCGAAGGACCGACATAAACTCATCGTATCCCGATTCCTCTACAAAAATGCGCGAGCCGGCGGTACACATTTCGCCTTGATTGAAGAAGATGCCGCCGAGCGCGTACTTTGCGGCGGTTTCAAGATCGGCATCGGCGAAAATCAGATTCGGAGATTTACCGCCAAGTTCCAGCGACACACGCTTCAACGTATTGGCCGCGCCACGCATTATTTCCTTCCCGACTTCCACACTGCCAGTAAATGCAATTTTATCAACTCCCGGATGGGCTACCAGCGCCGCGCCTGTTTTCGGACCAAAGCCGGTAACTACATTAAAGACACCAGCCGGAAGTCCGGCCTCGATGGTCAATTCCGCAAAGCGAAGCGCAGTGAGGGGCGTTTGCTCCGCCGGCTTCATCACAATCGTATTGCCACACGCCAGCGCCGGTGCAGCTTTCCATGCGAGCATTTGGAGTGGGAAATTCCATGGGATAATCTGTCCGCAAACACCGATCGGCTCGCGCAGAGTATAAACCAGCGCGTCGCCACCGGCACTATTTGCGAGCGTTTCGCCCGCGATTTTCGTCGGCCAGCCGGCGTAATATTCGAAGCACTCCGCAGCCAGCGGAATATCGAATCGCGAGGATTCGAAAATCGGCTTGCCCGTGTCGAGCGTTTCCAACTCGGCGAACTCTTCCGCATTCGAGCGTATCAGATCCGAGAGTTTCCAAAGAATTCGACCGCGATCCCTGGGCGACATCTTCCGCCATTCGCTGCCGTCCTCGAACGCCTTCCTTGCCGCTCGCACGGCAAGTTCCACGTCCTCCGGTCCCGCTTCGGCAATATCGGTAATGACCTCGCCCGTCGCCGGATTCCGCGTTTCGAATGTCTTTTCCGAAAGCGCATCGACGAACTGGCCGCCGATAAAAAGCTTGCCCGGCTTCGGGCTGGCCTTCGCGGGCTTCAGTTCAACCGATATATCTTCTGTCGTATCTGTAAGAATTTCTGCCATAATTCGCGAGTAACATAATCTTGCGAGGAATAAACCCTATTTTTCCAATTTTTTCAAGTTTGGCGCGCTGGCACCGGGGTGCTCGGCCTTCGTCGACTGTTCCGCTTGCAATTTCTCCACTTCGCCTTTCAGCTTTTTGTAATACCCCAACTGCTCTTCGAAATAGCTCTTGTCATCTTTTTTGGCGAAGGAGACTGCGGTTTCCTCGTCGCGAATGGCTTCATCGTAATGGTGCATTCGTCCATCGACTAAAGCGCGGGTATCGTAATAATCGGCGTCCTGCCCATTTTTACCGATAGCCTCGTTGACGAGCGCGTAGGCATGGTCAACATCTTTCGAATAATTGGCAAGTTGCCAGGCGTAATCGTTGAGCAGGTCTGGATCGCGCTGTCCGGTGAAGGCCATAATGCGGTCGTAGGTCGCGGCAACACTGTCGTTATTTTTCGCCTGCTTATAGTGATCGAGCAGCTTATCGAGAAGCGCGTAGTGGAGCGTGCTATCCTCGCCATGCGGTCCCAGCGCCGCCATAAATGCCTCCAGCGGCTGCGAATTTCCTTCAACTTGCAGCCGCAAATAGGCATAGCGTATTGCGGCTGTGCGCGCCACCGAGGGAACGTCCGCTTTGGCGAGTCCCTGCAAGTGATAGAGTACGCTGTCGTATTTCGACCGCTGCTCGAACATATCGATCAGCTTCTCGCGCATGACGATGGAGGTTGTATCGCGCCAAAAGGCTGCGATCGTACTTCCAAGCGTATTCCGGCCCTGCAGAATGTCGGTCAGCCGATGCTCGATCCCTTTGGCGGTAAGTTTTTCCGGAAAAACGATCCGGTCGATCTCCTTTTTGTCCGTGCCGATAACGATCATGGCCGGGCGTACCATAATCCCATAATCTTTCTCGAGGCCGCTCAGGCGCCAGCCGAGATGCTTCAGGCTATCCATGCCGACGGCCGGCGGCGGATCGACTGCAAAATCGTTCATCGCCGGTTCGAAATGGGCTGTTATAAAGTCCCGAAGTCCTTTATTATCAATGATTTTTTGGGCGAGCCTGATGCTAACCGAATCGTCAAGATCGAGATCGAACGCGAGCGTTGGCTTCCCGGAATGCACCGAGGTAAGCACCGCATCGTCCCACATCATCTGAAATGGGAATTCGTAGTGCAGCTTCGGCGTGGTGCTCGAATATCGGCTGGCATACGGCTCATGATTGGTCGTCTGAGCCGGTTGAGCGTTCGACTGCATAGCCGAAAGCGCCACTACCGCGCCCACGGCGAGAAGAGATAAAATGAAATTTCGCAGAGGAATCCTTTGGTTTATGATCACCTAAGAACACACGAAGCGCGCTGCGGTTTCCCCTCACGTCCATTTTTCGTTCAATTTGCAATATTGATAGCAAGCACGAGCGGCAGTTTCTGTTTTCCATTAAAAAAACGGTGCTCAAAAAACAGCGCACGCGTTTGTGCTTCATTAACTCTTGTGTTTTTAGTCCATTTTAGCCAATGATGAATTTTTTGTTCACAAATGTCTCGTCTTCAGGTTCGTTCGACTGGAGCCTACGTCGTTGAAGCGCAATTGCTTGAAAGTTTTCATTCGCAAAACTGCGAATTCTTTCGAGGGAAACATCTTGAATCATTCTTTTTGTCACGTTTAATTATTTTATAATACAAAGGGCGACCCTTTCGGACCGCTCTTGTGTAACAAAATAATCCGAAGGATTAAATCACCACGCGCTGGCGCCGGGCGCTTTATGCCGCTACCCTTCGCGTTCGTTTTGCGGGCGCGGGGGAGTGGTTTTGGCTCGGCAGGTGGGAACCGTGCAGCACAGGCTTTTAGCCTGTCCGCGGGCTTTCCAGCCCGCGTGAGGGGAATTGTCGTATTTTTGTGCATGAGTAAAGCCACATCTCGGCGGCTGGGATTCGAAGTCGATAAGATGTCGAATTCCATCGAGGAGATTCGAACCGGGAACGTTTGTGCCACGCGGCTCGTGCGGTTATATCCATCGGATGCCGAAATGCTCTCTTCGCTCGAATGGCAATTCGATTGGTCTATCGAACTTCGGAACCCGGATCATGAGGTCTATGCGCTGACGACTACGGAAAATCCCGGCGTCTTCCAAGGTCTTATCAGCATCAGCGACATGGACGATCATGTTTTTATGGATTTGCTGGAATCGGCTCCGTTCAATATCGGAAGAGATAAAGAGCACATGGGGGTAGCCAGCAATCTTGTGGCATTCGCTTGCTATCGAGCTTTCAAAATCGGCTATGACGGGGTGGTAGCGTTCGAAGCAAAAACGAAGCTGATTGGGCATTATGAGACGACTCTCGGCGCAAAACTAATTGCTGGCAATCGGATGTTTATCAATACGCCAGCGGCACATACCCTGGTTAATTCCTATTTGAAGAATTTCGATGAAGACCAACTCCAAGAAACTGGATGACGAAGATATTTTCATCCGCAGCACGCCCTGGACTCCCGAGGAGCGAAAGTCGTTCAGCGAATTCCTTAAGGCCGAGAAGAAGAAACGGGAATCGCGGAAGCAGCATAGTTTGAGGTCATCCTCTCTTCGCACGAAACAGCGCGCCGCTAAGTAATTTTGGCGGTCGTTCAAGCGCCCATAAATCGTAAGCTGCCGCGCGGCGCGATTGGGAACCCAAGTAGCACAGTCTTTCAGCCTGTCCGCGGGCTTTCCGACGGCGTTTAGCCCACCACCGCCATTTCCACGGCTCTTGGATTACGGATGCGTTTGGAGGCATCAAGAATTTCGATGCTCACGATATTACCATCGGCGTCGTAATCCAAGATCACGCCCGGCTTATCCTCGTCGCTCTCTTCGATCTCGGTCTCGCTAAGTTCGATATTGAGAATATCGACTTCCTGGTCATAAGTTACTTTCATTCGTCCCTCCAATATTTTGCAATTTTACTTGTTCGATAGACGGTGCGCACGGTTGGCGGCACGTCTGCCATATCTACAATAGCCCGCACTAAAGTAGGTTCTGCCATTCGAAAATCGCTTTCGCGCTTGATACCCTTTTCGGCCTCTTCGCTCTGGAACGATTTGTTCCGGGTTCTCCAGCGTCTGCTCGACGAATTCCATTGGAATTCGGCGTTTCGCGATCTCCATCAATGCATGGTCGGTGAATTGAAAATTCATTCTCTACTCCCCCTTCACCCGGTCGATCATCTCCTGCGTAAACCCGGCCTTGCGCAGATTCTCTTCACTGGCGATAGCATTGTGGATGAGGTGCAGGAGTTCGGTGGTCATGCCCATGCTGCTATATCCGCCATCGTGGAAGAGGTTTTGCATGGTAACCTTTCGGGTGAAATCGCTTAGGAGCGTAACGACATAATCGGCACACTCCTCCGCCGTCGGGTTCCCAAGCGGCGAGAGCAAATTGGCGAATTCGTAAATTTTATCGAAGTCGATAATGCCGGTTCCCGCGCGCGTGGGCGTGGGCGATTGGCTCACGGTGTTCACGCGAATCTTTTTCGGCCCCAGCCGCGCGCCGAAACTGCGCGTCACCGATTCAAGCAAGGACTTCGCATCCGCCATATCGGAATAAGTGGTGAACGTTCGCTGCGCGGCAATGTAGGTGAGCGCGACGATGCTCGCGCTATCGGCCAGCGCATCGGTGGCCAGCGCGCCATGGATCAGGCGGTGGAGCGAAAGTCCGCTCACATCGAGCGTCTTTAGGAACCAATCGTAATTCGCCTTTTCGTAACTCACTTCTTTACGAATGTTCTGCGACATCCCGACCGAGTGAACGAAAAAATCGAGCGGGCCGAGTTTTTCTTTCGCCTCTTTGAAGCATTCGTCGATCTCCGTGCTATTCGAGACATCGCACTGAATGAGCGGGGCATCGCCCAGTAGCTTCGCAAGTTCGGCCGGCTTGCCCACACGTAGCGCAACCGCGACGTTACTAATCGCAAGTTTCGCCCCCTCGCGATGCGCGGCCAGCGCGATCTGCCAGCCCAAACTCGTTTCATCGAGCGGGCCGAAAATGATTCCCTTTTTTCCGTTTAGTAATCCGTAGGATTTTTGCGACATAAGATTCTTTACATAAATACGATGGACGTGCGCAGCACGTCCCTACGATTGCGCTCCGAATTCGTGAAAGAGTAGGCCCGTCAGAAGCTTTGGATAAAAGTACGTTGTTTTCTGTGGCATGAATCCACCCCGTTCCACAACGCGCTGCATCTCGTCCGGCCGAACGGCGCGCAAATAGAACACTGCATTCCAGCTTCGTGACTCCTCCAAATCTTCCACTTCTCGAACGGTGTGGGGATAGAGCGCATTGCGCCGCTCGTCGATCTGCTTTCTCGTCATGCCCAGCATCGGAATAAAAAGTTCTTCTTCGAGGCGTGAGGCTGGAAGATTAATAGACTCGCGCTCCTGCTGGCCCATATCGCGGACGAGCATCCATTTCGGATCTTCCGAAAACTCGATTAGCGTGAGCGCGGAATCATCACGTTCGAGTTCTGCCATGCCTTCTTCACGGCTGGTAAGTGGAATAAGCTCAAAACGCTCCGAAAGTTTCTTCAATAATTGAAATTGATCGAAGCCCGATACATCATGCAAAAGCCGATGGGTCGGCAAAATTACGGTTCCTTCGGCGTGCAAGTTTGCAAGAAACACCATCATATAATCGCTTCCGCGAATTTCCGGATGCCGTTCGTGAAATTCGACCGCCGTTTCGTAGCGATGGTGCCCATCCGCCATGATGACGGGCGTAGTTGCAACCAGATGCGAAATTCTATTTGCCGCCGAGTCGTCCGGCAACCGCCAGAGCAAGTGTCGCACAGTATCGCCGGATGGGAGCGATTCCTCGACATCGGCGAGCGGCGCGAAAGCAGCGGCTACTTCGATCGTTTGATCGAAAAAAAAACTTGCGTCCGAAATGAGGCCGAAGATCGGCGAGATATTGGCATGGATTCGTTCCATGAGCGCGAAGCGGTCTTTCTTCGGCGCGAGGTGTGTCCGCTCGTGCGGTACTATCTCGCCAGCGGAATAGGGACTGAGCTTCAGCCTACCGATAACGCCAGAGCGCGTTACTTCCCCGCCGCCCGGTTTTGTAAAAATCTGACGATAGACAAAAAACGCAGGACGCTCCTCGCGCTTTAGTATTTCTTCCTTCTTCCACTCATGAAAAAAATGTGCGGCGCTTTCATACGGATTCGGATCGCGATTCCATTCGAGACGAATAACATTATGAGGATCACGCTCGTAGAGAATGTCGCGGTATTCCTCGGAAATCACATCATACGGCGGCGAGGTGACGTTCTCGATTCGAGTGAGCGATGGATTGTATCGTGTGGCAATAAGGGGGAGGAATTCTGGCATGGATGGCCGTAGAGTGAAAAGAATTGGTTCTTATTCATGGTAACCAAACTCGGAGAGCGCCTGCTTGTTCTGGCGCCAATCGCGCTTGGTCCGAACATGAAGTTCGAGGTAAACAGGCATCCCCAAAAAGCGTTCGATTTCCTGGCGCGCCCGCGTCCCGACCGATTTCAGAGCCTCGCCCTTTCGTCCAATCAAAATCGCCTTCTGCGAGTCGCGCTCGACGATAACATTCGCGCTGATGAACCACTTCCCCGCCGCGCGCTCCTTGTATTCAAGTATCTGCACTTCGGTCGAATAAGGAATCTCTTCCTTAAATGTTTGAAAAACCGCTTCGCGAATAAATTCCCCGGCAAAGAAACGGTCGTTCTGGTCGCTAAGCTGCTCGGGATCGAATAATCGTTCCGAACCTGGGATATACTTGCGAAGTATGGTGACAAGCTCCTTCAAATTGTAGCCCTTCTTCGCGGAGAAGGGAATGATCTCGGTAAATTCTTTTCGCTCTCCATATTTTTGGAGAATGGGAAGAACAGCTCTCTTATCTTTGAACAGATCGGTCTTCGAAAGGGCGAGGACTATTGGCTTCCCCGCCGCTGCCTTGATATAATCTTCCCAAGCTTCGGGGAGTGCGCGATCGAGCGCGAGCTTCGCTTCGGCGAGCACGAGAATTACATCAGCATCGCCGAAAGAGCGGCGCACGTCCTTCAGCATGGCTTTGTGAAGGAGTGTCGTGGGGCGCGGCATGATACCGGGGGTGTCAAGAAAAATAATCTGCTCGCTCGGAGTGGAATAAATACCGAGCACCCGCTTGCGGGTTGTTTGGGGCTTGCGGGTAACGATGGAAAGTTTCGTTCCGAGCAGCGCATTCAGCAGCGTGGACTTCCCGGCATTTGGAATTCCCACGATCGCGCAATAGCCAGATCTAAAATCAAAGATGTCCAATTCGTAATTCTTAATTATTATGGTTGCTTCATTCGCTCTTCCGCGCGGCGCTGCATACTCCGCATCGCCTGTTCGGGCGTTTCCGTTTTATAGAGCGCCTTGGAAACTTCGTCCTCGATAATCGCCTCGATGTCCAGCCACTGCGGAATGACGGGCGTCATCTTCGCGTGAGCAAGCTGCGCTGTAAAAACGCTCCCTTCGCGCCGGTGTATATAAAACGAATCGGACTGCGAGCGAATATCCGCGGGGTATTCGTTTACATCCCGCGCGAATGCAAGCTCGTTATCGGGCCGCGTGATATATTCGAGAAACAATTCGGCCTCGCGCTTCATTGCGCTGCCGGAGTTGATCGCAAGATATTCTCCTCCAGCGAACGATTCACCGGCTTGACCATCATTTCCCGGAAACACTTTCGTATGCCAATGAAACGGCGCATTTACAAGCTCCGGCAACAGCCACGAGCCGCTAAACCAAATTCCCAGATTGCCGCGGGCGAAGGCATCGTCAAGATTCTTCTGTGTTTCCATCGCGCCATACTTTAACTGTTCGACGTAAAACTGAAGCGCCTGAACATTTTGCGGCTCGTCCATTGTGGGATGGCCTAAACTATCGAAAAGAGCGCCACCGTTTGACCACACATAGGGCAGGAATTTTTTGTAGAGCCGGTGCTCATCGGGGCCGTTGACGCCGATGCCTTCGCCGGGGCGGGCTTCGTTGATTTGTTCAGCCCAGGATTGCATGGTTTGCCAATTCCATGAATGAGTCCCCTGGGACGTATCGGTCACATAGGACTTATCTGACAATTTTGGGAGTAGATCATCATTCACAAAAATAACTCTCGTATCCAGCAGCCAGGGAACTGCGTAATAATGGCCGCTCCACTCACCCGGCGGCAGCGCATACGATGGCGCATTCTGGAAACGTGGGAGTATCGCAGTGTCAGAATCGAGCTTCTGCAAAACGCCGCTCGCAGAAAATTGCGCGACCCAATCGCTGCCGAGTTCGAGCACATCGGGTGCGGTCTGGGAATTAAATCCGGCCATAAGCTTCATCTTTCCATCGGCCCAGCTTAGCTCGGTTACTTCGACCGGAATTTCCGGATGCTCGCGCCGAAATCCGGCAATCAGTGAGTCCATCGCCGCGCGCTGCGAAGGTTCCGACCAAAAATTCGAAAACCGAAGGACGCCGGGGGTGATGCCGCGGTTGCAACTAAGAGAGGTTACAACAAGCAGTGAGCATAATACCGATTGAAGGGGACGTTTCATTTATTTCGTCGTAAACGAAATAAAGTTAATCAGCGCGGTGATGATGACCATGACGTTCGTGATGATGCCAATGGCCTGATAAAAGACATCGAGCGCGCGGCCGCTCACAATGATCGTGTCCCCCGGTTCGAGCAGCGGATTTTGCGAAAGGTCGCCATTATCGCGGTAGGATTCAAGGTTGTACATCTCGACACGCTTTTGTGCCGCGGTATCCGCGTGGACGATTCTAATATCGACCAATCGCGCCTGCGCTGTCGGGCCACCGGCAAAACTCAACAGTTCCACGAGCGACGTCGAGCTGGGTACGCGATAGTGGCCGGGAGAACCGACGAAGCCCCAGAGGTTCACGTCGATTTGAATTTCTCCGCCACGCATGACATTATAAATCGGCATGTTCGGCGTCGAGGGATTGAGCGGCTGGCTCGCTCCAGGAGCGGTTTGGCCTACGCCGCCCGCGCCGCGCTGGGCCAGCGCCTCGCGGCTTGCCGCAAGGCTTACCACAACGGCCAGCACGGTGGCGATCGGTACGATTAAGCGTCTCATCAATGGGCAAGTATGAATTATGAAGTATGAAATTAGAGGGTGATAAAAGTGCAAATTATGAATTATGAAGTACGAAGAATGGAATTATATGACGTTTTAACTTTTCATAATTCATACTTCATACTTCATCCTTGCCTCACGGCGATAGAGTAAACCCCATCCAGGTCGAAGAGGAGCCGCCATAGGTTGCCCCGAGCCACCTGACGCGCCATTGATATTGCACGCCCGTCGCGAGCGGTGGCGCGGTGACAGGATATTCGAATGCAACGGGATTTCCAAAAAGTTGCTCGTCGGATGACCACGCAAAATCGCCGTTATCCGATCGTTGAATAATAATTTGATACGTCCCGCCGTTGTTCGGATCCAGCCATAAAAATTTCGCGGGGAAGCCATGCAGTGTATCGATACCATTGGGCGATTGAAGCAGTACGCGCTGAGCGTAAAGGAAGGAGGTGGAAAGATCCACATGCGTAGGCTTGCTATAGGTTAATGTATTTGTTGGCGAGCGGTAAAAAGCCTGCAATTGATAATAATATCTCGCGCCGGGTGTAATTCCGGTGGTGTCGGTAAAGGACGTATCGAGCGGTTGAAAAAGTTGATTGCTGCTTTCAAGCTGGGCGAGGATTATCCGGGTTTTCAGCAGCCCATCCGAGCCAACGGTTGAATCGCCAGTGGAGCGATAAAGAATATAGCCACTCGTGTTACCGGTCGTATCCGGTTTCCATTCGATGTCGATCGCGTCCTGCACCCCGGCGTCCGCGTAAATGCGGTGGTCGATGGGGTTCGGCGGCATGGTCGTATCCACGAACACCGGCTGCGGCGGCGTGGTCACGGGTTCCGAAGGCGTACTGCAACCGGTGTAAACACTCGCCGCGAACGCGGCAAGTGCTATCCCCCCTCCGATGAGAATTCGGCTATTCACCTGTGGTATCCTTCTGCATAAGATGATCGAGATCGAGAGAGAAGCTTAACCGGTGCTCCGGCCCTAACGCATCGTTGATCGCGAGGGAATAGTTCACGTCCACCTTCTTTTCCCAATTGAACCCGGCGCCCGTAGTGAATGCTCCCTGATCCAGCCCAACGCGAAGGGATACATCCTTCGCATAGGTAAGTTCCAAACCATATTGCGGCAGCGAGCGCACCCCGATCAGAAAATCGGAGGCGAACGTCGCGTCAGTACGGATTGCGGGAATGGGCTGCGTGTAGGCAATGCCGCCATCGATGTGCATCGGCACGATTTCCGTACGCTGCGTGCTCCAGGCCAGACGGGTTCCCGCAAGATCGCTCGCGGAGGCGCCAAAAGAAATCTTTCCTAACGCCGGCTGCAAAAGAAATTCCGCCAGCGAAAAACGGAGCATTGCGCCTGCATCGACACCAATGCCGCTCGCCGAGCCAAAGTTACCGATGCCCTGATGGATAATTTTGAAATTCACCCCGATCGGCACTTCAATGTTCTCCTTGTAATAAAGCCATCCCCAATCGACGGTAAATTTATTATCGCGCGCAAGGCTCAGGACGAACGCATCTTCATTATCGCTGAAATAATTGGGCGCGCCAGAATAGAGTTCCTCGACCATTTGTGCACGCTCGACGGCCACGCTGATATTCGTAAGGTCGGGAGTGTGCATTAAATCGCCCACCGAAAGCCGCACCCAATTTACCGCGATGGTCATATCCTTGAGTGGATAGGTGAACCCGAGTTGGTAAAAATCGGCGAGAGAATTTCCCGGGGTTCCAAATTCCGCCGAATACATAAAGCCCACTTGCCGATCCGGTACGAGCGACACGCCGGCAGCATTCCAATGAAATGCCGATTCATCGTCTGCAATCGCAGTGAACGCTCCGCCCATCGAAAGCGCGCGCGCGCCAACGGGGATTTGCAGGAAATCGCCGGCGTATTTATCTTGAGCACGCGATTGCGAAAATGAAATTAAAATACACGTCATTGCGAGGAGCATTTGGCGACCAAAGGGAGCCAAATGCGACGAAGCAATTCCTTCATAAAGCGAACGGATTACTTCCCTCGATACCTCGGGACCGAATCGAACTCCCTTCGGTCGTTCGATTCTCCTCGCAATGACTAATATAGTTAAATCCATACTATCGTAATCGCGCAAATTTCCCCTTTATCTCGCGAGTGGCATTCGCGGTGTTGACGGTAAGCCGGTAAAAATAAACTCCGTTAGCGACGTAGGAGCCGCCGTCGTCGAGGCCATCCCACCAAACTTCATGGTAACCGATACTGGTTGGGTCGCCAGTGCCGCCTTCCTGAAATCCATAGCTCCGGTTCGGATCGTTGGATGGAAAACTCATCGTGCGGATGCGCCGGCCAGCAACCGTGTAGATATCGAGGCTCACCGATTGCGCATAAGCAATCCCGCTTATTTGATAGGCGATAAACATGTGAACGCCCGTGAACGGGTCGGGATAGGAACCCATAACCGCAACCCCGAACTGGTTCGTGGTATGAACGTCGAGTTCCTTCGGTGGCGCGTTCGTATTGCCATTATCGTCCGTGGCTTGCACTGTAATCGCGTGCGTGCCGCTGGAAAGCGAAGGCGTCATCGTAAGATTGACGGTCGTCGAAGTCCGGCCCGAATCAAGCATCGTGTATTCCGACGGGCCGAGTACCCGGTTATCGATCTTCACGATCGTTTTACCGGGCGTTACATCGATGCCATTGGCGTCCTGCAGGACCGCATCGATGTGCGGCTGCGGCGGCACTTCGCCATTATTGATAAAGACCTGCCCTTCGACTGTAATATCGACTACGGGAGGACGGGTATCGGTGTTATACGCGACCGCGAACGTGCCGAGATTGGTGATCTGGGCGGTAAGTTCATTTTGCAACGGTCGCGCGGTGGCGAGTTTCGTCCAGAGCTTCGAGCGATCATCGAGCCGGTAGATAAACAGGCTGTCGTTCGAATGGAGCTTGATAAGCGAATCGATGAGATTCAGCTTGACGGAAAGCGTGGCGCTGCCTTGCTTTGAAACGGCGAGCGGAATCGCGCCGAGCGAATCGCTAACGATGCGCAGACTCGAATAAATTTTCCCGCTGTCGGAATACAGCGGAAGAAAGTGAATGTCCGGCTGCGAAGTTTGGATGGCATTATAACGCCGGTCGAGGCTAATGACGTCCACGCCCATATTCCCTTCCCCTGCGGGCGGCAGACTCAGGATCACTTCATCCTTATTGAAATGCGCTTGCGCGGGAGTCGAGCCATCCAGCGTGGTTCCAATCGTGGATTGATAGGCAACCGCTCCAAGAGGGAATCCGAGCGGAATGGTCGAATCGTTGGTGACGGTGCTGTCCCGCAAATTGAGCGGACTCGCGCCAGCCGCAGGCGCAACCGCGAATACGAGCATCGCCGAGTCAAGAGAAGTAACAGTAATCGGAATATCGATCAGCGAATCGCCATGCGGCGAAATATTGCTAACCTCAGTGCTTCCAAGTAATAGCGGCGTTCCGGAGCGGACGTTGAGCAGCGAAGCCGTCCCGGAATAAAGCGGCGACCCACCCCAATTATAGACGCGCTCCTGCCACGCAAGCCCCTGTTTTGTGGAGACTAATTTCCCATTCAGCGCGCGATGATAAATATCTTTCACCGCCGATGGATCGCTCGCGGCGCCAACGATAATATAAATAAAATCGGACGTAATGCTATCCGGCGGCGCGATGAGCGTAACACTCGCGACTACTTTATCGCCGGCGTTCAGATCGCTTGCGGGAATGGTGGCATGATAACGGTCTCCGCTGGGTGCCATCGCCATCGGCGGTAATGCGCGCATCGTTACAGCGCCGCTCGGACTTTGGGAATAAATGTTTATATTGGCCGTCACGCTTGAAATAGAATGCGGCGTTTGGATGGCCGCGCTAAAATCGAGCGGAACGCCAAACGCGAGCGGCTTGGGTTCGAAGTCGAGCTCGGTAACTCGTGAATCGGTGATCGTTACATCTTCCGCCGCTGCCGCATAGCGGTTCGAAGACTTATCGTAAACAATTGCCCGGTACGAACCATACGGCATCGTGGTATTCGGTACCTTTGCCGTGATCGAGAACACACCGTTCGTCACCGGAATATTATCCAGAACGTCCGGCGGCGCGAGCGGACTGTGCTGATCGTTCGCGAGTTCTATTCTTGCGGTTCCCTGCGTGATGGAACTCGTTCCATTGAGCGTTACAGTTCCGGATGGTTGAATCACGCGGCTGGATAAGGAGAGCGTGGCATGGTCCGTCGGCGGATGCAAGCCAAGCATCGGATCGCCAAGAAAATGATAGCAATACATGAGTGTCGGCAGGATAAGATCGCCGGAGAGACCTTCGAGGAGGTAAGCCATTTTCCCTTCCAGGATGCGTTCCGCAATCGTTCCGCCGGTGGAATCGTACACATGCGGGATGACCGCGTCCGCAAGGTGCGCATCGTTTTGTTCCCATCCAAAGCTCGTCGTGCCGAGCGCGGCAATCGATCCGGCTTCCGGTTCATTTTGAAGACTGTTCAGGATTCCAAGCACGCCATTACCATCGTAGGTCGCGGTAAAACAAGTCATGCTGAGAATCAGCGGGTATTGCGCCTGGTTATGAAAACTGCCAACGTCCTCATTCGTAAGAAACGGCCCGCCGCCGGAGCTATCGATCGGGTCGGCCCAAATATCCGCGCCGCCATGACCGAAATAGGCTACCAGTCCAAGCCCATTATTTACATTATCGAACAGTGTTTGCCGCGTCCCATGGTAGGGAGACGCATCGACGGTCGATTGCCGGAGGACGCTGACACGCTCTGGCAGCGAGCGATCGAGAATTCCATCGATATCCTGATCGAAGCTTCCACCCGCTCCGATAAAAAGCGCGCGATCTTTCCAATCTCCGGGAACGGCGCCATCAGCTTCATACTCTTTCAGTTTTGCAACGTAAGCAGCGTCGGTTCCAATATCCTGGGAAGCCAGGCGGCCGAGTATAAGATCGGGCAGGAGATCGTCGCCATCGATCATGCTATACCACGCATCGGCGGCGACCTCGCCTTCGAGATAGGCCTGGATGTAGGGCGCGGGAACCTGATCGGGCGGCGTGAAGGGCTGTGGATCGTCCGTTCCCTGATGCGTCACTCCCACCAGCAGAACATACTTCGGAGGATCCTGCCAATTATGATAGGCGTAGGTCAGGAATGCCTTGATGGCATTAGGCGAGCGGCTTCCATAATTAAATTCGTCGTAGATATTCGCGACATCGATTACTTTCGTTGTTACGTGATTGTTACTCGCCCGGTAACGGGCCAGGTCTTGCACCGGAGTAGTCGCGCCGTTATTGCCTTTCGGGAGATGGTCGCGGTTGGTAATGATAATATATTCTCCGTCGTTCGTTGGCGAACGGAGATTCGCAAAATCATCCCTTTCGTATTTATACGGCTTGAGCTTTCCGGAATCGACAACGGCAATGAATTCGTCCGCCCCGCTCGATATGTTTAGCTGAAAAATCGCCGTGGTGCTGCGCGCCTGCGTGGGATTCGAGGTAATGACCACATTCGAAATTTTTGAAACACCCTTACGATAAATAGAAATATCGGTGTGGTCGAAATTTCGCAGCGTAAATTGATACAGGCCCGCCGTGCTGTATTGCGGAGCATGAAACGTGAGGGCATCCTGGTAGGCGTCATACATTCGGTCGTACCCGATGTCCATCCAATTTATCGCGAAGGTGCAGCCAGATACCGTCGTTTGCTTCTGCTGCGCGAACGTGATGGCAATCGGAGCGATGGTTCCCACGGAATCCGTCTGATGAACTCCCAAGAGTTGCGCCGCCGAAATATTGGAGTAGGTCTGGGAGGGTGTATCGGTCGAAAGAAATTTTAAGATCTGGCCGCCCCAAAGGCCATGCAGCACAAATTGCCCGTTCACCGAAATCACGCAGTCATCTTCGTTGGGAACGTTTGGCAGTTCATTCCCCTTGGAATCGGTCGAACCCGGAAGAAAATTCGAAATGCCATGCAGCGCCGCCCGAAACGAGACGGGGCGATTCGCGCGAACATCCGGATATGGGATTACCGTGTTAAAAGTAAACGTCGCAGGATAGGTGGTCCCTCCTGTCGCGACGAACGACATGAAATCATGATCGCTCAAATCGGAACGCTGATCGACATCGGTTACGTAGAGCGGATCGAAGAATTTAGGATTATCCTGCTCGATGTGCAGCGTCGTAAAGAAGGAGCTGTCCTTCAAATCGACATAAAAACTATCGCGCGGATAGGGAGAGCGATTGGCCGTTCGGATTTCTCCCGATTCTTCGACCATCCGCTTCACTCCCCCTACCGGAATCGGTGAATAATGGCTGCCCCAGACGAGGTAATAAATATTATTTTTTGTGTCCGGGTCGTAATAAAAATCCCCATTTGTTCCCGATCCCTGATAGCGCTCTTCTTCGCCATAAAATTCGAAATAATCGCCGGAATGGAAATGCCCATCCTGAAACTTGTCGCTTATATATACGGCAACCTGCTGGCCTTTATTGATAATCCGCAGCGTCGTAGGATCGATGAGTGAGGGGTCAATTCCGAAATTGTGTAGATCGTTGAACGTAACGTGGTAAATCCCGCTCGTGCGGACATACATCCGATACACGCTTCCGTCGTCCGATTGAATGCCCGGAAGCTGCTGGACATCGGAATCCGACAGTGCGCTCATCCCTTTTCGAGACGCGCTTGCCAGCGCGAGCCGCGATTTAAAAACGGAATTAGAAACATGGAATGGCTCGCTCATATCGGTTACCGGCATGGCCGGCAATCCCGATGGATCGGTAATCTTGAGAATGATCTCTTTTGCCGCGCGAATGGAGTTTACACCGGCGCGGTCGAGAATTCCCACTTCGAGCCGCGAAACATCCGCTGCCCGCATTTTACCTATATAGTTAATCGCCGCAAAGCCGATCCCGCGGTGTGCGCCGGTTACGGGCTTCGAGCGATAGCTTACCGCACCCGGTTTTCCATCATACGCAATATCCTGAACGAGCGAAACAGGGAGCTGAAGATTATTTGCCGCAATAGTTCTATCCTCATGCGAAAGGACGGCCACGCTCGCCGTGCGCGAGAGGCGCATCGGGATGGCAATGGGTGCCAGCGCATCGCCATTTTCGATTTGCTGCGCGAGCCGTCGAAGATGAAGCGAATTTTGAAGGGTATCGAATTGCGGCGAAGGGACGGTAACCTCGATCGTCACGCTGTTTCCCGATCGCGACACTTCACGAACGTGAATTCCGGCAGTGCTGGGCGGCGTTTGGGCGCGAACGGAACCCGCGAGTAGCAAAACGCTAATCGCTGTGGCAAACCTGCTATTGCATTGGCTACTCAGCCTCGAATTCAAGGCGGGTGTCGTTAAGTGAATACCACACGCGCTCTGGTCCTTCCGGGGCAGCGGTTGGGCCGGAGCAAGGCGAATGCGTGACCTTTGGGCGGATTGGCCTCACCTCCACGCTTATTACACAAAAATGAGTGAAGTTCAGTTCAGCGGGAATGGCTGAAAAATTTGCCGATTCGCCCGGGGAGCGGAACTATGAAACGTCTTTGATGGATAAGTGCGTGGCGCTGAGCGCGAGTGCGTCACTTAGCACTCAGCACAGAGCACTTATTTTGGAGAGGTGCAGGAGTGGTTTAACTGGGTCGCCTGGAAAGCGGCTGTACGTTAATAGCGTACCGATGGGTTCGAATCCCTCCCTCTCCGCTGTTTGGGGCAATTATGAAGTATGAATTATGAAGTATGAATTATGAAGTATGAAACGCGCGCCGGAAAGATCGAAGCGATTCGGAACATGCCCTCCGAACTTGCGGTGGCTGTCGATGGATTGAGCAACGAGCAATTGGATATGCCTTACCGCGATGGCGGATGGACCGTGCGGCAGATCGTGCATCATATTGCGGATTCGCATTTGAATGCCTTCGTCCGCATGAAGTTGATTCTCACCGAAGATCATCCCACGTTCAAGCCCTACGATCAGGATTTATGGGCGAGGATGAATGATTACACGCGCGATATTACCCCTTCGGTCGCTATTATTTCCGGGGTGCAGGAACGGATGGCGGGCGTGCTCGAAGATGCCAGCGAAGCCGATCTTACGCGAACCGCTCATCATCCCGATAACGGCACAATGACCCTCCAAAATTTGCTCGATATGTATTCCGATCACGGCCAGCACCACGTCGATCAAATTATGGCTCTTCGAGAAAAAATGGGTTGGTAATGGTTTTACGCGTTTCTCGCAATGACACCATAAATGGACGTAATCAGAGTTTCCATAATTGAAGTCACCGAAAGTAATCCCGAAAATCCATCCAATCCGCGTAAACCTGGTTCTGGGTTATGCCAACTTCTTATGGAACCGGAGTGAGCTGATCGTCAATATCCCCGCGCCGAAGATAAAAAGCGCCAGCACCTGCGGCCAAAGCTCCGCCATGCCCGCGCCTCGAAGGAAGATGCCGCGAATAATTTCGTAAAAATAGCGCAACGGCAATAAGTAACTCACGCCCTGTATTATGACCGGCATGTTCTCAATTGGAAAAATAAAGCCGGAAAGGAAATTCATCGGCAGCATCACGAAGAACATCGCGGTCATCATCGCTTGTTGCTGCGTGCCGCTGACGGTCGAAACAAACAGCCCAATTCCGAGTGTAGTAAAAATGAACAGCACCGAAAGCACGAGAAGCATCACGATCGATCCGCGAACGGCGATGCCAAAGATGAACATGACGCCAGAAAGCGCAAGCAGAATGTCGATGAAGCCAATGATCGCAAACGGCATGAGCTTGCCAATAATGATCTGCCACGTTTTGATGGGCGTAACGATTAATTGTTCGAGCGTTCCGCTCTCCTTTTCCTTCACAATCGCGAGCGCCGTCAGAGAGACAGTTGCCTGCGTCAGGATCGTTCCCAATAGGCTCGGCAGAATATAATTTCGGCTTTTGAGATCGGGATTATACCAAACCCGGATCTCGGGCGTTACGCTAATCGGTGTGAGCGTGCCGAAACCGCGCCGCGCAAAGCTCGCCAGCAGAACATCCTGTGAATAACCGGCCACGATTGCTCCGGCATAATTCAGCCCCACGGAAGCCGCATTACTTTCCGAGCCATCGACGATGGCTTCGACGTGCGCGGGCACGCCCTTCTCGATATTCTTGCCGAAATCCGGCGGAATCGCAATCGCAAGCTCTGCCTTCCCATTCATGAGATAGTTATCGATATCCGAAAGGCGATCCACCGTCGCAACGACCGGGAAATATCCCGAGTTGACAAAGCGCGCGATGAAGTCATGGCTTTGAAGCGAGTGATCCTGATCGACAACCACCAGCGTCACGGAATTCACATCGAGATTGATCGCAAATCCAAAAATGAGCAACTGCGCGATCGGCCCGATAAGCATGAGCCGAATGAGGTTCGGATCGCGCCGAAGCTGCTCGAACTCTTTACGTAAGAAAAATAAAATCGTGCGCATGATTTATTTTGTCATTGCGAGGAGCACGAATCGACCGAAGGGAGATTCGTGCGACGAAGCAATCTCACGCTTGAAAGCAAGGGATTGCTTCGTCGAGCATTCGTCGCTTCGCTCCGAATGCTCTCCTCGCAATGACGGTATTAGAAGTTCTGCGTTCAAAATAGCTTCTTCATTTTATTCCAGCTTATGGTAATGATCCCGGCGGCGAAGATAATCATAAAGAGTGTCTCCTGCCAAAACACGGCCAAGCCTGCACCGCGAAGGATGATCGCCCGCAATATCCAAAGAAAATATCGCGCCGGATTGATGTATGTGATCGCCTGAATAAAGACCGGCATATTTCGAATCGGAAACGCGAATCCGGAAAGCATAAATGTCGGGAGTACCGAGACGAGCGTAGCAAGCTGAAAGGCTGCTTCCTGACGGTCCGAAACGGACGAAACCCACAGTCCAAGTCCCAGCCCGCAGAAAATAAAAATCAGCGATTCCAGAAACAGCAGCACGATGCTTCCGCGAATGACGACATCGAAAAGAATGTAACCCGTGAGAAGAATAAGCGATGTGCTGATCAGCGAGATCGCTACGTAGGGCACGGTCTTTCCGATAATCAGTTCCATCGGATGAATCGGCGAAACAATGATTTGCTCCAGCGTCCCCTTTTCGCGCTCGCGCACGATAGAAAGCGACGTTGAGATGACGGTCGAGATCATAAGGATGAAGCCCACCAGGCCGGGTACGAGAAATTTTGGGCTGGTGAGTTCCGGATTATACCAAATTCGAGGCTGAAAATCGATTGGAAGTTCGACCTGAGCAGAACTATGCCGCGCAAGGGCCTGAAGCGTGATCTTCTGAGAGTAATCCTGCGCCATCGCTTGCAGATAGCCTGCTGCGGCAGTCGCATTCGTGGCATTCGAGCCATCGATAATTACCTGGATACTTACGGAGCGGTTCGCGCTCAAATCCCGCTCGAAATGGATTGGGATGACGAGCACCGCGCGCGCGATCTGCTTTATGAGCATCGTATCGATCTGTCGATCGCTTGTGAGCGAAGCGACCTTATCGAAATACTCGGTGTGAAGAAATCCTTCCGTAAGTTCGCGGCTTGTTGTTGTATTGTCCTGATCGTAAATCGCGAGCGGGACGTGCTTCACGTCATAGTTGAGCGCGTAACCGAACAGGATAAGCATAACTGCCGGAACCACAAGCAGCACGCCGAGTGAGCGCTTATCCCGAACGATCTGCCGGAATTCCTTTCGAATAATCGGACGAATACGATGAGTGGAGATCATGCTCGTTCCTCCTTTGCAAATTTTGTCTGCTCGTCAATCAAGTGAATGAACACATCTTCGAGCGAAGGAACGATTGGCTCGATGCGCTTCGCGGCAATGCCATGCTTCTGAAGCACTTCGGAGATCACAGCCTTTGCATCCTGCTCTTTCGCAATGCTAACGTGCAGGAAGCTGCCGAAGACGGACGTTTCCCCGATTCGTTTATCCTCATCGAGCGCGGCCATCGCATCGATCACCCGGTCGGTCTCGACTTCATAGACCGGGCTTTTGAGCGACTTGGTTTTCAGTTCTTCCGGCGTTCCGCCGGCGATAATCCGGCCAGCATGAATGAGCATCACGCGGTTGCAATATTCGGCTTCATCCAGATAATGCGTGGTAACGAAAATCGTTGTGCCCTGCTCTGCAAGCTGGCGAATTAAATCCCAAAACCTTCGCCGCATGATCGGATCGACACCGCCGGTCGGCTCATCTAAGAACACGACCTTCGGCTCATGCAACATCGCGCAGCCGAGCGCGAGGCGCTGTTTGAACCCACCCGGCAAATCGCGCGGCAACGTGTTCTCGCGACCTTCCAGGCCAGCGATACCGATTGCCCACTTCAGCCGCGCTTCGATTTTTGCATCCGTTAGGCCATAAATGCCACCCCAGAAGCGGATATTTTCCGTGCAGGTCAGATCGTCATAGAGCGAAAACTTTTGCGACATGTAGCCGATATTCTTTTTAATATCATCCGGCTGGGTATTAATATCGAAGCCGGCAACAGAAGCCGTGCCGCTCGTTGATTGCAGCAGTCCGCAGAGCATCCGTATCGTTGTCGATTTGCCGGAACCATTCGCTCCCAAAAATCCGAATATTTCTCCAGAGTTCACAGTGAATGAAATCCCATCGACGGCGGTGAAATTGCCGAACTTCTTCGTCAGGCCTTTCGCTTCGATGCTGGTAGGATTAAGCATGTGTGGCCTCCACATCCATCTCCGACGGCGTATTCTCGCGCAGGAGCGAAATGAATACGTTTTCGAGCGAGGGCTCGACGGCGCGGATTGATTGAATCGTCACTCCAGACGAATCGAGCCATCGTTTAACCATTTCAGTTGTGGTACCTTCCTTGGCAACAACGTTTATCCTATCTCCAAAAGTCTGAACTTCGGTAACTTCCGGGTGACCATGAAGTGATTCGGATGCCGCATGAATATTCGTTGGTATAAGCTCAATCACGGCAGCCCTCATACCCCTCTTGATATTTTGCGGAGTGTCGGCAAGAAGAATCTTGCCTCCGCTCATCAGTCCCACGCGAACACAGCGTTCCGCTTCGTCGATATAGGGCGTCGTCATGAGAATGGTAATGCCTTCGTGCATCAATTCCGCAAGAATTTTCCAGAACTCGCGCCGCGAAACCGGATCTACGCCGGTGGTCGGTTCATCCAGAAAAATAAGTTCC
>DASRZC010000097.1:0-28430 GCA_035686785.1 Kapaibacterium sp. (SeqCode)
TCCCGGCTTCGAACCGGATTGCATTGCTTCCATTGACGATTCGGCTTCGGGATTTACTTATCTTTATCAATGCGGCGAGCATCTCCTTCAGGATGCGATGCTGGGCGTACCGTTTACGATCGAGAGTATCATTCCCAATCCCGCAACCGCTACGCTGAGGGTAAAGGGTAGAGGGCAGGGGGTAAAGGTGGAACTGGATGACGCTTTAGGCCGAAGCGTCCTGCCGGCTGCGAATTCCTTTACTCTTTACCCTCTACCCTTTACTCTGAATGTGAGCGGGCTTCCATCGGGGACATATTTCCTTCGGTTTTCGCAAAACGGGTATGTCCAAACCCGGCAGGTTTCCATCGAGCATTAATCCCGACTGAGATTCATGGGATTTTTAGTTTGATTTTTGGGGATGATTGTATTGGATGGAAATCTACCTCGGGCAATCAAAAAAAATCTCAAGCATCTCAGTCGATTTTTCGGAATTTCTGGAACGCGGTTCATTAAATGAAAATTAAACGTATCTCTCTCAATAAGCACTCATTTGCTTAGGGGCATTGGCCAAAACTAGCGCATTTAGCCCATGAGAAAGAATTTCGAAATCATTTTGGGCGCAACATGCTTTGAATACCTCCGTCTAATTCATTCATGGTTAAAACTATCGTTCTATCACTCCTTCTCACGGCCGGTATTAGCAGGCTTAGCCAGGCGCAGCTTGCTCCGCCGAAGGATGGGCAGGCGCTCGATGCCATCGTCGCCGTGGTGGGGAACCACCCGATTTTTAAATCGTCCATCGATGCCCAGGTGGAAATGATCCTTATGCAGCGCGGGTCGGCGAACATGAGTCCCGATAGCCTGAAAGCGATACGCAATCAAATTTTGCAAACCGAAATCGATCAGAAGCTTTTGCTCGCCCAGGCGGACGCGGATTCGGTGACCGTGAGCGAACAGGAAGTGGACGACCAGCTCGATCAGATCATCAAGAATTACGTGGCGCGGTTCGGCAGCGAGGCAGCGGTCGAACAAGCGTTTGGAAAGACGATCGCCGAGCTGAAGGCTTCACCCGATCTACGGGAGCGTACGCGGGAGAATTTGATCGTGGAGCGGGAGCGCTATAAAGTAGTTCCACCGGTCACGAGCGTATCTCGGCAGGATGTCGAGGAATTTTACCGGCTCTACAAAGACTCCCTGCCGCCCATCGGCGAGGAAGCCGAGCTTGCGACGATTGTAAAGCTGGTGAAACCCCATGCGGACCAAAAAGAACATGCACGGAAGACGGCGGAAGCGATCCTCGATTCACTTCAGCATGGTGCCGATTTTGCTCTGATGGCGAAACGGTATTCGCAGGATGAGACGGCGTCCGCCGGCGGCGATCTTGGTGGGTTTTATCCACGCGGCACGTTTCTACCGGCGTTCGAAGAAGCGGCATTTAAACTAAAGCCCGGAGAAATTTCCGGGGTGGTTGAAACTTCGCAGGGTTTTCATATCATTAAGCTCTTGGAACGGCGTGGCGAGGACATCCATGTGGCGCAAATCCTCATCAAGCCGACCGTCAATGCCATGGACGAAGCCGTTGTTCGGGATTCCTTGCTGATGCTCCGCGATAGCGCGCTGCATGGGGAGGATTTCGCGAAGCTTGCCGAGGAGCATTCGGATGACCCGGAGACGCGGCCGTTCGGCGGCTCCTTAGGTAAGATACCGCTCGATAATTTGGGTCCGGAGCAGCGCGGAGTGATCGATTCCCTGAATACCGGTGAAATTTCGCAGCCGATTCATATTGCGTATTCTGAAAATCGAACGGGTTTTCAAATTGTAAAACTTGTTCATAAGATACCAGCTCATAAGGTTTCGCTCGATCAGGACTATCACGAACTCGAAGCCGCTGCGCTTCAATGGAAGCAATCTCAGGACCTCCAGCGCTGGCTTGCAACGGCGAGGCGTTCGATCTATGTTGACGTTCACGATCTCTCTTCCTATTATTGATTCTCGATGTATTTTCTCTGGTAATCATGTCATTCGGAGTGTAGCAATTCGCAGCGAAGCGAAGAATTGCGAAACGAAGGACCGCGGCAAACTTCCCGCGATCCTTCGCTACGTTCTTCCTCCCTTCGGTCGGAAGAACTCCACTCAGGATGATGTACTTCAAAGATTTTTTCCATTGGATTAAATATCACGAAAGATTTCTTAAATTCCGATTCCACGAAAGCATGAATATTGGTACGATTCCGGCGACCTATGAAATTCCTTTTACGGAATACGATCTCGATAATGGATTGCATGTGATCCTGTCACCCAGTCACAATGTTCCGCTCGTGGTGACGAACCTGTGGTATCATGTCGGCGCGAAGGACGACCCTCCGGCGCGCACGGGCTTCGCGCATTTGTTCGAGCACATGATGTTCCAGGGATCGCGGAATGTGGGGAAGGCGGAGCACCTGAAGTATGTTCAGCGGGCCGGCGGGAACCTGAATGCTTCGACCAATCTCGATCGCACGAATTATTTTCAAACGCTTCCCGCCTCGCAATTGGAACTTGCGCTGTGGCTCGAAAGCGACCGCATGCTTTCGCTGAATGTGACGAGCGAGAATTTCGAGAATCAGCGGCAGGTTGTCAAGGAAGAACGCCGGCAGAATTACGACAATCGGCCGTATGGCACGGTGTGGGAAAATATCGTAAGACGTTTGTGGCCCGCCGGCACCTATCATACTACGACGATCGGCTCCATGGATGATCTGGATCAGGCGAGTATCGAGGATGTCCTCCAGTTTCACCAGGAGTATTACAAGCCGAATAACTGCTCGCTCGCGCTGGTCGGAGATTTCGAGGAAGTTCAGGCGCGCCGCCTTATCGAGCAGTATTTTGCGCCGATTCCGAGGCAAGCTCCGGTGAACCGGACTCGATACGAGGTTTTTCCTGTTACGGCTCCCGTGCATTTCACCATGGAGGATAGCGTGAAACTTCCGGGAATTTCCATTGCCTTTCAGGGCGGCGAAGGATACGGGCGGGAAGGATTTGCCAGGGAATTAATCGCATTCTGCCTCGATAATGCCCGCAGCAGCCGCATGTATCGGGAGCTTGTCTATCGGCGGAAACTGGCGCGAGAGGTGGACGCCATGACTTCCCGGCTCGAAAAGGGGTCCGCCCTTATGTTTGAATGCAAGCTCCATCCCACGAGTTCGATGGAAGAAGCGGAGGAAGCGATGTGGGGCGAAATCGAGAAGCTGCGGGCCGAGCCAATGAGCGAGCAGGAACTGACGAAATTAAAGAATCGTGCGGAGATGTGGGTGCTTTCCTCTCGCATCCCCCTGGGCTCCCGCGCCGACCAGTTGCAATGCTGGTGGTGCTTCAGGCACGACACGAGCCATCTCAATCGTAATCCGGAAATGTATCGGTCCATCACGGCCGAGGAGATTCACCAGGTCGCAAATAAATATTTGGATCGCGAACGCTCCGTGGTTTGTCATGTGCTGCCTAAATGAGAACGATAGCTTTGGAACTTCCTACCTTTTCAAAAAACGGCATGTCATCCGGCCATATTTCGTTCGAGGAATTTCGCCTGGAGAACGGGCTGCGCGTTATCCTTCATGAGGATCACACGTCCGCGGTCGTGTGTCTCGACATCGCGTATCATGTCGGTAGCAAGAATGAGGACTTATCGCGACGGGGATTTGCGCATTTGTTCGAGCACTTGCTCTTCGATGGTTCCGCGCATGTGCCGCGCGGTAAATTCGATGAGTATATCACTCAGGCGGGCGGCCACGATAATGCCTATACGACCGAAGATAAGACGAATTACTACGAGGTGCTGCCCGCGCATCAGTTAGAACTTGCACTTTGGCTCGAAAGCGACCGAATGCTCGAATTCGCCGCCACGGAGATCGGCCTCGCTACGCAGAAACAAGTGGTAAAGGAAGAAAAGCGCGAACGATACGATAATACTCCGTACGGCTCCCTCAGCATTCGAATGAATCGGCTGGCTTATACGCAGTATCCCTACTGGTGGGCCGTCATAGGCGATATGGAGACGATCGACGCCGCGACGCTCACGGATGTCCGCACTTTTTTCGAGAGGTTTTATGTGCCGGAAAATGCGGTGCTGGTGCTGGCCGGGGATTTCGACCGCGAGCAGGCCGGCGAGGGCATCCGTCGTTATTTTGGATCGATTCCGAATGTGGTTCCACCCATCGTTCAGCCGCCCTTCGACGATCCCGATCTTTCAGAAGAGCGCCGGGTGATCGTGGATTCGGAACCCGTTCCGCTTCCCGCCGTTTTTTATGCGTACCGCGTGCCGCCGGAAGGCTCGCGCGAACATCTGGCGCTGGACTTACTCACTGATATTCTTTCGAGTGGCGAGAGTAGCCGGCTCTACCGGAAATTAGTCTATGAATTGCAGATCGCTTCCGAGACCGCCTCGTATGTCGATGGCCGCGAAATGCCGGGATTGCTGTATCTCTATGCGATTCATAGGGAACCGCATGGGGCGATCGGCGAATTGGAAGCGGCGTTACAGGAGGCTGTTTCCGAGGTGGTGCTCCATGAAGTGAGTGAAACGGAACTGCAAAAGGCGAAAAATAAAGTGGAAGCCAGGACGGTCGCGAGCCGTGTGACCGTTCAGGGCAGGGCAGACCAACTCGCTCATGCCGCGCTTTTTTATGAAGACGCTAACCGCGTCAATTCTCTGTTAGATGAATATGGCAGTATAACACTCGAAGAAGTGCGCCATGCAGCGGGACGCTACCTGAAAACATCGAATCGCTGTTCGGTATTGTATTTAACCGGCGAGAGTATTCCAGAATAAATAATTATGAATGATAACGCATCCCCATTAGACCGCTCCATGCCTCCGAAACCGGGGCCGCTTACGAAGGTATCGTTTCCTAAATTCGAGGAGGGAACGCTTTCGAACGGTCTTGAAGTATGGACCGTGCAGAACCACGAGCAACCTATCGTTTCGCTCTCGCTTTACGTTCGCGCCGGCTCCTCGCTCGATCCGCGGCACCGCGAAGGCCTTGCCGCTTCGGTTGCCGATTTGCTTACGAAGGGGACGGCGCGCCGTTCCGCGACGGAAATTGCGGAAGCCATCGACTTTATCGGCGGATCATTAAATGCTTCCGCAGGATGGGACGCGCTTACGGTCAACATTAGCGTTCTTACGAAGTATCTCGATGTAGCGATCGACCTGCTCTCCGATATTATTCAGCACTCGACGTTTCCCGATGAAGAAGTCGAGCGGATGCGCTTGCAGCGCCTTGCCGGAATCCGTCAGGCGAAGGCCGACGCCGGCTTCCTGGCCGATATGGTTTTTTCAAAGCTCGTCTTCGCCGGCCATCCCTATGGGCAGCAGCCGATTGGCACGGAGCATTCCATTCTCGAAATGAAGCGAGAGGATATTCTCCAGTTTGCGCGGCAATACCTTACGCCTTCGAATTCGTTTCTCACGGCGGCGGGAGACATCGTTCCGGATGAGTTCCGAAAGCTGTTGGAAACGGCAACCGCTTCCTGGTCGGGTCCGGCCCGAGAAATAGTGATGAGCTATGGCGATGCGAGCATGAGCGCTCATACCCAGGTCGGGCTTATCAACCGGGAAGGCGCGGTGCAATCGGCGCTTCGCGTGGGTCACCTTGGGATTCGCCGGAATACGCCCGATTTCCTCGCGCTTTCGGCATTGAACATGCTGCTCGGAGGGTATTTCAATTCACGTATCAATCTCAATCTTCGCGAGGTGCATGGCTATACTTACGGCGCTCGCAGCTTTTTCGATACCCGCATGGCGGCGGGACCATTTGCGGTTTCCACCGAAGTTCGCACCGAAGTGACCGTCCGTGCCGTCGAGGAAATCGTGAGCGAAATTTCCCGAGCGACCCAACTGCCGGTAGAGGAAGACGAACTTCGTATGGTGAAGGACTATATGATCGGCAGCTTTCCGCTCCAGATCGAAACGCCGCAGCAAGTGGCCGGCCGTGTGGCAACCATCGTGCTCTATGGCCTCGAACGAAATTACTGGGATACCTACCGCGAGAAACTTTCGGCGCTCACCTCCGTCGAACTTTACAGGGTCGCGCGGGAGTATCTTCACCCCTCCGAATTAACGATTACCGCAAGCGGGAACGTCCAGGCGATCGAAGCCGGAATGGCGGAATTTGGCGAGGTAAAGGTATTCGACGACGAAGGGTCGCTGGTGGAAACGCCGGTTTTTATATAAGTGGCAATTTAATTCGTCAGGTAAATTATATTTGGCGGCAAATGGATATTAATGGCTAACATATCGACAGGAACTACTCCCCGCGCAACTTCGGCGAGCACGCCCGCCACCAATGGCAGGGAACTAGAAGCTGCGTCCGATCTCGTCCAAAAATTTCGGGCGCTGAAGCAGGAGGTCGCTAAGGTCATCATCGGGCAGGAGGCGGTGATCGATCAACTGATGATCGCGCTCCTGGCTCGCGGGCATTGCCTGCTTGTCGGCGTGCCGGGGTTGGCGAAAACGCTGCTCATTCGTACGATCAGCGATGTATTGCATCTTTCGTTCAGCCGCATTCAATTTACACCGGACCTGATGCCCACCGATATTACGGGGACGGAAATTCTCGAGCAAAACGTTTCGACTGGCGGGAAGGAATTTCGGTTTATTCGCGGACCCGTTTTTGCGAACATCATTCTTGCCGATGAAATAAACCGTACTCCTCCCAAAACGCAGGCCGCGCTCCTGGAAGCCATGCAGGAGCATCGCGTGACCGCCGCAAATACGACTTATACGCTCTCCGAGCCGTTCTTCGTGCTGGCTACGCAAAACCCAATCGAGCAGGAGGGAACGTATCCGCTTCCCGAGGCGCAGCTCGACCGCTTCATGTTTAATCTCTGGCTCGATTATCCCTCCGAGCAAGAGGAAATAGAGATCGTGCGAACGACCACGAGCGATTATGCGGCCGCGCTCTCGAAAGTGATGGACGCCAAAGAGATCATCGCATTTCAGGATTTAGTTCGCACCGTGCCCGTGGCGGAGAATGTGATTTCCTATGCCGTCCGCCTCGCCGGCAGGACGCGCCCGAAGCGGCCGGGAACGCCCGATTTTATTTCGAAGTACGTCAGCTATGGTGCCGGGCCGCGCGCCTCGCAATACCTTGTGCTCGGCGCGAAAGTGCGTTCGGTCCTGAATGGACGCTATACACCTTCGATCGAGGACGTTCGCACGCTGGCCCTTCCAGTGCTTCGTCACCGCATCATCACGAACTTCAACGCGGAGGCGGAGGGGCTTTCCAGCGTGGAGATGATCGAACGGCTTATCGCGGAGTAAATGTCCTATCGACATTCGTATCCTTTATGATTGTTAAACGGAGCCCTATTTCTCTGACCTATGGGACTCATAGGACGTATGGGTTTTTTCTGATACTGATTCTCTACTTTTGTTCCAATAGCGCATCTGCTCAAACCAAATTCTGGATTGAATTCCGCGATAAGGGCATTACGGCGAACGATTTTATTCGGGGGAACCCGATCTTCGAGGCAACCCGTAAATCTCTTTCGAAAGAATGTCTGCTGCGCCGCGCCTTGGCGCTCAATGAGAATCCGCTGGCTACCATTAGTATCGAGGATGCACCGGTGTGTCCGCGGTATCTCGATTCGCTTCGGGCGCTTGGCATTATTCCTATTATTCGCGTAAAATGGGAGAATGCAGTTAGTGCCTGGCTGACGCATTCGCAAATGCGTTCTCTTAAGAGGCTGAAATTTATCCGGCGGATCTGTCCGATAGGTCATGTAAATACGCTCTCCATCGAACCCACCACCCTTGTTCACGGGGCATCCATGGATCGGCGGCTTTCCATGCCTATGCCACTTTCGGATTCCGCCTGTGGATACGATCCCATCATTTACGAATATGGCGGTTCCCAATCTCAACTCGACCGCATTAATGTCTGGCCTCTTCATGCGATGGGCTTCGATGGATCGGGCGTGAGGCTGGGGCTGCTCGATGTGGGATGTGACCTGTCGGTTTCTTCACTCGACAGCACAAATGTATTGTTTCAATACGATTACGTATTTCAGGATTCGAACGTCGCAAATCCGCAGGACGAGCATGGCACCGAAACGCTCTCGACTGCCGCAGGATACCTTCCCGATACGCTCATCGGCCCGGCATATCATTGCTCCGTGATGCTCGCGCATACCGAAGATACCCGCAGTGAGCGGAATATCGAGGAAGATAATTATGCCGCAGCGCTGGAAGACATGGAAGCGCGAGGAGTGGAAATTACTTCGAGTTCCCTTGGATATTTCACCTTCGATTCCGGACAGCAAAGCTACACGTATGCGGATATGAACGGGCATACCGCCATTTGCACGCGAGCGGTCGAACGTGCGGCAAAGCTTGGAGTGCTCGTCGTTACCGCGATGGGAAATAACGGGACAGACTCTGTTTATTCCCATGAACAAGCGCCGGCCGACGCCGATAGCATCCTCGCGTGCGGGGCGCTCGATGTAAATGATTCGATCGCCAATTTTTCTTCGCGCGGTCCGACTTATGATGGGCGCATCAAGCCCGACATTTGCGCTCCGGGGGTAAATTGCTGGGCGCAAAATAGCGACGGAACCTTTACCGGCGCCGCCGACGGTACCAGTTTTGCTACGCCCCTCATTTCCGGAGCATGCTGCCTTATTAAGCAAGCGCATCCCGAGGCAACGGCGCAACAAATTAGAGATGCGGTGATGGTAACTGGAAATAACGCCGCACGCCCCGATACCGCGTATGGATGGGGAGAGTTGAATGCGTATGCCGCCGCGTTGGAACTCGGGACAGTTATGAATCTCAAGAATCTCTGGACCGATACCGCGATCCATTTTTGTGCTGGAATCGCTTCGCGATATGGAATTCAGAGCGTGGCGCTGAATTATTTTGGAGATAGCGATATCAATCCACAATTTGCGTCATTTACGCTCGCCGCCGATTCGCTCATTTACGATTGTACGATTCCTTTCGCGGAAACTGGAGTCCATCTCTATTATCGTATCGCGGCGATGGATGGCTCTAGTGCTACGACGTTTCTTCCGCGCTCCGGATGGAACGTTCTTTTTGTTCCGCAAGCCGGCGTCCGGCAATTAACAGCCCCTTCTTTGCAGCTTACAACTTTTCCAAATCCTTGCTCCTCAGAGTTCCAGTTAAATGCTGGTGAGCCAGGCCATTGGTTTTTGTTTGATATACTGGGCCGCGTTGTATTATCGGGAAAAAGCGAATCTGAAGTCACATCTCCTGTTAATGTCTCATCGCTTGCCAGGGGAGTCTATCAGATTGAATTTATTTCACCGAACGGCAGCACGCAAACCGTCCCCGTCATCGTTGCTCATTAGCGGAAGATTATCGCGATGACTTTTCTTAATCCATTTTTTCTCTTTGGTCTTGCAGCGGCGAGTTTGCCGGTGCTATTTCACTTATTCGCGCGCCGGAAATCTCGGCGGGTGGAATTCAGCTCGCTTCGGTTTCTTCGGAAGCTGGAGAAAACCTCGATGCGCTCCGTCAAGATTCGGCAAATTTTGCTCCTCATCGTTCGGACGCTTCTCATCACCGCGCTGGTGCTTGCCTTCGCGCGGCCGGCGCTCAAAGGCTATCTCGGCAATTTCTTTGGATCGTCGCACGCGAATACGTCGATGGTCTTCCTCATTGATAATTCTGCCAGTATGTCCCGCTCCGACGATCGCGGGGAGTTATTGAAGCAAGCGAAAGACGCGGCTACGACTATTGCCGGAGTAATTTCGGATGGCGATGATGCGACGATCATTCCGCTTGCCTCTATTGCGCGCGGCGTGCCCTATCATCCGATGCGCACGAAGCGCGAAGTGCTCGCCGCGATGAACGATGTCCATCTCGCCGACCGCCCCGCCTCGCTTTCCGATGGCCTTCGCATGGCAAGCAGCATTCTTTCGAGTTCGCTCAATGTCAATAAGGAAGTCTATCTTTTTTCAGATGACCAGGCTCGAAATCTTCGCGATGCGTCCGGCGGTAGGGCTGCCGCAACCGATTCGAATCACTTGACCAAACTCTTCGATGCCTCGACGCGCCTTTTTACGATGACGCTGGGCAATGGCGAGCATCTCGCGGGGCGCAATCTTTCACTCGATTCGCTCCGGCCAATCACCACGGTTTTCGAACCAGGACGACCGATTCAATTCGAAGCATGGGTGCGGAACACTACCTCGGAACCCGCGCAAAATATCGTGATCTCGCTTTTTTACAACGGCGAGCGCGTCGCACAACAGACGATCGCTTCCATTGCTGGCGGGGAATCGCAGCATCTCACGCTCGAAGGCCCTGCGCGCGGTTCGGGCATCATAAAAGTTCGCGCGGAGCTTGAGCCGGATGCACTTCCATTCGATAATACCCGCTTTGCCGTCATCACGGTTCCGCTCTCGCGGCGCATCGGAATCTTTATGGACGATCCCTCGAACGCTGCCTTCATCAAGCTTGCGCTCGAACAAACGCTCTCGGAGGCGCCGGGAACCATGCCATTTGTGACCGAAGTAAAACCGCTGGACGAATTGCGAAGCCTTTCTGCCAACACTGGAAACTATGATGGCGTCATTGTCGAGTTGGGACCAAAGGCGCTCGAGGCAAACGATCTTGCGGGACTGAAAAGCTATGTCGCATCCGGTCACGGAGCAGCGTTATTCCTTATGCCGGAGATCGATATTCCCTCGATAAATTCCGATCTTGCCACACTCGCGCTTCCGCAAATCACAAGAAAGGAGGGAATGCCAAACGATGCAACGCATTACCTGAGCTTCGCAGCGATTGAATATGCCGACCCATTCTTTTCCGGAATGTTCGAATCCGCGCCGAACAGCGCTTCGATTCTGCAAAGTATTGCATCACCGAAAATTTTCGAATCTTACGACCTTGCCGCGAATGCCGGACTTCCTCTCATCAAGCTTTCGAATGGCTCGCCATTCCTGGTCGAATCGAAGCTGGCGAAAGGCGATATTCTTCTTTATGGAATTCCACCAACACTTGCTTATAGCGATTTTCCTCGCAAGAGTATTTTTCTTCCGCTCATTCGAAGGACAGCGGCTTATGCAAGTTCCATCCATTCGTCGCTCGATGAGAACCAACCGAATGCGTTTGTAACGACCGAGCCGTTCCAGGTGCCGCTGCCCGCGCTGGCGGGGACGCAGGCAGGCGCGACCGTCCTCGTTCAGGCGCCGGACGGGACGAGTGCCATGACGAGAGTTAGTTTAGCTTCTGATGGAACTCCCGAACTCCAAATGGATGAGGCGCGCGTGGCTGGGAATTACACGGTCTTCCGTGATGCCGAAGCCCGCGATCCCATCGCGGCGTTTGCAGTGAATATCCAGAGCGATGAATCCGATCTTCGCGCCTCCAGCCCAAGCCAAATGAAAGCATACTTCGCGGCGCGAATGGCGAATCCAAAGGCCGCCATCATTCGGCTCGAGCCGGGTGACCGGCAGCTTGTGAAAACGGTCGAGCAATCGAGATACGGCGTCGAGCTTTGGCAATCTTTTCTGTGGGCAGCGATTATTCTCGCGCTCATCGAACTCATCCTTGCGCGAGAAGCACGAAGCGTGGGAAAAATGGAAGCAGCACCCGCCAATTAAACCTTTTCCATTATGATGCGTCCGATTACCTACATCATATTCGGGGTAAGTATGGTCTTCCCGCAAAGGACCCGCGTTCGGAAACGGAGCGGGTTCTTTTTTTGCTAATAGCTCGTGATAGCTAATGGTCACACCTCGGAAAATCCTTTCGGCTTCGATATTTGCCATTCTGGCGTTTGGAGCAGCACATTTGCTTCCCGCGCAAACGGTTGTTTCCATGGACCAATCGTCGCCGGATGCAGGAATCGGCGTTCCACGATATACCGGGCCGGAGCCGGCGCGCTTCCGTGCAATCTTTGGCTTTGGCGGCAATGCCGGACTTGGCGGGCTGGTGCCCGCGGCGTATGTGGGGGATGTGAGCTATCAAACAGGATTGAGCCTCCTCGAAGCGGGGGTTATCACAAGCAGCAGCGTCACATGGCCGCTTCCACGCCGAGACTATTTGGAATTCGACCTGCTCTATGGAATTGCCTTGGACCAACTATTGCCGCGTTACGAACGGCCTTCGGACGATTTTCACGCCGCGCTCTCCGTAGGTATTAGCCTAAACACCTATCAGACCCGCTGGCGAATTCACCGCGGATTTGGTCCTGATTCATCATTCTTTTTGCTACCACCGAACACCTTTGAATATAGCTTAGGTCTGCCGATACAATTTCAGGCGATCTACGAACCGCTGAGTCTTTTCGGCATTGGCGTCGGAATCGGCGGCTTGCTCTTTTGCAATATCAGCGGATTTACCCCAAGCTATGGCGGAGCGATCGTAGTTGAAGCGAGCTACTAATTCTCGCGATGGGCTTAAACATCAGCATGCCCATCACGAGAATCGCGCGAATCATCGTCTAGAATTCCACGACGCGGATGGCGACTAAGATATTGTTATCAATGTCTTTTTGATGATCGTTAAGATCGCGTGGATCGAATAGGTTGCCGCCAAGATGGAAGACAATTCGTGGATCGAGTTCGAAAAGCAGATTTGCCGTGGTATTAGAATTCAAAACGATGTTATTCAGGTCGTTATCCCCTTTATCCTTGAATCGGAGCGTGATGTTTTCGGAGCGAATGGAGGTAACGGAAAATGAAGTCCTCACCCCGGCTTTTACCGTGTAGCCATAGATCCATACGCTATAGGTTTGCCCGCCATTTTGGAGCATGGGATACTGATTCAATATGGTAGCATCGGCTCCTTTGCCTGGCTTGTGGAATTCGAATTTTATGCGGTCATACGTACCGGCGGGAATCGTGGCGCTGGTCACTATGTGCGTCCCGCTCGAATCGAATACGATAACGAACGGGCCGGTTTTAATTTCCTGATCGTGCGCATCCGAGTTCGTATCCTCCACGTCGGAATGGAGCTTGACGTCGCTCACGAAGACAATCGCATTGGTAATAACGATGGAATCGAAATCGAGGCTGGCCGGCGTAGCGATCTTGACCGGCATGGCGCGATCGACATCGGAAGCCGCAAGCTGCGACTGCATGGTCACAGTCGATCCATTATTTGCGGTGGAACTCGAGCATCCACTCGAAATGAGAATTGCCACAAGTGTGGCGGCAATGGTGTATAATGGAAAAAATCTGCGTAGGTGATTCATAACCCAAATTAATTGTTTGTAGCTCTGCTGTGATTTGGGAAATGAACGAGCTACTTTTGTGCCAACAATTCGATTTATTTCACGCTTGCGCGGTCTTCATCGGTCGAGGGAAGGGCGATCGAGAACGTTCCCGCCGGAATACTTCGTCCAATGAGCCAGGGATTCAGCACTTTCACATCTTTATAGAGATAACCTTGCGCGAAGGCCCAGTCTGCAATCGAAGCAATCGGTCCCCGAACTGTGACGTGCTTTACTTCCGGCACATAGTCCGGCATAAGGTGCGAGAAATCGAGGCCATACTTCGGGCCATTCGACATCAATTCTTTAATGGCCGCGATGCGGAAGACGTAGCGCATCGTCTGGTCATTGAGGTAGAGGTTCCAATAAGTGGCGGCGTGCTGCCATTGCATGGCTTGGAGGACGTTATCCTCGCCCATGTTATATCCGGCGGCAACGAGTGTCCAGGTAGGCAGCAGGGATTTCATATATTTGAAATAAGCAATTGCAGCGCGCGTGGATTTTTCGGGATCGAGCCGCTCGTCGATGAGATCATCGACGCGAAGGCCAAAGCGATTCGCAGTCTGCGGAATGAATTGCCAGAAGCCGAGCGCATTCGCGGGCGATTTCACATTCGCCAGCCCGCTTTCCGCGACAGCAAGATATTTCAGGTCATCGGGAAGGCCGGCATCGCGCAAAAGCTTTTCAATCATCGGAAAATACTGGCCGGAGCGCTGCCACCACGCAACTAATGAACTGGCGTTGCTCCAGTTGTAATAAAAATCTCGCCCGAATTGCTGGCGGACAAACCAGTCATCTAAAGGCACTTGTTCGCCAAAGACCGTAACTTGTTGCGGCACTTTAAGATCGGTGATGCTCAACGCCCCGGATGGCGGGGGAGTGGGGACATGGATTTTCGAGATTTCCTCGGCGTATTCGGCGGCATTCCAGCGGTCGATGATGACGAAAACGATGAGGAAGACAATTGTTGCAAGAACGAAACCCGCGAAGTACCCTGCCTTAATTTTAGTTGCCATTTTCCAGTATTTTGCAAATTATCGGAGTAATACGTCTGGTCGGACGGATCAGTCCGTGAAAAGCGGAAAGATGTTGGAATCCTCGATAATCGCGCCGCGCTTTCGTCATCCGCTCCCGTATTCCACCTTCCTTAACAAAATCCTGCTCCAGCTTGCGGATTTGCCGATCGAGAAGGTAGTTGCACTGATGAATAAGACAAATCGCAATATTGGCAACAATTTCCGCGGTTCGGGTTTCGCAAAACTCGCGGAAAGTTTCGAAGGTTACGCCGTCTTGCCTTCCAAGCTCTCTAACGAACAATGCTTCTTTACTATCCTTATCCCACTTTTGGAGATTGCGAACGCGAATAAAATCTTCATAGTCGAGGAGCAACTCATCCATGCTGGCCCGGGCGACATTCGTAAGCTTGATTTCCATTTCTTTCGAGGTGCCGGAAGCGCGGCTGCCTTCGGCGATATTCTGCTTTCCCGAGCGCGCCGCTTGCACCGTTTGGTCGATGGTGCGGTCTCCTTTACTCAAAAATCGCTGGCAAAAACGATAGGTAATGTCATAGACGATTTCGGCGGCTTGATAGGAACGAAGCTGCCGGAAATTACCATGGGGTGGGATGAAGCCATCTATTGTTTCTTTCATAACTCTGAATTTTTTTCAAATGACTTATCGGACCTATCCGTCCGATCCGACAGATAGGTCCGATAAAACTACCAACCCGCCGCTTTTAATTCAGCCCTAACCCGAAGCGAGTTCACAAACTCGGAAACTCTTTCGATTTTCTGGGAACGCATAAATTCCGCAAGACCACTTGCCACCCGCACCCCCGCATCGGGATAAACAAAATTCGCCGTCCCCACCTGCACCATATCCGCGCCGGCAATAAAAAATTCTACGGCATCTTCCGCTGTAACGATTCCGCCGATTCCGATAATTGGAATTCCGCAGGATTTACGCGCCTGATACACCTGCGCGAGCGCGATCGGTTTTATCGCCGGCCCGGAAAGCCCGCCCGTGACGGTATTCAGCCGAGGCTCGTGGGTATAAATGTCGATGGACATTCCAACGAGTGTATTGATAAGAGAAACCGCATCGGCTCCGGCGCGCTCGCAGGCTTGCGCGAAGGGCGAAACACTCGTGACGTTCGGTGTGAGCTTGATAATAAGCAGCCGGTCAGTCGAAGCACGCAGGAGAGTGGTAAGCTCTTCAGTCCGCTCGACGCTCGTGCCGAAGGAAAGGCCGCCATCTTTTACGTTCGGGCAGCTAATATTGATTTCATAGCCGGCGAGGTTTTCCACCGCATGCGCTTCGATATGTTCGAGCACATCGCGGTATTCCTCGGCGGAAGAAGCGGCGATATTCGCGATGATCTTCGTATCGAACTTTGCGAGATAGGGAAGCTTATCCTTCACGAATGTATGGACGCCGACGTTCGCCAGGCCAATGGAATTCAACATCCCGCTCGCCGTCTCGATAATGCGGTGCGGCGGATTCCCCATGCGCGGCTTCCAGCTTACCGATTTGGTGACGACGCCGCCAAGCTGCTCGATGTCACACCATTGCTTCGCCTCCGCGCCATAGCCGAACGTCCCGCTGGCAACGAGTATGGGATTTTTGAATGTGACGCTTCCAAGCTTGACGCTGAGATCGGGCGCAGCCATTCCATTCAAAGCCGGTTTTTTCATATTACAATCTCCTCCGATTTGAACGATGGCCCATCGGTGCAAACGAGGCGGTAGCGCCGGCCGGTCGCCTGAAAGACCGACTCCTCATTCAGCACCGGACATCCCTGGCAAATTCCAATGCCACAGGCCATCTCCGTTTCGAGACTCACTTCGCACGGAATTCCGAATTCTGCCGCGAGCGATTGCGCGGCGCGCATCATTCCAGTCGGGCCGCAAGCAAATATTTTTGGCGATTCCAAGCTCCCTTTTTCGAGAAAGGAGCGAAGGAGCATCACGTTGGAACCATAATACCCTTCCGAGCCATCGTCGGTTGCAAGATGAAGATTCTGAAGATGATCGAGTGCAAAAAGCGATTTCGTTCGAGCACCGTAAAAAGTTTGAATCGGAATTTCCATGCGTTCGAGCGCACGTGTAAGCATCGGCATCGAAGCCACGCCGACGCCGCCGATAAGTAGCACTGCTGTCATGTAATCCTCAGAATCGATCATCCACGGTCTTCCCAGCGGACCGAGCACATCGAGCAGTTCACCCTCGCGTGTTTCGGCGAGGATTCCAGTCCCGCGGCCATGTGCCTGCACGATAATTTCGGCTTCGTCACCTTCGGTCCAATAGACCGAGAATGGCCGGCGGAGCATTGGATCGAGAAAGCCGGCTTTCGGGAGGACGTTGACGAATTGCCCCTCCTTCGTGGATCGCGCGATGTGCGGGTTGTGGAATCGAAGCGTGACGAGTCCGGGCGCGATCACGTGGCGCTTGGTAACGATGGAGAGACCGGATGCAACCGGCGTCATCGAGGATAGATCACCCATGGTGGCCAATCGAGTCTTGCTGGGGAGGCTGAAAATTGGGGGGAACCGGCGCGCCCGGCGGCAGTGATGGGATGCGTAAACCGGGCGGCAGCGGTGGGCGTTGAACGCCCGGTGGCAATTGCGGAAAATTCGGTTGAGGCGGGGGCTGGCCTGGGGAACCGGGAGGAGGTCCCGGACTTTGATGTACATTCCGCGGCTCGGGTTGCATCGATTCGTTTTCCGGTACACCGCGCCGAAGCAAGGGATTGATGTTGCGCAAAGGCGCATGCGGCACGCCGGGTGTACTGGCATCCGCCAGGCGCGGACGAAGCGCCAGCGCATACGCGGAGTAAGGATATTCAGTTAATACTCGCCGATAGTAGACAAGCGAACTATCGTAGCGTTCGACTTCTTCATAACTCTCGCCAATCGCATAGAGCGAGCGCGGCGCGACGTCCTCCTGTGGAAATGCGATTGCAACATGGAGCAATGCCGGTTTTGCTACATCGAGCCCGTGATCTTTTAGGGATTGATACGCTTGGGAGTAGGCCAATTCGCCCGGAGAATTCCGCATGGAACTCTCGAAGAGAATGCGCGCCTCACCGGCATAAATCGTTTGGCCATATCGCGTGAGTAGTTCATGCAGGAGCGAATCGAATACGACCTGATTTTTTTGCTGATGCTCGAGTTGCAGCCAGGCATAGAGGGTCTGTGCCCGCAGCGCGGTTTTGGCGGTATCCATCGAAGCCGATGTATCCATGCTGAGGGCAATGCGATATTCGGTTCTGGCCTCGGGAATCTCGCCAAAGGTTTCATACGCGTGGCCCAGTTCGAAATGCGCGTCTGCCATAACGCCATGGAGGCTGTCGATAAATTGCGCGGTGTCTTTAATAACTAATTCCGCCGGGGCCTGCGCTTTCAGGCGCGCCTCGATGAAGCGCATGGTGGTCGAATCTTGCTTCGTCATCGGTACGGGCCTGGCCGGATTCCATCGAGGGCCGAGCGCCTCCCGCATGGCTTTCAGGTGAATCGCTACTTCTTGGCTTTCGCCGTATACGGACGAGGCGCGGCCCGGCGGAGGATGCGGCCGGTTAAGTTCGGCGGTGAGCGAATCGAGACGGTCCAATTCCTTGCGCCAGCGCGCAAAGCTGACAAGCGAGCTTGCGACACCGGAAACGTATTCGTTCATGGCCATCGAGGAAAAATCTTTCGTTCCTACCAAACTCGCCGCGGTACTTGCCGCAGAATCGTAAAGGCCCATTTCTCTAAACATCTCCGCTTGCCGGAACTTCGCGCGGGAAATAATCAACGCGCTCGAATTTTTATACATCGTGTCGAGCGAAAAATATTCCGCATGGAGCGGCCCATGGTAGCGATCGGCGAATTCCGGCGAGCGAAGGTTACCGCCAACGGCTTTGCGGGCGATCTGTTCGTCCGTATAGGCCAGTTCAAACCGGGCCGGGGGAAAAGATGCGCTGAATTTTACATGATCGATGACAAATTGAAGCTCGGTGCGTGCGGCATCCAGGTCGCCATGTTCGCGGAGCGCAAGCGCATGAGCGACATGCCCTTCGCCGGAAAGCCAATCGCCTTTCGCATTTTCGTAAGTGGTTTGAAAGGCGCGCTCAGCGCGCGGCCAATCGCCGTTTAAATAATCGACCGCGCCCTCCTCATAGGCCAGCCGTGCCAGGTCTTCGCCGGAAAGTCCGGTTTCCGCCTGGTGCAACTCGCTCGCGATGGCCGAAAGCGAATCGGGATTCCGAGCGTAAATGAGCTCCGCGAGGGCGCGATGCACGTTCGAGATGGTAGCTTTATCACCGGTTTCCTCCGACATTTTTAGCCCGCGTTGGAGCGTCAACGAGGCGGTATCGAGGTCGTGGTTCAGCAGCATCGAGCGAGCAAGAAAGATTTGTACGTCCGCGCCGTATTTGGTATTCGGATAGTGGGAGAGCAGTTCAAGAAATTTTCGTTCGGCGCCGGTAAAATCGTTCTTGTAAAATTCCGCTTTACCGACGATGAAGAGGGCATCTTCTAAATATTTCGTCCCTTTCTTATCCGCGAGAACTTTCGAGCCGAGAATGATGGCGGAATCGAGATGGACATTATGTACTTCCTTCGTCGCGCCGAGCGATTCGGAAAACGACGGTGTGATGGGCGTGGCCTGACCTTCACTCAACTGTCGCTGCCGAATGAAATATTCTTCGTCGAGCCAGCGATGATGAAGAACGGCAATGGCCCCATTGGGATTTGGGGGCGCGACCGCTCTCTGCTCCGCTTCATACATCTCGATATGTTGGTTGGCAAGATAGACCGTATTGAAATAGGTCGAGACATTATGCCACCACATACAGCCAGATGCTCCGAGCAAGAGCATCATGAGGAGATAGCGCGGCGTGCGGCGAACGAGTTCCATATACTACCGGCTAACGCCTACGAAAATGACTTCGTTCGTAACGAGAACACGCATGTGGAAGATACGCGTGGTGGACGTCATTCCCGGCGCCCGCCTCACAACCCAGCCGATGCCGGGTTGGGATCTTTCACCCAAATTCCATCGCCAATGAGGAGCGTGAGATTTTCTTCATTGACATCCTGGCACGCAGTCACAATGGCCGATTCCAAATCCGAAATATCGCAGGCGATCGAAACCGGTGTGCCTTTCACCTGGCATGGCCCAAAGGCGCGAACATCCGAAGCATCGCGGCGCTTTGCGGTGAGTGCAAAACGGGTTCCATCCGGCTCTGTTTCGAGCACGAGGGACGGACCGGCGAGTTCAAACTTGGTTTTTATTACTTCCAGCGTGGCAAGGAAGCTTTGTTTATTCAGCGTTACTTCTGTCATTGTCTTCTATCCAAAACCACCCTCAACGCCTTCCGTGTACAATGAATTGCCAAATAATTTCATCCCTGAAATTCGATCGATCGAATTGTGGGGGCGCTCAGCATGGATGTCGCAGAACACCCGGAACTCTCGGAGTATTTCGTACTCAGCAGTGTACTTTTGTCGGCATTCACGGTTAAGCAACGTGCATCGTCCAAACGGTGAAGTTTCCGGCCATGTATCAAGCAGCGCCTTGCTCAACTTGCTTCGATGGGCATTTCACCGAACCATAGGAACAAAACACACAGCAGTCCTCCGCTTGTGGCCGAAGCACGGTGCCGCATTGCTCGCACTTATAGAAGAATTGGCAGGCATCCGTCGGCATCGTCTCCGTTTTGGAGTGGCCACAATGTGGACAGGTAATCGTCGATTCGAGAGTCATAGTAAACCATTCTTTATAGCATCACGATCCCGGCGTTCCAGATCGGCAACGATGAAGCGCCGGGACCATGATTGGAATCTTCGCGGGTCACATTTTACCCATCGAATGCATCATCATCTTTTTCGGCGCCGTCATCTTTACGAGCTTCCGTCCGTCCGGGCCGACACCGGGCTTCGAGGATACATAGGAAGGATTGGCTTTCGAATAATACTCGCCGACCTTGACGAGTGCCGTTCCATCCGCTGGGCACTTGCCGGCCTTGTCGGAGACGTATCCACATCCGGGGCATACGTACTGCGATTTGATGACGTGTGCTTTCGGGTGTTTTTTCGCGACCGCGAAATTCGGCTGACCGATGGTGAAGAAGGCGAAGCTAAAGACTGCGAGAATTGCTAAGAGTTTTGTCATTGGTTGTTGAGTGTATTTGTTGAAAAAAATGGAAAAAACTTCGGTTATGGGATGGGCGTGTTATTCATCGCGCAATTTACGATTTGTTCGAGGCGCGATTCATCAAAGCCCGACATCACGTCCTTGCCGCACACGATGACGGGCACGACCCGCCGGGCCGTGAGGCGAACGATCGTGTCTATCGCCTCACGATTGCCGGCAACATTGCTCTCCTTATATGGAATATGATGCTGCTTTAGATAGTTCTTCGCGGCGATGCAGTGCGAGCATGCCGGAAGCGAATAGATGGTAATTTCCATGATGTTAGCGTGTTAGTCGTGAAAAAGTCCACGCGGTGATGAGTCCGTAGATCATGTGCCCCATCAGGCTTATCCACGTATTGCTGTCGAACGCGAATGGGGTCATGCCCGCCATGACCGGCATCATGAAGAGAGGACCGAAGACCCAGAGGATCATGCCAAAGACGAGCCCGGCCACGGCCCACTTCGACGAGATCTTATAGCCGATCAGGCCATATGCAAGGCCGAAAATCGCGCTGATCATGAGATGAATCATCCATCCGACAAGATCGCTTTTCGATCCCATCATCATGGCGATCATCGTCATCATCCCCATCATTTGCATCATGATGCCGAAGATAAAACCGCCGGCGAGTCCGGCGAGAATTCCATTACCAACGGAGTTCCTGGTATTCGCCGGAGCGGATGGGGTTGCTGTGAGTGTGTTCATAGTGCTTAAGAATGTGTTATTAAAAAACGGTTGATTTGAGTTGCAAAGTACGGATATGAATCGTGCTTCCTGTCCTTAAGACTCCGAATCGATAGACAAACGTCCAGCCAGTCAAAAAAATGAGATGCTGGGGGAACATGACGGAGCCTCTTGCTAAGTGCCTAAAAGGTACCGGATTGACCTTACATGTTGAGCAGAGAGGAAATCGCACCGTAAAACCTTTCTACGGGAGAAGGAAGACTATTCGAGAATAGTCAGAAAATTTCAGCGGGAGAGTTTGGTCACATACGATTGCCTTCGGGCGCCGGCCAGTATAGCAATGAACCTCACCAGTATGACTTTCAGAATCTTCGGAAGACACTCCTTTAAGTTCTTTGCGTCCCGATTAAATAATTTATTTTTGATGGACTATTCACCTCTGATGTGGAGTCTTTAGCTTTCAAAGAGCGGCTAATAATAATCATCGTCGCTCGCAATAACTAATCAACCATAAAAAAACAGACCTATGAAAATTGTCGCACTTTCTTTACTTGCACTTTCCCTCGGCTCGTGTTCGAGCACCACCTCGAATCCGCCCGCATCGAATTCGGAATTCGTTGCGGACTCGGCCAATTTTGCAAAGTTCACCACGTGGGCGCAGGACGGCGCGCCTCGCGTCGGACCGGATCCGACGGGACTTCTGGGCAACGACTCCACTGTGGGTGGTCCGCATGGATGCTGCGATACGAACGTCACGCGAACAACGTATATGAATTCGGCAAACCCGCAGCGCAACGCCAGCCACCAATTCCCGACCGGAACGATATTCCTCAAAACATCGAGCATGGGCGGGCAAGTACAAATGATCACCGCAATGGCCAAGCGAGGCGGGAGCTACAACACCACAGGCAATGGCTGGGAGTACTTTATGCTCTCCCCCATGAATGGCCAAATCATGGGCCGCGGCGATACGCTCATGGGCGGCATGTGCAAAGGATGCCACGCGGGCGCGGGATCCGACAAGGATGATGTCTTTACACGATAAGTCTTTTCCCGTATCCGCTCCTTAAAGACTTCAGGGATTAAAAATAATTCTTGCACAAAGATGGATGTTCTCGTGCCGAATTGGAGTCTTAGATAGCGAAGGTAATTTGAACGCGAGAAAGCAAATTTGAACGTGATAAAGCTAACGCATAGGCGAACGATGACGGAAATGAGCGCCCTCGCTGCGGCACCGCCCGGTGAAATCCAGGCGGAGCGCATCGCCGACGATGCTTGCCGTAAGGGATTCGAAGACATCCTGGTCGAGAACATGGGGCGGCTCTATGCCGTCGCCATGAACTTAGTGAAGCACAACCGGATGGACGCGGAGGACCTCATCCAGGATGCGGTGCTACGGGCCTTCCGGAATCGCGCGACGGTCGAAAGCGCGGCGGAGCCGTATGCGTATCTTCGCCGCGCGGTGGTCAACACCTTCCTGACGAAGATTCGCAACGAGGGCCGGCGCGGTTCTTTCACGGACTTGAGTGCCATCGAAAATCTTTCGGATGATGACGTGATGGAAATCCCGTCGGTACTCATCGAAAACGTGCAATCGAATCTTTGGGACGAAGAGATTGTGAAGGCGCTGGACCGGTTACCGGCCATTTATCGCGCGGTGTTCGTCCTTTCGGATATCGAGGAGATGACGCGCGAGGAAATCAGCGAGCAGCTAAAGTTATCGAAGGGAACTGTCTCTTCGCGGCTCTTTCGCGCTCGAAGGTTTATGGCGAAAGAATTAGAAGAATATGGGCGCAAGCGAGGATTTGGAAAACAGCAATAGAAGCCTACAGCAACAGAAAAGGAAAAGAAGATTATGATGTCATGCCATGAAGCGCGAACGCTTCTTTATGATGCTCAGACGATGCGGACCGAACCGGACGCGGAGACGGGCGAGCGCGGCAGTTTACTCGCCGTCGCGAAAGCGCACGTGCTCGTCTGCGTGATGTGCAACGGTTTTTTCGAGCAGGAGCGGGCGTTCGTCCACGCGCTGCGGGACCGAATTGCGCACATTCCGCAGCCCGTGCCGGTCAGCGTGCTGGGGAATACATTGCAATTAGTGCAGCAGGCGCGGCTCCGAGAATTACAATCGCCGTCGCGCGGATTCCGGCGAAGAACGAGAGCATTTTTTCGCTCGGTTTTTCGTTTCCGAAAGCAATAGGCGATGGTTGCATCGATAATTTAACAAGGATAGATTAATATATCAAGGAAAGACAAAGAGATGAAAGTTTTGACATGGGCATTGGTAGGAGTAGCGGGAATTTTTGTTATCGCGAGATTGGCAGGATGGTGTCCCGGCAGTTCGTGCAGCACGGGACATTCGGGAACCGCTGCGGCAGTGGCCGCCACGGATCCCGTCGCTGGAATCGGGGCAACCGCAACAATGGAAACGCCGGGTTTCGAGCCATTCGAAAAAGCAATGGCAGATGCGAAATCGCAGAATAAGCTGGTAATGGTCGATGTTTATACGACGTGGTGCCACTGGTGCCAAAAGCTCGACGAGGATGTATATCCCACACCAGAAGTGCAGAAGCAATTAGGTATGTATTTCGCCGCCGTGAAAGTCAACGCAGAATCCGATGCCGCACATTCGTTCGCCGGCAAGCAAGTCACCGAGCGCCAACTTGCATCGCAGTGGAATGTTACCGGCTACCCAACGATCCTCTTTTTATCACCCGATGGCACCGTGCTCGATCGCCTGCCGGGCTACATGCCGCCAAAAGATTTCGCGAATGTCCTGCAATATATGGGAACAGGCGCTTACAAGACGACCTCCTTCGACGCGTGGCAATCGGCGCATAGCTAATGGCGGGTATCGGCCATATCATGCTCAACGTCTCCGATTTTTTGCAATCGGAGGCGTTTTACGATCGGGTGCTCTCAGGGCTCGGATTCACAACAAACCATCGCGAAGAGAATGCGGATGTTGCCGTAAAGTCTTACGTATCGGGCGAACATAATATCTGGATACGATCGGATCGCACTGCCCTACATCAGCCATTCGTTCGAGACATTGGCCTGGATCACCTCGCGCTCTCCGCCCGCTCGAAAGACGAAGTCGATAGGATCTATGAAGAGCTTCGCGCCGTGAATGCGACCGTCACGCGCCCGCCGGCTTCCTATCCCGAATACTCCCCAGATTATTACGCCTTTTATTTTCGCGACCCGGATGGGATTCCGCTGGAAATCGCGTATTCGTAATGGGAACCGCGTTCTTCGAAGCCACTTATTCCGTCACGATCAGCTTTGCCGTAACGTGGCTTTCGTCAGACTTTAGCGTGACAAAATAAATACCCGCCGGGACAATAGCTCCATGCTCATCCCTTCCATCCCACGAAACCGAGTGCATTCCAGCGGGCATGGCCGCATTCACCAGCGTCTTTACAACATTTCCCATGATGTTGCAGATGGTAAGCGATACCGGAGCCTGCGCTGGCAGCGTGAAGGAAATCGTCGTCGAAGCTTCATTAGGATCGAAGGGATTTGGATAATTTGGCTGGAAGCCAAACGCCGGCGCGAGGGGAGAGGCTGATACCCCGAATGTGATGTCGGTCCAGAGTCCGACCATTGGCCGAATCATTGGCAAGTAAGTTCCGGTGCCTGTCCAGGGCAGCGAATCGATTTTCGCGATGATAATCGGCGACATCCCGCTGGAGGCCGTCATCGCGGGCCACCAGCCGGTGTCTGGCGTAAGCGGCTTCCAGTTGCCGCTGCCGGCAGGGGTTTCCATCGCGAACGAGCAACCTACGTTTCCATTATTATCGGCAGGGCTGCTTCCCCATTGTGTGCCATAGGACATCATGGACGAAGATGGACCATAAGTGGACTGAATTCGAGGCGCGCTGACGCTCGTGGTTACGAATTGGCCGCCGCCGCGAGAAAAATATCCGCCAAGATCCATGCTAACAAAAGAATTAAGCTGGCTTACGGCCATCCAATAAATTCCTTTCGGAAGAATGATCGGTTTGGGAAAAATGTAGGTCCAAAATTGATTGAATTCGTTTCCACCGCGCTCCGCTTCCATCGTAGTCTGAACGCCTGGCTGCACAACCGTATCGAGTGGCACACAGGAATTCGAATCGCCATTGTGCAATGAAAGGCGAATATAATCCGGTGCTTGATTTGCACTTCCGAAATATAGCCTCGTGCCATAAAGCGTATCCTTTCGCGCAAGCTGGAATTTCATGGCGAGGCTCCCAGTCGTGCCGGGAAAGCCGATTCCCGAGCCGGGGATGCCCGTGAGTTTTGGAATATCGTTGCCGGTATTTGGGCCGGGATCGAGACCCGCATCGTCATAGGCAAAATCTTGAACTCCACCGGGGTTGTCATCGACGTTCAGGTAAAATTTCGTATAAGTGGAATCGTCCGCCTGATAAGCGTTCACTCCGGGTTCTCCCAATGCCGCGGTGACGGTGTACTCGGTAGCATTTCCCGGAAGATTAGAAGCATCCCAATTCGGGAATCGTAGAACGGTATCTTGCCCCTCCGTAAGCCTATCGAGAACGGCCTGCTGGGAGTAAACGACGTTGCCGTTCGGATCGAGAATGGTAACACGGAAGGGGAGACCAACTCCATAAGAGGTGCCAACGTCGATGACATCCACGAATATCGGAAAAACAGCTTGCGACTGAGGCACCTTCGAATATGGATTCACAACACGCACCCATCGCACTTCTAACTCGGGCTTAAGAGGTGCGGTGACCGTCGGATTATCGATGTACCATTCGTCCGCGTCATCAGCGTGGGATCCGGTTTGAGGTGCATTGTCATTGGCCTTCAACCGAAAACGAAATCGGAAATCGGTCGTGAGATAGTTTGAAGTGTCTGCCACAGCTTTTGTTATCCCATCGATCGTGACTTGCCATCCAGAATCGTTTTGCCTCGCAAAAAAAGACTTGAACTCGAAGTCGCGCCCGCCATCGATCGCCGCCATTTCGTTCCAATCTTCCGGCGCGGGATTCTCTGCCGGAGCCGAGGGCTTCTTGAATTCCAGTATCAATGAATCTCCCGGACGAATAACATTTCCCGCGCTATCGAGGATCGTGCTTTCCGGTCCGAGCATCAAACTATCATCCCAGCGTAATGGATAGCGATACCGGCCAGCCCGCATGTAATCGAACCAAAGGGTCATGCGATCCATACCCTGCATATTGATTGGAAAGCTCGTAAGAGTATCTCCCACATCATCGCCCGAATAAAAATTTCCATTCACATCTTTTCTGTCGAGCCGAAGGACGGGAGAGATTAAAGTATCGGGCCCGAAGCCGTCATTGGCACGCGGCGGCGGCGGATCCCAGGTCGAATCCTCTCCATCCAAGACCGTCGCGCCTTCTGAAACCCACCGCGTTTGGTCGGGAATATCACCGAACGAGGTGTGGCTATAATTATTGGAGGGATCGCGATATGGCACCGCCGTCCGTCGTACGCCGAAGAGCCGGGTGCAGAAGGCATGGGACGTATCGTTTGCAAGCGTGAGACATGCATGGAAGGAGCCAAGCTCTTTTAGAATGTTTGGGCTGGTCGCAAAGGCCGAGAATGCCTCGTCGATGCTATCTCCCGGCGCGACAGCGGGGGCAAGAAGCGAATCTTCATAGACGGTCAGATACGTTGTGACATTGCGGATGCGGTAATGGAGTTCGAGCGGGGTTGAAGCGACGCTGTCCCGGTTCCACACACGCACGCTCGGCGTGATCGAGTCGCCGAGCGCAATTTCGTAATTTCTTGGCGGAAAAAGCATTCGCGCCACGATTCCTGCGGGCTGTGCAATCGTCCGGCTTGCGGGGAATAAGCACGCGGTGAGCAGGAGCGTAAAGCTCCATGGCCTCTCAATCATTTTTAACTCCTTATCCATTATTTCATGGAAGATGTTTGCGAAGACTAATGAACGGAAAAATTGTAACACTAATTCAGATGCTCGTGTAGCACAGGCTTTCGAGCCTGTGCGCGGCCGTAAAACCGATGCGCGACCGGGCTAGAAAGCCCGGTCGCAGGCTCGAAAGCCTGCGCTACACGGACGACAATTCTATTCCCACCTTAATGCCACCGCCGGATCGACTTTCGCGGCGCGGCGGGAGGGGAAAAGCGAGCAAAGCATCGTGAGCGCCATCGCGCCAACGCCGACGGAGACGAAATCCTGCCAGCGCAATTCTACCGGCAGCGAGGAGATGATATAGACCGTCGTGTCGAGTGGGAAAAATCCGAATTGCTGCTGCAAGACCACGACAATGAGACCGATCAGGCAGCCCGTAACCGTGCCGAGCAGCCCGACGAGCGTACCCTGATACCAATATATTTTTCGAATGCCAGCGATCGGGCTGCCGAGTGCGCGGAGCAGGCCGATGTCCCGCTGCTTCTCGAAAACTGTCAGCGTAAGTGAACTAAATATGCTGAACGCCGCCACGCCGACGATGAGAAACAAAATAATATATGCCACCCACCGCTCGATTTGCATGACTGAATAAAGTTCCGTATGCAGGTCATACCAGGATTGAACCGTGTAGCCTGCTCCAATCGACTTTTCAATTTTATTTCTTACGTCATTCGCGTCCCTCACGTCCTTTATCCGCACGTCAATATTGGTTGCCGCATTCGCCGGAATATTAAAGAGATCGCGCGCCGCTTCGGGGCTGGTGTAGGCGTTCACAGCATCGTAGTCCTTGTTGTTGGCCGCGAAAATTCCAGTCACGATAAGCTTTCGCATTCGTGGCGTGACGGGTTCCGTCAGGATGCGTTCCAAGCCCGATGGACTATAGACTTCGAGGCTGTCTCCAAGCTGCACCGCAAGTTCATCTGCAAGGATTTCACCGACGACAATACTGTTCGAATCGAGTTCCAGTTTGCCGGACTGCATACTCTTCGCCAGCCCGGAAACAGCGCGGGCGTCCGAATCGGAAATGCCGGTGAGATCGATCACTTTTGGCAGCGTGTAATGCACAAGGACCGCTTGCCCATGGACCGCCTGCGCCGCGGCGGTAACTTCCGGGATTTGCTTAACGAGATGGATGACGCTATCGGCGTTTGTTATAACCGAGGGGGCAGCGGTGTTAGAAGTATCAGCAAGGGCTGAAATTCGAACGTGAGGGTCGAAGCTAACATAAATATTCGTGACCACCGAAGAAAATCCATTGAAGACCGAGAGCACGATAATCAGCGCCGCCGTGCCTACCGCCAGGCCGACGATCGAAAGAATGCTGATGATCGTGATGAAATTCTCGCGGCGCTTCGAGAACGCATACCGCCGGGCGAGAAATAATTCGTAAGGCATGAAACCTGAACCTGGATTATGCGGCTTGAACCTGGATTACGCGGATTGGATGGATTTTCTGGATTTATT